>NZ_BAAGPS010000025.1:5457-89482 GCF_054783935.1 Streptomyces pseudoechinosporeus
CGCCGGGTGCCGCCCCTCCGCGTTGCGTGCCGATGGCACGGAAGCCAGACGCCGTCGCCGTCAGGGCGTTACCGTCAGACCATGAGCATCAGGGCCGTGGTCTGGGACATCGACGACACGATCTTCGACTACACCACGGCCGACCGGGCCGGAATGCGCGGGCATCTGGCGGCCGAGGGCCTGCTCGACGGGTACGCGTCCGTGGAGCAGGCCCTCGGGCACTGGCGGGAGGTCACCGATCAGCAGTGGGCCAGGTTCGCGGCGGGCGAGGCCTCCTTCGAGGGGCAGCGGCGGGACCGGGTGCGGGTCTTCCTGGGCGAGGAGCTGACCGACGCCGAGGCCGACGCCTGGTTCCTGCGGTACTTGGGCCACTACGAGGCCGCCTGGGGGCTCTTCCCGGACGTGCTGCCCGCCCTGGACACCCTCGCCGCCAGCCACCGACACGCCGTGCTGTCCAACTCCAGCCTCCATGTCCAGGACCGCAAGCTCCGCGTCCTCGGCGTACACGACCGCTTCGAGGCGGTGCTGTGCGCGGCCGAGCTGGGCGTCTCCAAACCGGAGGCCCGGGCCTTCCACGCCGCCTGCGAGGCCCTGGCGCTGCCCCCGCACCAGGTCGCGTACGTCGGCGATCACCCGGAGATCGACGGACAGGGCGCGGCCGACGCCGGGCTCTTCTCAGTCTGGATCGACCGCACGGGCGTGAGTGCGGTCACCGGCGACGCGCCCGACACGCGCGAGGGCGCCGCTCCGGATCAGCCCGCCGGCCTGCGCCGAATCACGTCTCTGGCCGAACTCCCCGCACTCCTCGCGGCCGATACCCGTTTTGGAGCGCCGTCCACCTTCGGGTAATGTTCTTCCTGCGCCACCGCGAGCGGGCCGACAGGCCGGGACCGGGAAGCGCAAGCTAAGACAAGATCCCCGTCGGGGGTTGCGTTTCAGTGGCCTATGGTGTAATTGGCAGCACGACTGATTCTGGTTCAGTTAGTCTAGGTTCGAGTCCTGGTAGGCCAGCTCGCAGAGCTCATCTGCAAAAGCCCCCGTTGTGTAGCGGCCTAGCACGCTGCCCTCTCAAGGCAGTAGCGCCGGTTCGAATCCGGTCGGGGGTACAGATCCTTCTCAGGGACGCAGTCCGGGTCGCACCCACTGGTTCTCACGGAGACAACATCCGGCTACCGCCGGGTGGGGATCGCTAGGGCCCCCGTTGTGTAGCGGCCTAGCACGCCGCCCTCTCAAGGCGGTAGCGCCGGTTCGAATCCGGTCGGGGGTACGAACTGGTCTAAACCGCATTGGTCTATGGTGTAATTGGCAGCACGACTGATTCTGGTTCAGTTAGTCTAGGTTCGAGTCCTGGTAGACCAGCTCGGATCTGCGGAAACGCAAGATCCTCGCCCCCGTTGTGTAGCGGCCTAGCACGCCGCCCTCTCAAGGCGGTAGCGCCGGTTCGAATCCGGTCGGGGGTACATGATGGAGAAGCCCTCCCCAGCAGGGGAGGGCTTCTTCGCGTTGAGCTGAACGGCAGGACAACCTCAACTCCAGCCGGTCGCTGCGGCGTTGAAGCGACCGGTCGGATCGACTCGGCGTCAGCCGGTGCGGCGCAGCGCCTCCGAGAGGCGCGAGGCCGCGTCGATGACCGCCTGGGCGTGCATCCGGCCCGGGTGGCGGCTGAGGCGCTCGATCGGCCCGGAGACCGAGACGGCGGCCACCACCCGGTTCGAGGGCCCGCGCACCGGCGCGGAGACGGACGCGACGCCCGGCTCACGCTCACCGATCGACTGGGCCCAGCCCCGGCGCCGTACGCCCGACAGGGCCGTCGCCGTGAAGCGGGCACCCTGCAGGCCACGGTGCAGGCGCTCCGGCTCCTCCCAGGCCATCAGGATCTGAGCCGAGGAGCCCGCCTTCATGGTGAGCGTCGAGCCGACCGGGACCGTGTCCCTGAGGCCCGACAGGCGCTCCGCCGCGGCGACGCAGATACGCATGTCGCCCTGGCGGCGGTAGAGCTGCGCGCTCTCGCCCGTGACGTCACGGAGGTGGGTGAGGACCGGGCCTGCGGTGGCGAGGAGGCGGTCCTCGCCCGCCGCCGCGGCCAGCTCGGCCAGGCGCGGGCCGAGAATGAAACGGCCCTGCATGTCCCGCGCCACCATGCGGTGGTGCTCAAGTGCCACGGCGAGGCGATGTGCCGTGGGTCGTGCCAGTCCGGTCGCCGCGACCAGGCCCGCGAGGGTGGCCGGACCGGACTCCAGGGCGCTCAGGACAAGGGCTGCCTTGTCCAGAACTCCTACGCCGCTACTGTTGTCCATGCAACGATACTCGCGTCTCACTCTGTGAAACGCAAGTTCAATTTTCCGTGGAACGCGCCACCCTGTACGTACAACGGCCCGTAGACCATCGGGCCCGGCGGCAGACGTCCGGTGCGGGGGTGACGGGCGCGGCCATCCCGAAGTCTCTAGTTGGGCCGGCGCCATACAGGCCGGCCGGAGGGAAAGCGATGGGTAGGACACTCGCGGAGAAGGTCTGGGACGACCATGTCGTCCGGCGCGCGGAGGGCGAGCCCGACCTTCTCTTCATCGATCTGCACCTGCTGCACGAGGTGACCAGCCCGCAGGCCTTCGACGGCCTCCGCCAGGCGGGGCGCCCCGTGCGCCGCCTCGACCTCACCATCGCGACCGAGGATCACAACACCCCGACCCTCGACATCGACAAGCCCATCGCCGACCCGGTCTCGCGCGCCCAGCTGGAGACGCTGCGCAAGAACTGCGCCGAGTTCGGCGTACGCCTGCACCCGCTCGGCGATGTCGAGCAGGGCGTCGTCCACGTCGTGGGACCGCAGCTGGGCCTCACCCAGCCCGGCATGACCGTGGTCTGCGGCGACTCGCACACCTCCACGCACGGCGCCTTCGGCGCGCTGGCGTTCGGCATCGGCACCTCCCAGGTCGAGCATGTGCTGGCCACCCAGACGCTGCCGCTGGCCCGCCCGAAGACCATGGCCATCACGGTCGACGGTGAACTGCCCGAGGACGTCACGGCCAAGGACCTGATCCTGGCGATCATCGCCAAGATCGGTACGGGCGGCGGCCAGGGCTACATCCTGGAGTACCGCGGCTCCGCCATCGAGAAGCTCTCGATGGAGGCCCGGATGACCATCTGCAACATGTCGATCGAGGCCGGTGCCCGCGCGGGCATGATCGCCCCCGACGAGACGACCTTCGAGTACATCAAGGGCCGCGCGCACGCCCCCGAGGGCGAGGACTGGGACGCCGCCGTCACGTACTGGAAGACCCTGAAGTCGGACGAGGACGCGGAATTCGACGCCGAGGTCGTCATCGACGCCGCCTCCCTCGCGCCGTTCGTCACCTGGGGCACCAACCCCGGTCAGGGCTCGCCGCTTTCGGCGTCCGTCCCCGACCCTGCTTCGTACGAGGACGCTTCGGAGCGCCACGCCGCCGAAAAGGCCCTGGAATACATGGGGTTGACCGCCGGACAGCCGTTGCGCGACATCAAGGTCGACACCGTCTTCGTAGGTTCCTGCACCAACGGCCGTATCGAAGACCTGCGCGCGGCCGCCGCGATCGTCGAGGGCCGCAAAGTCGCCGACGGCGTACGGATGCTGGTCGTTCCCGGCTCCGCGCGCGTCGGTCTGCAGGCCGTCTCCGAGGGACTGGACCTCGTCTTCAAGGAGGCCGGCGCCGAATGGCGGCACGCGGGCTGCTCGATGTGTCTCGGCATGAACCCCGACCAGCTGGCCCCCGGTGAGCGCTCCGCGTCCACCTCCAACCGCAACTTCGAAGGCAGGCAGGGCAAGGGCGGCCGTACGCACCTGGTCTCGCCGCAGGTCGCCGCGGCCACCGCCGTGCTCGGCCACCTGGCGTCCCCCGCCGACCTGAACGACCAGTCTGCCGTCCGTACGCCCGCTGGAGTCTGAGAACCATGGCCATGGAAGCATTCACCACGCACACCGGACGGGCCGTCCCGCTGCGCCGCAGCAACGTCGACACCGACCAGATCATCCCCGCCCACTGGCTCAAGAAGGTCACCAGGGACGGCTTCGAGGACGGACTGTTCGAGGCCTGGCGCAAGGACTCGTCGTTCATCCTCAATCAACCCGAGCGGCAGGGTGCCACGGTCCTCGTCGCGGGTCCCGACTTCGGTACGGGCTCCTCGCGCGAGCACGCCGTGTGGGCGCTGCAGAACTACGGCTTCAAAGCCGTCATCTCGTCGCGTTTCGCGGACATCTTCCGCGGCAACTCGCTCAAGAACGGTCTGCTCACAGTCGTTCTGGAGCAGAAGATCGTGGACGCGCTGTGGGAACTCACGGAGAACGACCCACAGGCTGAGGTCACTGTTGACCTTGAGGCACGTGAGGTTCGCGCGGAGGGCATCACCGCCTCCTTCGAACTCGACGAGAACGCCCGCTGGCGGCTGCTGAACGGGCTCGACGACATCTCGATCACGCTGCAGAACGAGCCGGACATCGCCGCGTACGAGTCCAAGCGGCCCGCCTACAAGCCGCGGACGCTCCGAGTTTGATGAGACGAACCGGCCCAAGCACGCAAGGCTGATTCCAGCCACCTCAACAGGCCCCAGTACCCCCAACCGTCCACGGTTGGGGGTACTGCCTTGTGTACCTGAGGACGAGGTCAGCGGCCTGTTCTGATTGGCTTCAACTCCCCTTGTTTCAAAGGGGCTTGTTGGGGTAACCGAGCCTTGGCACAGCCTTGTGCGGAGGTGTGCGGGAAGCGCCTGGGAGGCGGCAGTTGACCCTGCGCAGGCGACAACTCGCCCCAGATGGCACAATCTGTGCATGGAACACGACGGCCAACTCGAGCTCTATACGGCGGTCGCGTCCCAACTCAAGGAAGCGCACGCAAGGGTGCGCGCACTGCAAGTCCCGGAGGGCGTACGGATGGCGCTGACCCGGAAGCTGCTGGTCATTACGGCCGTGGCCAAGCACGATCTCGCCGGTGCGACAAGGCGTCTGGAGCGGTTCACCTCAGACCTCGATGAGGGTCGATTCCCCGAAGAAGGTCTCTGAGGAACTTCGCGACAGTCCTGGTTCGTTGCGGCACTAGGGTGATTAGCCCGTTTCGTGTTTGATTTGCGGTATATATCTGCCTAACGTGCGAAAAAGCTTGAACACTTTCGTTCTGGCAATGTCTCCGAAGGGGAAGACGTGAACAAGGCGCAGCTCGTAGAAGCGATTGCGGACAAGGTCGGCGGGCGTCAGCAGGCCGCCGACGCGGTCGACGCCGTACTGGACGCCGTGGTCCGTGCGGTTGTCGCAGGGGAACGGGTCTCAGTCACCGGTTTCGGTTCCTTCGAGAAGGTCGATCGTCCGGCCCGCTACGCACGTAACCCCCAGACCGGGGAGCGTGTTCGGGTCAAGAAGACCTCCGTGCCGCGGTTCCGCGCGGGCCAGGGTTTCAAGGACCTGGTGAGCGGTTCGAAGAAACTCCCGAAGCACGATGTGGCGGTCAAGAAGGCGCCCAAGGGCAGCCTGTCCGGAGGCGCTGCCGCCACGGTCAAGAAGGCGACGGCCAAGAGGGCCGCCGCCAAGAAGGCGGCGACGCCCGCCAAGAAGGCCGCGGCCAAGAAGACGGCCGCCAAGAAGGCGGCGCCCGCCAAGGCCGCGGCCAAGAAGACCACGGCCAAGAAGGCGGCGACCGGCAAGACCGCGGCCAAGACGACCACCGCCAAGAAGGGGGCCGCCAAGAAGGCGCCCGCGAAGAAGTCGACGGCGCGCAAGACCACCGCCAAGAAGACCACCGCCCGCCGGTAGACAGGGCGCTGGGACACTCACGCGCCGGGCCGGGCTCCTCACGGAAGAGAGCCCGGCCCGCGGCGTATTCAGAGATCTTGGGCGATCTTGGGTACGGCCCTGAGGGTCTTCAGGGCGTCTTCAAGGGGGCTTCAGAGGGTCTGCAGCGTCACCAGAGTGATCCGCCGCGCGTCCCCCTCGCCCTCCGTCTCGATCCGCACCCGCTGCCCCGGCCGCAACAGCCTGAGCCCGCCCGCCTCGAACGCCGGGCCGTCGAAGGGCACCGGGGTGCCGTCATCGAGCAGCACCTGACCACTACGGGTCTCGGGGTCGTACGTGTACGCGGTCGCCTGCATGAAGCCCAGCCTAGGCGACGTTCAACGCCGCGACCGCCGCCGCCGTGCGCGGTCCCACGCCCAGGGCCAGTGCCGCTCGTAGGTCGTCGCCGGTGTCCACGTCCTGGCGTACGGAATCCACTGCGTCCAGGGGGAGTTCCACGGCGCCCGAGGTTCGGTGGCGGGTGCGGGAATCCGGGCCGAACATAGGGAGCAATTCACGGTCCGCGAACGCGGTCAGCAGAGTCGTGCCGGTTCCGGCGGCGTCCGGGAGAAAAGCGCGGGGGAATTCGGTGGCCGCGTCGAGGACGCGGGCCAATTCCAGGGGGCGCAGTGCGGGGAGGTCGGCGTTCAGGGCCGCCAAAGGGCTTTCGGGGCTTTGGGAGCGTACGAGCGACGCCCCGTGTGTGAGGGCGGCGTTCAGACCGCCCGCGGGCTCGTCCGGGACGATCCGGGCGCCCAGCGCGGCCAGTTCGCGGCCGGCCAGCACGTCGTCCGTGACGACCGCCACATCGCGTACCGCGGCGCAGGCGAGGGCCGCCGCCACGGTGTCCTGCGCGAAGGCGAGGGCGAGCCCGGGGCGCAGTCCGTCGGCGGCGGTGTCCGAGAGCCTGCTCTTCGCCCGCGACAGGGCTTTCAGGGGTATGACCAAGGTCCACTGCACCAGCGTTCCGTCCCTCTCTTGTCGCGCCCATTGTGACCTGGACAGTGAGTGAGACACCGTGGCGGG
Source organism: Streptomyces pseudoechinosporeus (assembly GCF_054783935.1). Lineage (NCBI taxonomy): Bacteria > Bacillati > Actinomycetota > Actinomycetes > Kitasatosporales > Streptomycetaceae > Streptomyces > Streptomyces pseudoechinosporeus. Next base: position 12,275 of record NZ_BAAGPS010000025.1, read on the forward strand.
GGCAGTGGGCGGGCGTACGGTGTTCTCGACAGACCGTCGGCCTGGAGCGACACTTGTGCGGCCCACCCAGGCCCTGGAGGAAGGTGTCCGCGTGCCCCGCCGCAGAATCGGCTTCTGGTACCGCTTCGCAGCGGTCCTGTGCAAACCACCGTTGGTGGTTCTGGTCAAGCGGGATTGGCGTGGAATGGAGAACATTCCGGCCGAGGGTGGATTTATCACCGCGGTGAACCACAATTCTCATCTGGATCCGTTCGGGTACGGGCATTATCAGTACAACACCGGACGCGTTCCACATTTTCTGGCGAAGGCCGCTCTTTTCAAAAAGGGATTCATCGGGGCCGCGATGCGCGGCACCGGACAGATTCCCGTGTACCGCGAGAGCACCGACGCGCTGAGCGCCTTCCGGGCCGCTATCGACGCCGTGGAACGCGGGGAGTGCGTCGCCTTCTATCCGGAGGGCACCATTACGCGCGATCCCGGCCAGTGGCCGATGACCGGCAAGACCGGTGCCGCACGCGTCGCGTTGCAGACCAAGTGCCCGGTGATCCCGGTCGCCCAGTGGGGAGCCAACCTGCTGCTGCCGCCGTACGCGAAGAAACTCAACATCCTTCCCCGCAAGACCCATCACGTGCTCGCGGGCCCCCCGGTGGATCTGTCGCGCTTCTACGACAAGGAGATGACCCCGGAGGTCCTGAAGGAGGCCACCGAGGTCATCATGGTGGCGATAACCGCGCAGCTGGAGGTGATCCGCGGCGAGAAGGCACCTCAGACGCCGTACGACCCGAAGCAGGTACGCATCGAGCAGCGGCGCAGGGCGCGGGCACACGAACAGCGGCCACACGAAAAGGCAGAACAGGAAGAGGGGCACGGCAAGTGACGACATCCGGCAAGCCCGTCAGGGCGGCCGTCTTCGGGACCGGATCGTGGGGCACGGCCTTCGGCATGGTGCTCGCCGACGCCGGATGCGAGGTGACCCTGTGGGGACGGCGGGCCGAACTCGCCGAAGCGGTCAACTCCACGCGTACGAACCCCGACTATCTGCCGGGCATCGAACTCCCCGAGAACCTGCGCGCCACCACGGACGCGGCCGAGGCGGCCCGCGACGCAGACTTCACCGTGCTCGCCATCCCCTCGCAGACGCTGCGCGGAAACCTCGCCGAATGGGCTCCGCTGCTCGCTCCCGGCACCGTCCTCGTCTCCCTCATGAAGGGCGTCGAACTCGGTTCCGCGATGCGGATGAGCGAGGTCATCGAGGACGTCGCCAAGGTCGGCGCGGACCGCATCGCGGTGGTCACCGGCCCCAACCTGGCCCGGGAGATCGCCGCCCGGATGCCGGCCGCCGCGGTGGTCGCGTGCAGCGACGAGGCAGTGGCCCAGCGACTCCAGTCCGCCTGTCACACGCCGTACTTCCGCCCGTACACCAATACCGATGTGGTCGGCTGCGAACTCGGCGGCGCCGTCAAGAACGTGATCGGTCTCGCCGTCGGCATCGTGGACGGCATGGGGCTCGGCGACAACGCCAAGGGGTCGCTCATCACTCGCGGGTTGGCGGAGACGACCCGCCTCGGTCTCGCCATGGGTGCCGACCCGCTGACGTTCTCCGGACTCGCGGGCCTGGGCGACCTCGTGGCCACCTGTTCCTCGCCGCTCTCGCGCAACCACACCTTCGGCACCAACCTCGGCAAGGGCATGACCCTTCAGGAGACCATCGCGGTCACCAAGCAGACCGCCGAAGGCGTCAAGTCCTGTGAGTCCGTGCTGGACCTGGCCCGTCGCCATGGCGTCGACATGCCCATCACGGAGACGGTCGTCGGCATCGTCCATGAGGGCAAGCCGCCGGTGGTCGCCCTCAAGGAGCTGATGGCGCGCAGCGCCAAGCCGGAGCGGCACTGACACTCGGGAGCCCGGCGGGCGCTGACTCACCGCACTACCAACGGGTACTCTCAACGCGATATGAGCACCGAGAACCTCCCCCAGAGCCCTGGGCAGACGCCTCGTAAACCGCGTGTGGCCGTCGTGTTCGGCGGCCGCAGCTCCGAACACGGGATCTCCGTCGTCACCGCCGGCGCCGTCCTGCGTGCCATCGACCGGACGAAGTACGACGTCCTGCCGATCGGCATCACCCGGGACGGCCGCTGGGCGCTCACGGCGGACGAGCCGGAGCGGATGGCCATCGTCGACCGGCGCCAGCCGAGCGTGGAGCAGCTCGCCGAGTCCGGCGAGGGCGGGGTGATCCTCCCCGTCGACCCGTCCAACCGCGAAGTCGTCTACAGCGAGCCCGGTTCGGTCCCCAAGGCGCTCGGTGAGGTGGACGTCGTCTTCCCGGTGCTGCACGGCCCGTACGGCGAGGACGGCACCCTCCAGGGCCTCCTGGAGCTGTCCGGTGTCCCGTACGTCGGCGCGGGTGTGCTCGCCTCGGCCGTCGGCCAGGACAAGGAGTACATGAAGCGGGTGTTCACCTCCTTCGGGCTGCCCGTCGGCCCGTACACGGTGATCCGTCCGCGCGAGTGGGAGCTCGACGAAGCGGCGGCCCGCAGGAAGCTCGTCGACTTCGCGGGCGAGCACGGCTGGCCGCTCTTCGTGAAGCCCGCGCGCGCGGGGTCGTCGATCGGCATCACCAAGGTCGACGATCTGGGTGGCCTCGACGAGGCGATCGCCGCGGCCCAGCAGCACGACCCGAAGATCATCGTGGAGGCGCTGCTGCGCGGTCGTGAGATCGAGTGCGGGGTCCTGGAGTTCGAGGACGGGCCCCGGGCTTCCGTGCCGGCCGAGATTCCGCCGGTGCAGTCGCACGCGTACTACGACTTCGAGGCGAAGTACATCGACTCGACGCCCGGCATCGTGCCCGCTCCGCTGACCCCCGAGCAGACAGCCGAGGTTCAGCGGCTCGCCGTCGAGGCCTTCGAGGCCGCGTCCTGCGAGGGCTTGGTGCGCGCGGACTTCTTCCTCACCGAGGACGGGGAGTTCGTGATCAACGAGATCAACACGATGCCCGGCTTCACGCCCATCTCGATGTACCCACAGATGTGGGAGGCGACCGGCGTGCCCTACCAGGAGCTGGTGGACCGCTTGATTCAGGCGGCGCTGCGCCGGCCTACAGGGCTGCGCTGAAACGCGCCCGCAGTTTTCCTAGTTGGCGATCCCCTCGGGGATCGCCTTCTTGATGGCCGCGGCCAGATCGATGAGAACGGTGGACGTGTCCTGCCCTTCACGTACGGTCACCTCGACGTACGCGACGCGCGATGCGCTGGTGAAGCGGTACGACCCGTCGTCCCCCTCCTCCATCAGCCAGTCGACGCCGTTCACACCGCCGGCGACCGCGTCGGGGTCACGGCCCGCAGCGACCTCCGGGTCGGTCATCTTCGGCGGCCGTTCGACACCACAGCGCAGTATGATCGCCGGACTTCCCCAGCCCGCGGTCAGCGTGGACCGGGGCTCGGGATCCTCCCGGTCGAGACCGTCCACCTTCGGCGGCAGCCGTTCGTCCAGGTTCTGGCACAGCTTGGTGACCTTCGCGTCCGGGCTGGGAACCACGGCCGAAGCGCTGTCGTCTGCTGAGGAACAGCCTGTGGCGGAGATCAGCAGGACGAGGGCGGGAAGACCGAACTGCCGAGAACGGAACAAGTTCACCGGCACAGGGTAGACGGGGGCTACAGGTGCACCACCGGGCAGGTCAGGGTACGGGTGATGCCGTCCACTTGCTGGACTTTCGCGACCACCATGCGGCCGAGATCGTCCACGGTGTCGGCTTGGGCCCGCACGATCACGTCGTACGGTCCGGTCACGTCCTCGGCCTGTATCACCCCCGAAATCTTGCTGATCGTGTCAGCGACGGTCGACGCCTTGCCGACCTCCGTCTGGATCAGGATGTACGCCTGTACCACGGAACCTCCAGGGCGGCCACGAGGATCATGTGGGGAAAAGGAACGCCACGGTATCGCGTCGCCGCTCACCGCGGGGAGACCTGCGGAGACCGGGCTTGCGCGCCGGGGCACACATACGGCACAAGTTGGCGGTCGGCTCGACCGTACCCAGGTCAGTGACGGCTCGCGACCGGGCAGCGGCAGTGACAGGCCGGGCAGCGGCAGTAACAGAAGGAGACGTACGACAATGAAGGGAACCGTGGGCGAGTTGGGGGAGTTCGGGCTCATCAGGGAGCTCACCTCACGGCTCACCACCACCCCGGCGGTACGCGTCGGGCCGGGCGACGACGCCGCCGTGGTGGCCGCCCCCGACCGCAGGGTCGTGGCGAGCACCGACATCCTCCTGGAGGGGCGGCACTTCCGCCGCGACTGGTCCACGGCGTACGACGTCGGGCGCAAGGCGGCGGCGCAGAACCTCGCGGACATCGCCGCCATGGGCGCCGTACCCACCGCGCTGCTGCTCGGCCTGGTCGTCCCGGCCGAACTCCCGGCCACCTGGCCCTCCGAGCTCATGGACGGCCTGCGCGACGAGTGCCAGGTCGCGGGTGCGGCCGTGGTCGGCGGCGATGTCGTACGCGGCGACACCATCACCGTCTCGATCACCGCGCTCGGCGATCTGCGCAACCACGAGCCGGTCACCCGCGGGGGCGCCCAGCCCGGCGATGTCGTCGCCGTCACGGGCTGGCTGGGCTGGTCCGCGGCCGGCCACGCGGTGCTCTCGCGCGGCTTCCGCTCGCCGCGCGCCTTCGTCGAGGCCCACCGGCGGCCCGAACCGCCGTACCACGCGGGCCCCGCGGCCGCCGGGCTCGGCGCGACCTCGATGACGGACGTCAGCGACGGGCTGATCGCCGACCTCGGGCACATCGCGGAAGCCAGCAAGGTACGCATCGACATCCGCTCCGGCGCCGTCGACATCCCCTCGCAGATGAACGACATCGGGCAGGCCGTCGGTGTCGACCCGCTCCAGTGGGTGCTCACCGGCGGCGAGGACCACGCGATCGTCGCCACCTTCCCCTTGGACGTGAAGCTGCCCGCCCGCTGGAAGGTGATCGGCGAGGTCCTCAACCCGTCGGCGCTGCCGCAGGTCACGGTGGACGGAGCGGCGTGGACCAGCAAGGGCGGCTGGGATCACTTCGGGGACATTGAGTCATGAGTGCCGTGGGTGGCGTGAGTGTCAGGGGTACGGGTGTCCGGGGTGCTCCGCCGCGTGTGCTGACGGTCGCGGGTTCCGACTCCGGTGGAGGGGCCGGAATCCAGGCCGACTTGAAGACGATGCTCGCGCTCGGCGTGCACGGCATGAGCGTGCTCACGGCGGTCACAGCCCAGAACTCCCTTGGTGTGCAAGGCGCTTGGGAGCTTCCGGTGGATGCGGTGCGGGCCCAGTACCGCAGCGTGGTCGACGACATCGGGGTGCAGGCGGTCAAGACCGGCATGCTCGCCTCGGCCGAACTCGTCGAGGCCGTCGCCGAGTTGATCGCGGGCACGGACGCACCCGCCGTCGTCGACCCGGTCGGGGTGTCGAAGCACGGGGACTCACTGCTGGCCGCGTCCGCCCTGGATTCCGTACGCACGAAGCTGCTGCCCGTCGCCACGGTGGCGACCCCGAACCTCGACGAGGTCGCCCAACTCACGGGCGTACGGGTCGAGTCGGAGGACGAGATGCGGCGGGCTGCGGCGGCCCTGCTCTCGTACGGGCCGCAGTGGGCGCTCATCAAGGGCGGCCATCTCGTCGGTGACGCCGTGGACTTCCTCACCGATGGCTCCGAGGAGCACTGGCTGAGCGTTCCCCGGCTCGACAACCGGCACACTCACGGCACCGGGTGCACCCTCGCGTCCGCGATCGCCTCGGGGCTGGCGAAAGGGCAGTCCGTGCCGGAGGCGGTGGCGGTGGCCAAGGAGTATGTGACCGGGGCGATCGCGGCGGGGTTCGCGCTGGGGGGCGGGATCGGGCCGGTGGATCATGGGTGGCGTTGGGAGACGGAGCGCGCGTAAGCGTTCGCGTAAACGCTTGCGCAAGCGTTTACGCGAACGCTTACGCTGCGGCGATGCAGGCGCTTGCGCAAGCGTTTACGCATCTGCCCGGGCGCAGCAAAAAGCCGGCCCACCCTCCGGTGGACCGGCCATGCAGCGAACCAGCAGTGGCCGCGCGCTAGCAGAGCGTCAGCGCGAGACCTTGCCGGCCTTGATGCACGAGGTGCAAGCGTTCACGCGCTTCGGCGTCCCGCCCACCACGGTACGGACGCGCTGGATGTTCGGGTTCCAGCGACGGGACGTACGGCGGTGCGAGTGCGAGATGTTGTTGCCGAAGCCCGGCCCCTTGCCGCAGACGTCGCAGTTGGCAGCCACGGGTCACTCCAAAGACTTCAGATGCTCTTACGGTTGATCCCGGCATGCCGGGATCAAGATCAAGGAATCCAGGATCTGAGTGGCGGTGCCAGGGAGAAGGCCCGATCGGATCGGGCAACCGGAGCAGCATACAACGACTGCGTCCGTACAACGAAACTACCATGGTCGGCCCGGGGACCTGCCCCAGCCCTCTTCCGGCAGAAACCTGACCTGGGTCTACGCTGCGTCCCACGTTCGCTGCTCAAGGAGGCGCAGGTGCCGCAGGTGCCAGAGAGGGAGGGTCGGCCCGAAGGACCTCCGTTGAGGGCAGCGGTGGGAGACGGGCGGGCTTTGGACGCTCTCGCGGTGCGCGCCTGGTGCGGACTCGCGCTCGAGGCACTCGGCCGTGCGCGCGAGGAGATCGACGCGATCAACGTCTATCCGGTCGCGGACGGGGACACCGGCACCAATCTGTATCTGACCGTGGAATCGGCGGCCGGGGCGGTCGAGGCGGTCTTCGCGGCACACGACGCGCTCTCCGGCGGTGCCTCCAGGGTCTCCGGTGCTTCCAGTGCTTCTGGTGCCCACGGCGAAGGGGCGGCCGAGCGGCCGACGCTTGCCGACGCGGTACGCGCGATGGCGCATGGCGCGCTCATCGGGGCCCGGGGGAACTCCGGGACGATCCTCGCGCAGCTGCTTCGGGGCATGGCCCAGGTACTCGCTGCCGACAGTGAGACCGCCCGCACCGACGGCCAGGGACTGCGGCTCGCCCTCAGGCAGGCGGCCGACTCGGCACGGCAGGCCGTCGCGCACCCCGTCGAGGGCACGGTCCTCACGGTCGCCTCGGCCGCCGCCGACGCGGCCTCCGGGGCCGAGGGCGACTGCGGGACGGTGGCGCGGGCGGCATACGAGGGAGCACGGGCCGCCCTCGCGGCGACTCCGGGGCAGTTGGCGGCCCTGAAGCGGGCCGGAGTGGTGGACGCCGGTGGACGGGGACTTGTGGCCGTACTGGCGGCGCTGGTCGAGACGTTCACCGGGGAGGCACCCGGCGCTGCGGCGGCGGTGCCCGTTCTGATGGGGCACGCGCGCGTGGAGGCCGCCGCCGTGGAGCCGCTCGGAGACGTGGGGGAGTGCGCGGACGGAACCCCGGCTCTGGAGGAGGGCGCGCCCGCGTTCGAGGTGATCTATCTCCTGGAGGCGGAGGACGCCGCCGTGGACCGGCTGCGGGACCGGCTCGACGGGCTGGGCGACTCGCTCGTCGTGGTCGGCGGTGACGGGCTGTGGAACGTCCATGTGCACGTCGACGACGCGGGCGCCGCCGTGGAAGCGGGTGTCGAGGCCGGGCGGCCGTACCGGATCCGGATCACGCACTTCGGGGCCGGTGACGCGCACACGGCGGGCGCCGCCGGGCGGCCGGTCCGTGAGCGGGCGCAGCGCGCGGTCGTGGCCGTGGTCCCCGGAGAGGGGCTGGCCGGGCTGTACACCGAAGCCGGGGCGACCACCGTCCTCGCGCGCCCGGAGGAGCCGCCCGTGAGCGGAGAGCTCGTCGAGGCGATACGGCGGGCCCACGCGCGCGAGGTGGTGCTGTTGCCCAACGACGCCGAGCTGCGGCACACGGCTGCCGCGGCGGCCGAGCAGGTCCGCGCGGACGGAGTCCGGGTCGCCCTGATCCCCACGCGTTCCGCGGTGCAGGGGATCGCGGCGCTCGCCGTGCACGAGCCGGAGCGGCGCTTCGACGAGGACGTCGTCTCGATGACCTCCGCGGCCGGGGCGACCCGCTACGCCGAACTCGCCGTCGCGGAACGCGAGTCCTGGACCATGGCCGGCATCTGCCAGGCCGGGGACATCCTGGGCCTTATCGAGGGCGACGTCGCGGTGATCGGCTCCGACATCACGGCCACCGCCGAAACCGTCCTCGACCGCATGCTCTCGGCGGGCGGCGAGATGGTCACCCTGGTCCTGGGCGACGAGGCTCCCGACACCGTCGCCGCCCACCTCGAAGCCCGGGTACGCGAGTCCTACCTGGCCGTCGACACGGTGGTGTACCGGGGCGGTCGACAGGGTGCGTTGCTGCTGATCGGCGTGGAGTAGCCCCCCCGAGCCCGACGGCGTGGGTTCGGGCAAGTCGTCCCCTTCTACGGCTCCTGGGTCTCCGCTCCCGTGACGCGCAGCAGGTGCTCCGCCTCCGCCCGTCGAGACGCCACCGTTTCGTCGGCAGTAGCGGCCTCGGCTGCATCGTCGGGGGAGGTGGCCTCCCTGTATGCCGCGAGAACCACGCGCGCGCGTGCCGCCGCCGCTTCGGGGCGCTCGAGGTCGGCCTCCAGCCAGCCGGCGGCGAGTTCGGCGCCCGTACGGCGGTGGAGGCCCGCTTCGCCCAAGGAGGCGAAGCCTGTGACGGCCCGCGTGATGTGGGCGAGGGACTCCTCGAACACGGCGTTGATCGACTCGTCGTCGGCGTCGCCGGCCACGGACCGTGCGATCAGATCGCCGAACTGCCGGTGTGTATCGGCCAGTTCGGCGACGAGCCGGTCACGCGCGTCATCGTCCTCCGGTACGGCGGCCTCGCACTCCCGGACCGCCGCCGCCATCAACTCCCGTGCCGCATCGAGCCCGGAGCCCTCCTCGCGTGCCGCGAGCCAGGACCGCGCCCGCAGGGAGCGGACCAGCCCGTGAACGTTGCCGAGGGAACGCCACAGGCCACCGGCGCGCTCGTAGGCCCGCTCCGCCTGGTCGGGCAGCCCGGCGTTCCCCAGGGCCTCCGCGGCGAGGTGCGCGAGCATGGCGTGGTCGCGCTGCTCGGGCCAGTGCCGGGCGATCTCGGCGGCCTGGAGCCAGTGCTCGGCGGCCTCGCGGTGCTCCCCGAGCTCGGTGAGACAGTCGCCGAGCCACCATCGGGTCTGCACGAGCGCACCGTCGCCGTGGGTCTCCGCGGCCAGTTCGGGCAGCGCCGACTCCAGTACCTCCGCGGCCTCCGCCCACCGCCCCTGGCCCACCAGGAAACCGCCGAGCTGATGCCGGGCCCAGGCGCCGAGCGTGGCCCCCTCGCCGCCCTCGTCGGCCCAGTACGCCGCCTCCAGGGCATGCTCCGCGGCGGGCCCGAACCGGCCGGTGGCGCCGAGGACTTCGGCCAGCTGGAGGTGCAGCTGGGCGTGGCCCATCGCCTCCAGGTACGGCCCGCCGTGCTCCAGCGCCGCCCGGGCCGCCCGCTCCGCCGCCTCGGCGTCGCCCAGGTGGCGTGCCATGCCGGTGAGCCGGGCCTCGTACTCCACCGCGAACCACGGCAGCCCGGCCGCCACGAACGCCTCCGAGGCCCGCGTGAGCAGCTCCGTGGCCCGCTCCACGTCCCCGGCGTGCGCCGCGAGCTCCCCGAGCATGGCGTGCGCCTCCGCGGCGCGTGAGGCGACCAGGAGGTCGTCCCCGGTGTGCGGCTCGGCGAGGGCCAGCAGCTCCCGCACGGCGGACTCCGCGGCGGCGAACGCCTCGCCTCCCTCGCCTCCGGAGAGGCCGTTCTCGCCCTCCTCCGCTGCATCGTGCACCCGCTGCAACAGGATCCGCGCCCGCCCCACCAGCACGGAGGCCGCCTGCTGGACCCCGGTCCCGCCTTCCGCGAGGAGGCCGAGCACCCGCTCGTACGGCTCCGAGGCCGCGGCCAGTGCCTCGTCGGTGCGGCCGGAGAGGGCCAGTACGTACGCTCCACGCGCGCGTGCCGCCATGGCCTCGCCCGGGTCGTCCGCCTCGGTGTACAACTCGGCGGCGCGGGCGAACAGTTCCACGCCCTCGGGACCGAGGCCCATCGCCTGGTGGTCGGTCATCTCCGCGCGGTCCCGGGGTGCCAGCTCCTCGCCACCGGCCGCCTCGGCGACCGCGGCCCACGCCGCGACGGACTCCGGGTGCAGCGCCGCTGAGAGCCGACGGGCCTCGGCGAGCAGCGCGGACAGGTCCGGCTCGGCGGATGCGGATGCGGATGCGGCAGGTGTGTCGACGGCAGTCCGAGCAGGCGAGGGCCTCGCGGGCACCGTCACGGTCCGTGCCCGTACGCCCAGGGGCAGCCGGTCCACCAGCGGCTGTCGGCTCATGCGCTCCCGGGCGAGGGTGCCGACGTACGCCGTGCCGTTGCGCTTGTCGAAGCGGGCGGCCAGCGAAAGGGCCTCCCCGCGCGCGTGGGCGGCGAGTTCACGTGCCGTCCACGTACGGTCGGCCGGGCCGGGCACCGGCTGGTCGCCCCTGCCGAGTTCGCTCACCCGGTCCATCAGGAGGGCCACCACGGACATGAAGTCGAGCTTGCTGCGAGGCTCCCCGGAGTCCGTGAAGTACGCCGGACGCTCCGCCAGCAGCTCCAGGCCGCGCGCTTCGTTGCCGGTGAGCGCGCAGAACTCCACATGGTCGGCGTACGCGCCCCGCATGCTCTCCATGGGCCGCACCAGCCGGAAGCCCCGCAGATGGTGGGCGCGCGCCTCGTCCAGGCGGCCCAGCCGCAGCAGCGGGAGCAGCGAGGACGCCAGCGCCGTGTGCGGCTCGTGGGCGCAGGTGTACTCGCCTTCCAGGACCGGCTGCCACAGTTCCAGCGCCCGGGCGTCCTCGCCCCGCTGCGCCTGCCACCAGCCCTGCTCGTGCAGCTCACAGGCGTGGCAGTCGGCCATGCTGTCCCGGTCGGCGGCCAGCCACGCCGCGTACGCCCGCTCGGCACGTGCCATGTCCCCGACATGCGCGGCCACGCTGAACTCGGCGCTGCGCACGGCCCGTTCGGAGTGTCCGGCGAGGCGATAGCGGTGCTCCATCTCGCCGAGCCACTTCTCGATGGAGGCGAGCGGAATGTGCGGCTGGCTCAGCATGCCGGCCGACATCCATTTGAAGACCCAGTGCAGCGAGTGGACCTCGTACTCGTCGAAGTCCTCGGGCCGTTCGTCCCACATGCGCAGCAGTCGCGCGAAGGGGACGAACATCTTGTCCTTCTCGGAGCTGTAGTTGTAGACCTTCAGCTGGTGCCCGAGCGCCTCGATCACGGCGAGCGGGATGTTCAGCTTCTCGGCCTGAGAAAGCAGCTGCTCCGCGCGCGCGTTGCGGGCGGGGCCCTCCGGCTGCTCGTAGTTCTCGGCCATCGCCTGGCGCAGCGCCTCGAAGTCCATGGTCGCGCTCATCGGCCGCCCTCCTCCGGGGAGTTGCTGTGAGTGGCCCACTCCAGGAGGCCGATGAACGCGCGGTTCAGGAGTGCCGAATCCGCGGGGCGCAGCGGTCGCTGTGCCATCAGCAGGGCCTGCCCGTAGAGGGACTCCGTGGCCGTTCCGATCAGCTCCGGGTCCTCGAGTGAACTGACCTTCCGGATGAGCGGGTTGAGGTGGTTGAGGACCAGCCGCGCGCGTGGGGCGCTGCCGCGCAGCGAGCCGAGGATGCCCGCCCACAGGTCGTCGGCCTGCTCCTCGGCGTCCGCACGCGCCTGTTCGTGACGCACCGACCGGTCGTCCAGGTGCAGCGCGGGCACGGAGAGGGGATGGAAGGCGCGCAGAACGACATCGCACCCCAGGGGGTCGAGTTTCGCCCGCGCGGCCCCCAGGAAGCCGGACAGCGCCAGCTCCTCGGCCGGGTCGACCGCGTCCAGGTGAGCGGTCACCGTGTCGGCGTCCAGCTCGGCGACCACCGTCCCCGGGCGCACCGAGGGCAGCGCCTCGACGAGCTCAGCGTCGTACGTGTAGCCGCCGTTGATCACCCCGACGCCCTGTGCGGAGGCGATCGGGGCGACCTGCCGGTACTCCTCCACGGTCCGCGTGAAGTGCACCACCGGGTGCCGCGACGCGAACTCCTCCAGGGACAGCCGTCCGTCGCTCGTCTCGAAGGGCAGCCACGGCAGCATCGTGCGCAGCATCTCCTTGTCGTGCCGCGCAAGGGACTTCACGCCCAGGTGGTGCACCGACAGGAAGGCCGCCAGCCGCTCCGGATCACCTGCGGCGAGCCCGGTCAGCCAGGACCTGATCCGCTCGCCCAGCGCCTCCCGTACGGCCGCCAGGGTCTCGTCCTCGTACAGCGACTCCCGGGACGCGGTGGGCCGCAGACTGTCCGTGTCGAGGACGCAGCGCACGAAGAACGCCCAGTCGGGCAGCAGTTGTTCGGCCCGCTCGGTGAGCAGCATGCCCTTCAGGTGCACACGATGACCGGCGCGCTGGGCCGGACTGACCGCGGACGGCAGCACGTACGCCACGCCGCGGATCCCGGCGAGCGGCACGTCCAGCTCGATGGAGTCCAGCGGCGTGAAGCCGAACAGGTCGTGACAGTGCCGCGCCAGGGCCACCCTTCGGGTGGCGGGAGAGGGGTACGAGCGGTTCCAGGGCGCCGGAAGGTCCGTGACCGCCTCGTCGCCCACCCGTACGTCGTACGGCAGCAGCGATCCGAAGTCCCGGGCCAGCGACAGCACACGCTCCCCGGACAGCCACTCGGCGGCGCCCGGGCGGGCCACCAGATGCACGGTCGTACCCGGTTCGGTACGGGCCTCATCAGACAGCGTACGGACCGTGTACGAGCCGTCGTCCGTCGCCGTCCACTCGACGGGCGGTGCGTCGGGCGTACGCGCGCTGCGGCTGACCACCCGGATGCGCTCGGCGACCACGAAACAGGCCAGCAGGCCGATCCCGAACTGCCCGAGGAAGTCGGAGCGCGCCGACTCAAGACCGTCGTCCCGCTTGGAACTGCGGCCGATCGTCGCGAGGAGGTTGTGCACGTCCGCCTCGGTGAGCCCGATCCCGGAGTCCTCCACGCGCAGCGCGCCGGCCTCCGCGAACAGCCGCACCCGGGCGGGCGCGTCCGGCTGCTCGGCGCGGCGGGCCGTGATCGCGTCCACGGCGTTCTGCAGCAACTCGCGCAGGTAGACCTTGGGGCTGGAGTAGAGATGGTGGGAGAGCAGGTCCACGAGTCCACGCAGGTCGACCTGGAACGTATGAGGTGACTGAGATGCCTGGGAAGTCTGAGAATCCGAAGTCTGAGAGTCCATCGTCGCTGCGCCGGTGGGGGGACGTGCGACGGCGCGGGGTCGGGCGGTCCCGCGAGGTGACCGCGAACAAGGCCGGAGCGCGTCATCCTAGGGCCGAACAGACCCGCCTGACCAGCGGAATTCCAGGACGTATACGGCGTTGTCAGTGGCGTGGTGTGCAATGGATCTCGTGCCCGCGCTAGATGAACCACTGAAGAAGGTGCTCGGCCCCGCCACCGCGAAGGTGATGGCCGAGTTCCTCGGCCTGCACACCGTCGGCGACCTGCTGCACCACTATCCGCGCAGGTACGAGGAGCGCGGCCAGCTCACCCACCTCGCCGACCTGCCCATGGACGAGCACGTCACGGTGGTCGCCCAGGTCGCCGACGCCCGCCTGGTCACCTTCTCCTCGCCCAAGGCCCCGCGCGGGAAGGGCCAGCGCCTCGAAGTGACCATCACGGACGGCAGCGGCAGACTCCAGCTGGTCTTCTTCGGCAAGGGCGCCCATAAGCCCCACAAGGATCTCCTGCCGGGCACGCGCGCGTTGTTCGCGGGCAAGGTCTCCGTCTTCAACCGCCGACTCCAACTTGCGCATCCTGCCTACGAGTTGCTGCGAGGGGACGGCGAGGAGGCCATCGACAAGTGGGCCGGATCTCTTATCCCGATCTACCCGGCCACCGCCAAGCTGGAGTCCTGGAAGATCGGCAAGTCCATCCAGACCGTGCTGCCGAGCGCCCAGGAGGCTGTTGACCCGCTGCCGGACTCGCTCAGGGACGGCCGTGGTCTCCTCCCCCTTCCCGAAGCGCTCCTGAAGATCCACCAGCCGCGCACCAAGGCCGACTACACAGAAGCCCGCGACCGCCTCAAGTGGGACGAGGCCTTCGTGCTCCAAGTAGCCCTGGCGCGCCGTCGCTACGTGGACGCCCAACTCCCGGCCGTCGCCCGCAAACCCACCCCAGACGGCCTCCTCACCGCCTTCGACGCCAAGCTCCCCTTCACCCTCACCGAGGGCCAGCGAAAGGTCTCCAAGGAGATCTTCGACGACCTCGCCACCGAGCACCCGATGCACCGGCTGCTCCAGGGAGAAGTCGGCAGCGGCAAGACGCTGGTGGCTTTGCGCGCCATGCTCGCCGTCGTCGACGCGGGCGGGCAGGCCGCCATGCTCGCGCCCACCGAAGTGCTCGCCCAGCAGCACCACCGGTCGATCACGGAGATGATGGGGGAGTTGGCCGAGGGGGGCATGCTGGGCGGGGCCGAGAAGGCCACCAAAGTGGTGCTGCTGACCGGCTCCATGGGCGCCGCCGCCCGTCGTCAGGCACTCCTTGACCTGGTCACCGGAGAGGCCGGGATCGTGATCGGCACGCATGCGCTGATCGAGGACAAGGTGCAGTTCCACGACCTCGGGCTGGTCGTCGTCGACGAGCAGCACCGCTTCGGAGTGGAGCAGCGCGACGCGCTCCGCGGCAAGGGCAAGCAGCCACCGCACCTGCTGGTCATGACCGCCACGCCCATCCCGCGTACGGTCGCGATGACCGTCTTCGGCGACCTGGAGACCTCCGTCCTCGACCAGCTCCCGGCCGGGCGTTCACCCATCGCCAGCCATGTCGTCCCGGCCGCCGACAAGCCGCACTTCCTGGCCAGGGCCTGGGAGCGGGTGCGCGAGGAGGTCGCGGGCGGCCATCAGGCGTACGTCGTCTGCCCCCGTATCGGCGACGAGGAGGACAGCTCGGCCAAGAAGAAGTCCCCCGAGGACGAGGCCGAGAAGCGCCCGCCCCTCGCTGTCCTCGACATCGCCGACCAGCTCGCCAAGGGGCCGCTCCAGGGGCTCAAGGTGGAGGTCCTGCACGGCCGTATGCAGCCC
The DNA here is from genome assembly GCF_054783935.1 of Streptomyces pseudoechinosporeus. NCBI lineage: Bacteria > Bacillati > Actinomycetota > Actinomycetes > Kitasatosporales > Streptomycetaceae > Streptomyces > Streptomyces pseudoechinosporeus. The sequence continues at coordinate 27,342 of NZ_BAAGPS010000025.1, forward strand.
GACGACAAGGATGCGGTCATGCGCCGCTTCGCCGCCGGCGAGACCGACGTACTGGTCGCCACGACGGTCATCGAGGTCGGGGTCAACGTGCCCAACGCCACGGTGATGGTGATCATGGACGCCGACCGCTTCGGCGTCTCCCAACTGCACCAGCTGCGCGGCCGGGTGGGCCGCGGCTCGGCGCCCGGCCTGTGCCTGCTGGTCACCGAGATGCCTGAGGCGAGCGCCGCCCGCCAGCGGCTGAACGCCGTGGCCACCACCCTCGACGGCTTCGAGCTCTCCCGCATCGACCTCGAGCAGCGCCGCGAGGGCGACGTCCTCGGCCAGGCCCAGTCCGGCGCCCGTACGTCGCTGCGCATGCTCACTGTCATAGAGGACGAGGAGATCATCGCCGAGGCCCGCGAGGAGGCCGCCGCGGTCGTCGCCGCCGACCCGGACCTGGAGCACCTGCCCGCCCTGCGCACCGCGCTGGACGCCCTGCTCGACGAGGAGAGAGAGCAGTATCTGGAGAAGGGCTGACAGACTGGGAACGACCACTGCAGGAGCACCCGACAGACCACAACCGCACACCGCATCACCGACAAGGACCGAGGAACAGAGGACATGACCCGCGTGATCGCCGGCGCAGCCGGCGGACGCCGTCTGGCCGTCCCGCCGGGACACCGCACCCGGCCCACCTCCGACCGCGCGCGCGAGGGCCTGTTCTCCACCTGGCAGTCCCTGCTCGGCGGCCCCCTGGAGGGCGAGCGCGTCCTCGACCTGTACGCCGGCTCGGGCGCCGTAGGCCTGGAGGCACTGTCGCGCGGCGCCGGGCACACCCTCCTCGTCGAGGTCGACGCCCGCGCGGTGCGCACCCTCCGGGAGAACGTGAAATCGCTCGGGCTGCCCGGCGCCGAGGTGAGATCCGGCAAAGCGGCCCAGATCATCCGCGCGGGGGCGCCGACAGCCCCGTACGATCTGGTCTTTCTCGATCCGCCGTACGACGTCCCGGACGACGATCTTCGCGAGATACTGCTCACACTCCGCGCGGAAGGCTGGCTCACGGGCGAAGCTCTCGTCACCGTTGAACGCAGTACTAGAGGTGGCGAATTCCGATGGCCCGGCGGTTTCGAGGCCCTGCGCTCCCGTCGCTACGGCGAGGGCACGTTTTGGTACGGTCGCGCCGCCTCTACGTGCGAAGACGCACGATGACCGGACCGGAGAGCGAGGGACCTCAGTTGCGCCGCGCCGTCTGTCCCGGGTCATTCGACCCGATCACCAACGGACACCTCGACATCATCGCCCGAGCGTCCAAGCTCTACGACGTCGTGCACGTCGCGGTGATGATCAACCAGTCCAAGAAGGGCCTCTTCGAGATCGACGAGCGGATCGACCTGATCCGCCAGGTCACCGCGGAGTTCGGGAACGTCGAGGTGGAGTCCTTCCACGGCCTCCTCGTCGACTTCTGCAAGCAGCGCGACATTCCCGCGATCGTCAAGGGACTCCGCGCGGTCAGCGATTTCGACTACGAGCTCCAGATGGCCCAGATGAACAACGGCCTCTCCGGAGTCGAGACCCTCTTCGTCCCCACCAACCCCACCTACAGCTTCCTGTCCTCCTCGCTCGTCAAGGAGGTCGCGACCTGGGGCGGCGACGTCTCCCACCTGGTGCCGCCGGTCGTCCTGGAAGCGCTCAGGGAACGCCTCAAGAAGGACTGAGACGGCCCCCGCGGGCTGACAGTGCGTCACCCGGTGTCGGATGGTGCGGGAGTGGCCGTACAGTCGATCCGTCCGTCTTCATCACAGCTGTAGAGAGTGGCGAGCACACGGTGGACGTGCAGAAGAAGCTCGATGAGATCGTCGCGGCGGTCGGCAGCGCCCGTTCGATGCCCATGTCGGCCTCGTGCGTGGTCAACCGCGCCGAGCTGCTCTCCCTGCTCGAAGAGGTGCGCCAGGCCCTGCCCGGCTCCCTCGCCCAGGCCCAAGAACTCATCGGCGGGCGCGAGCAGTTGGTCGAGCAGGCCCGCGAGGAGGCCCAGCGGATCATCGAGTCCGCGCACGCCGAGCGCGGCTCGCTGATCTCCGGCACCGAGGTCGCCCGCCGCTCCCAGAACGAGGCCGACCGCATCCTCGCCGAGGCCCGCAAGGAGGCCGAGGAGATCCGCGCGGAGGCCGACGAGTACGTCGATTCCAAGCTCGCCAACTTCGAGGTCGTCCTCACCAAGACCCTCGGCTCCGTCGGCCGCGGCCGCGAGAAGCTCCTCGGTACCGGCCCCGGCCTCGACGAGCACGGATACGAGGACGAGGACGCGCCCGAGCGCAGCCACGACCCTCAGACCCTGCGCCGCAACGCCGATGAATACGTCGACGTCAAGCTCGGTGCCTTCGAGGCCGTCCTCGCCAAGACCCTGGACGCCGTCGGCCGCGGTCGCCAGAAGCTGCACGGCCGGATCGCCAGCGACGACCTGGGCGACCTGGGAGGCTTCGCGGACGACGGGACGCCCGTGCAGCACACCTCCGACGCCGAGTACCTGGACGGCCTCGCGGCCCCCGCGGACACCCCCGCCCGGCCCGCCGAACCGGCTCCGGCCGTTCCCGCCCAGCAGCCGTACGGCCAGCAGGACCAGCAGCAGTACGCGTATCAGCAGCAGACGGACGCGTACGGCTATCAGCAGCAGTACGCCCAGCAGGACCCGTACGCGTACCAGGCGCCGCAGGCCGATCCGTACGCCGCCTATCCGCAGCAGGGCTACGACCCGAACGCCCAGCAGGCCGGATACGATCCCGGCCAGGGGCAGCAGACCTATGGGCAGCAGCAGCCCGAGCCGCAGGCGCACGCCCTCGACGAGACCAGCCTCTTCGACACGAGCATGATCAGCGCCGAGCAGTTGCGCCAGTACGAGCAGGAGCGCGGCGGACGCTGACGGGGCGCCCACAGCGGCGTACGTCCGTGTCCTGGACCGCCGGCACACACCGGATTGGGCCGAGAGCGGAAGGTCCAGTATCCTGGCTCTTCGGTCGCGCGTTCGTCGGCGATCCACGCTGCCCGGGAACATCTGGGGCGGCGAACCTCTGAGTTTCAAGATCGAAAGCAGGAATGGCCCTGAACGCCCGCCTCGACCACCGCAACCCTCTCGTGTTCGACACACACGAGCTGGGGCGACGGCCTGGTGCGCTGCAGCGGCTGACCCGTGCGGTCGACGCTCCCAAGGACCTCGGTCTCCAGGGAGTGATCGGAGTGCCGGAAGGCGCCCCGGTGGAGCTCGAACTCCGGCTCGAGTCGGTCATGGAGGGTGTGCTGGTCACAGGCACCGCCCGGGCCGTCGCCGAGGGGGAGTGCGTAAGGTGTCTGGAGCCGCTTCAGCTGGAGCTCGAAGCGGACTTCCAGGAGATGTTCTCGTACCCTGACGCCGACGACCGGGGCCGCCCCAAGGGGGAACCGGCCGACGACGCCGAGGAAGACGAGGACAGGCTCTTCATCGAGGACGGCTTGTTCGACCTCGAGCCTGTGCTGCGTGATGCGGTGGTGCTCGCACTGCCGATGCAGCCGGTGTGCCAGGAAGACTGCGAAGGACTGTGCTCCGAGTGCGGAGTACGTCTCTCGGACGAACCGGGCCACCACCATGACGCCGTCGACATCCGTTGGGCGGCACTGCAGGGACTCGCCGGTTCACTCGAAGATGGCGAGAAGGACGAGACCAGCGGCGCCGAACCGGGCGCCGACGAGAAGCAGGAGAAGTAGCCGTGGCTGTTCCGAAGCGGAAGATGTCGCGCAGCAACACGCGCCACCGCCGGTCGCAGTGGAAGGCTGCGGTCCCCAACCTGGTTGCGTGCGAGCGCTGCCACGAGCCCAAGCTGCAGCACATCGCGTGCCCTGCTTGCGGCACTTACAACAAGCGCCAGGTCCTCGAGGTCTGAGCGGCTGGTGAGAGGCTTCATGTCTGACGCCAAGGCGGACGTAAACGCCAAGAAAAAGGCGGACAAAACGGCCTCGTCCCACACGCTTCTGGAAGGGCGGCTCGGCTACAAGCTGGAGTCCGCCCTTCTGGTGCGTGCGCTGACCCACCGTTCGTACGCGTACGAGAACGGCGGTCTGCCGACCAACGAGCGCCTGGAGTTCCTCGGGGACTCCGTACTCGGCCTCGTGGTCACGGACACGCTGTACCGCACCCACCCCGACCTGCCCGAAGGCCAGCTGGCCAAGTTGCGGGCCGCGGTGGTCAACTCGCGTGCACTGGCGGAGGTGAGCCGCGGGCTCGACCTGGGCTCCTTCATCCGGCTCGGCCGGGGCGAAGAGGGCACGGGCGGCCGGGACAAGGCGTCCATCCTTGCCGACACCCTGGAAGCGGTGATCGGCGCGGTCTATCTCGACCAGGGGCTCGACTCGGCGGCGGAGCTGGTGCACCGCCTGTTCGACCCGTTGATCGAGAAGTCCTCGAATCTCGGTGCCGGCCTGGACTGGAAGACCAGTCTCCAGGAGCTCACCGCGACCGAAGGGCTCGGCGTGCCCGAGTACCTGGTCTCGGAGACCGGCCCGGACCACGAGAAGACCTTTACTGCTGCCGCCCGCGTCGGAGGCGTCTCGTACGGCACCGGCACCGGCCGCAGCAAGAAGGAAGCGGAGCAGCAGGCCGCGGAGTCCGCGTGGCGGGAGATCCGCTCCGCCGCGGACGAGCGCGTGCGGGCGACGAAGGCCGCCGCGGACGCCGAGGGGGAGGCTGGCATCCCCTCGACCGCGAGCTCCGACACCGCTCCCGCCTGACCCACGGCCCCACAGCCGTCGCCGATCGCCCGTCCCCCTGAGGGGGCGGGCGATCGTGTTCAGCAGCCCCGGGCGGGCCCGGCCAGGAGGCAGCGGTACGCTGCCCCGGCTCGGGGCGCCCGAGCCGCCCGTCCACGCATCCGGAGGAGAACCGTGCCCGAGCTTCCTGAGGTCGAGGTCGTACGGCGCGGCCTCGAGCGCTGGGTCAGCGGACGGATCGTCGCCGACGTACAGGTGCTGCACCCGCGCGCGGTACGCCGGCACATCGCCGGAGGCGAGGACTTCGGCGCCCGGCTCAAGGGGCACCGCATCGGACTGCCCCAGCGCCGCGGTAAGTACCTCTGGCTGCCACTCGCCGACCAGCCCAGCGCCGTCCTCGCGCACCTGGGCATGAGCGGCCAGCTGCTCGTCCAGCCGGAGGGGGCGCCCGACGAGAAGCACCTGCGTATCCGCGTTCGCTTCGACGACACCCTCAACACCGAACTGCGCTTCGTCGACCAACGCACCTTCGGCGGGCTCTCCTTGCACACGACCACTCCCGAAGGACTGCCCGACGTCATCGCGCACATCGCCCGCGACCCACTGGACCCGCAGTTCGACGACGCCGCCTTCCACGAGGCGCTGCGGAGACGACGTACGACCATCAAGCGGGCCCTGCTCGACCAGTCACTGATCAGCGGCGTCGGCAACATCTACGCGGACGAGGCGCTGTGGCGCTCGCGACTGCACTACGAGCGCCCGACCACCGGTTTCACCCGCCCGCGCACCGCCGAACTCCTCGGCCACGTACGGGACGTGCTGTACGAGGCCCTCACCGCGGGCGGCACCAGCTTCGACAGCCTGTACGTCAACGTGAACGGCGAGTCCGGCTACTTCGACCGGTCCCTTGACGCTTACGGGCGGGAGGGCGAGCCGTGCCGACGCTGCGGCACCGCGATCCGGCGGCGGCCCTGGATGAACCGGTCCAGCTACTTCTGCCCGCGCTGTCAGCGAGTGCCGCGCGTCGCGTCGTAACGCTCGCGCGCCGCCAGGACCTCGCCCATGTGCCCCTCCGTGAAGTGGATGAGGGACAGCAGCCGCTCGGCGACCCCGCGGCCCAGCGGCGTGAGTTCGTAGTCCACGCGCGGCGGGTTCGTGGGCTGCGCCTCGCGGTGCACCAGACCGTCGCGCTCCAGCGCGTGCAGCGTCTGGGAGAGCATCTTCTCGCTCACGCCGTCGATGCGCCGACGCAGCTCGTTGAAGCGGAACGGGCCTTCGTGCAACGCCCCGAGCGTGAGCCCGCCCCAGCGCCCTGTGACGTGCTCCAGGGTGCCCCGCGAGGGACACGCCTTGGAGAACACGTCGAACGGAAGATCCTGTGTCTCCGTGAGGTCCATACCTTCAGCGTACTCCGGCGCAGCGCCTACCGGCAGGTGGCGCTAACCAAGAGAAACCGCTCAGTAGCCGAAGTCCTGCGTCCACCAGGGGCCGCCCGCAGCGAAGTGGGCGCCGACTCCCAGGGTCTTGAAGTCGCAGTTCAGGATGTTCGCGCGGTGGCCGGGGCTGTTCATCCAGGCCTCCATGACCGCCGCAGCGTCGGCCTGGCCGCGGGCGATGTTCTCGCCGCCGAGGTTCGCGATGCCGAGCACCTCCGCCCGGTCCCAGGGGGTGGCCCCGCTCGGGTCGGTGTGGTCGAAGAAGTCCCGCGCGGCCATGTCCACACTGAAGGCCTGGGCCAGTTTGGCGAGCGAATCGGACGCCGTCACCGGACTGCAGCCCACCTTCTCCCGCTCCTGGTTCACCAGCTTGAGCACCTCGGCCTCGGCCGCGGTCTGAGGGGACACCGCCTTGGGCGGGGTGGGCTTGGGCACCTTCGTGGCCGTGGGCTTCGGCTTCGGCTTCTCTGGAGTCTTCGTGGTCGGCTTCGCGGAGGGCTCCTTCGTGGGCTCCTCCGTCGGCTTCGTGGGCGTCGGCGAGGGCGAGGGGGAGCGCTCGGTGTCACGGCTCGTGCCCGAGTCGTCGCGGTCGTCCGTGGAGCCGCCCGCACCGCCCTGGGCGCCGAGGCCGGTCGGGAAGTCCGAGGTCTGCACGTTGCCCGCGTTGTTGCCGCCGGCCGTGTTGGTGTCACCGCCGCCGGGCAGCAGCCCGGAGGCGACCGCGACAGCGCCCATCGCGACGGCCGCCGAGACGCCGAGCAGACCGGTACGCACGGGCACCGCGGCCTTGGCCTTCTTGCGGCGGCGGTGCGAGCGCCCGGCGGGCGCGAAGCTGGTCGTGGCGTACGCGTCGACGTCGCCCGTCGAGTAGAGGTAGGCGGCGCTCCCCGGGGCACTGTCGCCCGCGGCGAACAGATAGGCGTCACTGTGCGCGTAGGTCTCACCGTGCGCATAGGCATCGTTCTGCGCGTAGTGGGCATGTGTCTCGTAGCGGCCCTGGCCGGCCGCCGAGATGGCCTCGGTCGCGTAATCACCCGCGCCGGCCGTTGAGTAACCGCCGGAGTATGTTCCGTACGTTTGCGTGACGCCGGTGGCGCGGCCTGTGGCGGCACGGCCGGCGGCGGAGCGTCGGTGGCGTCCCATCTCCTGGCCTTCCTCATCCTTGCAGTCAACGTTCCTCACTCGAACGAGTGAGGTGCATTGCGTCGGGACGGTACCGCATGACGCAGGGGGAGGAAGTGCTCACAGGCCAAATGACTGGTTAGCGTGCCCCCATGAACGACGATGTGCGACTCGTGGCATGGGTGCGCGGAAGTGTCCAGGGCGTGGGTTTCCGCTGGTTCACGCGGGCCAAGGCGCTGGAGCTCGGCAGCCTGAGTGGCTTTGCTCTCAATTTGCCGGACGGACGGGTTCAGGTGGTCGCCGAGGGACCACGATCCGGTTGTGAGGGCTTGCTCGACTGGCTGCGGGGGGACGACACACCCGGCCGGGTCGACGGAGTCACTGAGATTTGGGACACGCCCCGGGGCGGCTACGACGGCTTCGCCATCCGCTGAGATCCACCGCTCCTCGCCGGCCGCAACACCGCAGGCCGGGGCGCGAGAGGGGTCCGGGGCACCTGCCCGAGGCAGAAACTACCTGGTGGTTGCCAAGAACCGCTTGCCGTGGCAGGCTCGCGAGGTAAGGATGATCTCTACGCCCTCAGGGTCCCGAAGGAGAGGCAGCGCCGCCCGTTTTCAGGCCGCGCGCCCCGGGTTGCCCGTCAATACGGGGCGTGATCGTGTTGACCGTCAAACTTTTTGGTGAGACGCTGAAAGCCCCGCGCACCTTAGCTGTTTGGCATGTAAGAACGGCAGCAACAACTGAACAGTGCCAAGCACCACGGGTGCGATTCCCTCACGACCCACACCGCTTCGGTCGGTCACTCAGTGTGGAGGACCATCCATCATGGCAAAGGCGCTTCTCGGTTACGTCGGCGGCTCCGACCCGCGACTCATTGCCGAGATGCGACGGCTCCAGCAGCGCGTCCAGGACCTGGAATCCGAGCTTGTACGGATCCAGGCCGAAAACGACGAGCTCGCGGCTGCCGCTTCTCACGACTCGCTTCTCGAAAGCATCGACGTACCCCAGGCGGAGCCTGCGCTCACCTGACCACTCCGGCAACGACGCCGCCAGTGATCAGGCTGTCCGTGTCAGCCGCTAACCAGTGTTGCAAGGGACGCTTCGGCGTCCCTTTCTTTTGCCCCCGAGTCTGTCCCGCGCACTCTTTCACTCTCTTTAACGTCTGGTGTGCCCTGCACGTTCATGGGTGAAACCGTTCGTTCATGGAGTGAGACAGACCCGGAAGGTAGAGTCCAGCGGCGTGCACCTCAAGGCCCTGACCCTCCGAGGGTTCAAGTCGTTCGCCTCTGCGACCACGCTCCGGTTCGAGCCGGGGATCACGTGTGTCGTCGGTCCGAACGGCTCGGGCAAGTCCAATGTCGTGGACGCGCTCAGCTGGGTCATGGGCGAGCAGGGCGCCAAGTCGCTGCGCGGCGGCAAGATGGAGGACGTCATCTTCGCCGGCACCACCGGGCGCCCGCCGCTCGGCCGTGCCGAGGTGTCCCTCACCATCGACAACTCCGACGGCGCGCTGCCCATCGAGTACGCCGAGGTCACCATCACGCGGATCATGTTCCGCAACGGCGGCAGCGAGTACCAGATCAACGGCGACACCTGCCGTCTGCTGGACATCCAGGAACTCCTGTCCGACTCCGGCATCGGCCGCGAGATGCACGTCATCGTCGGCCAGGGCCAGCTCGACTCCGTGCTGCACGCAGATCCGATGGGCCGCCGGGCCTTCATCGAGGAGGCCGCGGGCGTCCTCAAGCACCGTAAGCGCAAGGAGAAGGCGCTGCGGAAGCTGGACGCGATGCAGGCGAACCTCGCGCGCGTGCAGGACCTGACGGACGAACTGCGGCGCCAGCTCAAGCCGCTCGGCCGGCAGGCGGCCGTCGCGCGCCGGGCCGCCGTCATCCAGGCCGACCTCCGGGACGCCCGGCTGCGGCTGCTCGCCGACGATCTCGTACGACTCCGCCAGGCGCTCCAGGCCGAGATCGCCGACGAGGCCGCGCTCAAGGAACGCAAGGACGCCGCCGAGGCCGAGCTGAAGAAGGCGCTCCAGCGGGAGGCGCAGCTCGAGGACGAGGTGCGGCGCCTCACACCGCGGCTCCAGCGGGCGCAGCAGACCTGGCACGAGCTGTCGCAGCTGGCCGAGCGGGTGCGCGGCACGATCTCGCTGGCCGAGGCCCGGGTCAAGAGCGCGACCTCCGTGCCGCCCGAGGAGCGGCGCGGGCGCGATCCCGAGGACATGGAGCGGGAGGCCGCACGGATCCGTGAGCAGGAGGCCGAGCTCGAAGCGGCACTCGAGGCGGCCGAGCGGGCACTGGAGGACACGGTCGCGCACCGGGCCGATCTTGAGCGCGAACTGGCGCTGGAGGAACGCCGGCTGAAGGACGTGGCCCGCGCCATCGCCGACCGCCGCGAAGGGCTCGCCCGGCTGAACGGCCAGGTCAACGCGGCCCGTTCGCGGGCCGCCTCCGCCCAGGCCGAGATCGACCGGCTCGCCTCCGCACGGGACGAGGCCCAGGAGCGGGCGGTCGCGGCACAGGAGGAGTACGAGGCGCTCAAGGCCGAGGTCGACGGCCTGGACGAGGGCGACGCGGAGCTGGCCGAGTGGCACGAAGCGGCCAAGTCGGCGCTGGCGGAGGCGGAGTCCGCCCTGGCGGCGGCCCGCGAGGCGGCCACCTCCGCGGAACGCAAGCGCGCGGCCACCCAGGCCCGCCACGAGGCCCTGGCCCTGGGCCTGCGCCGCAAGGACGGCACGGGCGCCCTGCTCGGAGCGAAGGATCGCCTCACCGGCCTGCTGGGCCCGGCCGCCGAACTCCTGTCGGTCACCCCGGGCTACGAGGTCGCCCTGGCCGCCGCCTTCGGAGCGGCAGCGGACGCCATCGCGGTGACTACCCCGAACGCAGCCGCCGACGCCATCCGCCTGCTTCGCAAGCAGGACGCGGGTCGAGCGGCCCTGCTGCTGGCGGGGGCACCGGAGGACGCGCGAGCCGCGGGTGACGAGGCCCCCGGAGACGTATCCCCGGAGGGCGGCGGACTTACCTACGCCGCCGATCTCGTCCGTGGGCCCGCTGAACTCATGCCCGCCGTACGGCGGTTGCTGCGGGGCATCGTCGTGGTGGGGACCCTCGAGGACGCCGAGGATCTTGTGAGTGCGCGGCCGGAACTGACCGCTGTGACCGCCGAAGGCGATCTGCTCGGGGCGCACTTCGCGCACGGAGGGTCGGCCGGGGCGCCGAGTCTGCTCGAGGTGCAGGCGTCCGTCGACGAAGCCGCGGCCGAGCTGGAAGAACTCGCCGTGCGGTGCGAGGAGTTGACCGAGGCGCAGCACTTCGCCGCCGAGCAGCGCAAGGAACGGGCCGCGCTCGTCGAGGAGTTGGGGGAGCGGCGGCGGGCCGGGGAACGGGAGCGGTCGGCGGTCGCCCAGCAGCTCGGGCGGCTGGCCGGGCAGGCCCGAGGGGCGGCAGGGGAGGCCGAGCGGAGCACCGCCGCGGCCGCGCGGGCACAGGAGGCCCTCGACAAGGCCCTGGAGGAAGTCGAAGAGCTGGCCGAACGGCTCGCCGTGGCCGAGGAGATGCCCGTCGAGGAGGAGCCCGACACCTCCGTACGGGACCGGCTCGCCGCGGACGGCGCCAACGCACGGCAGACCGAGATGGAGGCCCGGCTCCAGGCGCGTACGCACGAGGAACGGGTCAAGGGGCTGGCCGGGCGGGCCGATTCGCTGGACCGGGCCGCGCGCGCCGAACGTGAGGCACGCGCGCGTGCCGAACAGCGCAGGGCGCGGCTGAGGCACGAGGCCGCCGTCGCCGAGGCCGTCGCCTCAGGTGCGCGGCAGCTCCTCGCGCATGTCGAGGTCTCGGTGGGCCGGGCGGAGGAGGAGCGGGCCGCCGCCGAGAGTGCCAAGGCGCTACGGGAGCAGGATCTCGTCGTGGCCCGGAACGAAGGCCGCGACCTCAAGGCCGAACTCGACAAGCTCACAGACTCTGTGCACCGCGGCGAGGTGCTCGGTGCCGAGAAGCGGCTGCGGATCGAGCAGCTGGAGTCGAAGGCGCTGGAGGAACTCGGTGTGGAGCCGGCGGGTCTCGTCGCCGACTACGGCCCTGACCAGCTCGTACCGCCCTCACCGCCCGCCGAGGGCGAAGAGCTGCCCGAAGACCCCGAGCACCCGCGCAACCAGCCCCGGCCGTTCGTCCGCGCCGAGCAGGAGAAGCGGCTCAAGTCGGCCGAGCGGGCGTACCAGCAGCTCGGCAAGGTCAATCCGCTGGCCCTGGAGGAGTTCGCCGCGCTCGAGGAACGCCACCAGTTCCTCAGTGAGCAGCTGGAGGACCTCAAGAAGACCCGTGCCGATCTCCTGCAGGTGGTGAAGGAGGTCGACGAGCGTGTCGAGCAGGTCTTCAGCGAGGCGTTCTGGGACACGGCCCGGGAGTTCGAGGGCGTCTTCAGCAGGCTGTTCCCGGGTGGGGACGGGCGGCTGATCCTGACCGACCCCGACAACATGCTCACCACGGGTGTGGATGTGGAGGCCCGGCCTCCGGGCAAGAAGGTCAAGCGCCTCAGCCTGCTGTCCGGCGGCGAGCGCTCACTGACCGCCGTGGCGATGCTCGTGTCGATCTTCAAGGCGCGGCCCAGCCCGTTCTATGTGATGGACGAGGTCGAGGCAGCACTCGACGACACCAACCTGCAGCGGCTCATCCGCATCATGCAGGAGCTGCAGGAGGCCTCGCAGCTGATCGTGATCACCCACCAGAAACGCACGATGGAGGTCGCCGACGCGCTGTACGGCGTCTCCATGCAGGGCGACGGGGTGTCGAAGGTCATCAGCCAGAGGCTTCGGTAGCTCGGCTTCAGCGGCTCTCCGGATGGCTGGACAGTTGCGTGACGGTCACAACATGGATCTGCCATTCAAGTTTCGAACACAAAACCCTTACCCGCTTATAATCTTGCTCTCATCTTCCCCGGTTGACTTCGAAACTTGAAGGAATAACCTCGGAAACGTTGCTTTTACCTTCAGTTGAAGGGCTTGCCCACCCCCGGCAGCGAGGCCGGCGGCCCGAGGAGTACACGTGACCAGCGCAGCGCAGGTACCCAAGTCAGGAGCCCGAGAGGCTCATCCCGAACACCTCGGGCACGTCATCTTCATCGCGGCGGCGGCCGCGATGGGCGGCTTCCTCTTCGGCTACGACAGCGCCGTGATCAACGGCGCCGTCGAAGCCATCCGGGACCGCTACGACATCGGCTCCGCAGCCCTGGCGCAGGTCATCGCCGTCGCGCTGATCGGCTGCGCGATCGGCGCCGCCACGGCGGGCCGGATCGCCGACCGCATAGGCCGCATCCGCTGTATGCAGATCTCGGCCGTCCTCTTCACCATCAGCGCCGTCGGTTCCGCACTGCCCTTCGCGCTGTACGACCTCGCCTTCTGGCGCATCGTCGGCGGCTTCGCCATCGGCATGGCCTCCGTGATCGGCCCCGCCTACATCGCCGAGGTCGCCCCCGCCGCATACCGCGGACGCCTCGGCTCCTTCCAGCAGGCCGCGATCGTCATCGGCATCGCCGTCTCGCAGCTGGTCAACTGGGGCATCCTGAACGCCGCAGACGGCGACCAGCGCGGCACCCTGCTGGGCCTGGAGGCCTGGCAGGTCATGCTCGGCGTGATGGTCGTCCCCGCCGTCCTCTACGGCCTGCTCTCCTTCGCGATTCCCGAGTCGCCCCGCTACCTCATCTCCGCCGGCAAGGAGACCCGCGCCCGCGAGGTGCTCGCCGAGGTCGAGGGCAAGGACGTCAACCTGGACGCCCGCGTGCGGGAGATCGAGCACGCCATGAAGAGCGAGCACAAGTCGACCTTCAAGGACCTGCTCGGCGGCAGCTTCTTCTTCAGGCCGATCGTCTGGATCGGCATCGGACTCTCCGTCTTCCAGCAGTTCGTCGGCATCAACGTCGCGTTCTACTACTCCTCGACGCTGTGGCAGTCCGTCGGTGTCGACCCGACGGAGTCGTTCTTCTACTCGTTCACGACGTCGATCATCAACATCGTCGGCACCGTGATCGCCATGATCTTCGTCGACCGGATCGGCCGCAGGCCCCTCGCGCTCATCGGTTCCGTGGGCATGGTCGTCGGTCTCGCCCTCGAAGCCTGGGCCTTCTCCTTCGACCTCGTCGACGGCAAGCTGCCGGCCACCCAGGGCTGGGTCGCGCTGATCGCCGCCCACGTCTTCGTCCTCTTCTTCGCCCTCTCCTGGGGCGTGGTCGTCTGGGTCTTCCTCGGCGAGATGTTCCCGAACAAGATCCGCGCCGCCGCCCTCGGCGTAGCCGCCTCCGCGCAGTGGATCGCCAACTGGGCCATCACCGCGAGCTTCCCGTCCCTGGCCGACTGGAACCTCTCCCTGACGTACGTGATCTACACCGTCTTCGCCGCCCTCTCCATCCCCTTCGTGCTCAAGTTCGTCACGGAGACCAAGGGCAAGGCGCTGGAGGAGATGGGATAGGCCAGGCCGTGCGGTCCCGGCTCAGCCCTCCGCGGCCTTGAGCCGGGGCAGCACGTTCTCGCAGAACAGATGCATGCTGCGCCAGCCCTCGTCGACCGGCATCCCACCGGACAACGGATGCAGTACGAAGTTGTCGAGGCCCTGCGCCAGGCACTCGTCCGGCGTCACGATCCGGTACACACCCTCCGCGCGCAGCTCGTCGACCGTCGTCGCCCCCGACTTCACCGCGGAACGGACATCGCCGGACTGCCAGGAGGCATACGTCCGCGCCTCGTGCAGGAAGTGCTCGCCGTGCTCCGCCCACACCCGGTCCGGGTCCTCGGCCAGGTGCAGCAGCGGGGTCTCGGCCGGAGGCATCATGGTCCAGCCCTCCGTGCCGTACTCGACGAGACGCTCCTTGTAGTACGCCTCCAGCTCCGGCAGATGCGCGCTCGGGAAGAACGGCAGCCCCAGCCGGGCAGCACGCCGGGCCGCCGCCTGCGAGGAGCCGCCGACCAGCAGCAGCGGATGCGGCCGAGTGTACGGGCGCGGGGTGATCCGGACCGTACGGCCGCGGTACTCGAAGTCCTCGCCCGTCCACGCCTTGAGCAGCGTCTCCAGCAGCTCGTCCTGGAGCTTGCCTCGCCGCTTCCACTCGACGTCGAAGAGCGCGTACTCCTCGGGGCGGTAGCCGATCCCCGCGACCGTCACCAGCCGGCCGCCGCTGATCAGGTCGAGTACGGCGATCTCCTCGGCCAGCCGCAGCGGATCATGCAGCGGGCCGATGATCGCCGAGACCGTGACCGCGATCCGCCGGGTCGCGCCGAAGACGGCTCCGGCGAAGGTGAAGGGGGAGGGCAGCCAGTTGTTGGCGGCGCCGTGATGCTCCTCGGTCTGCACGGTGGTCATCCCGCGGTCGTCGGCGTACGCGGCCATCTCCAGGGCGGCCTGGTAGCGGGCGCTGAGGGATTCGCTCGTCGCGTCGGGCTCCACCAGGTTGAAACGTACGACCGTCACGGGCATGGCGGGTCCTCCTTCGGGCGGGTTCCGGAGAAGGGGGACGGTAGCTGACGGGGAGTCAGACAGCCAGGGGAGCGACAGGCCCCTTTACGAGGGTTGTGGCAACCCACGTCATGAGCTGCCACAACCCCCTGTGCGCCTCGCGCACGATACGGAACCGCCATATTGGGTTCGTTGTGACTCCGCCCCGAGGGGCTTCTCGCCCAACCGAGGCAGGGCGACGGGCCAGCCCGGCCCGCAGGGACAAGAAGTCCCTGCGAGGAGAACGAACGATCGCCGGATGGGTCACGAGCGCCATACTGGTTGAGTTATGGAAATCGTCATCCTTCTTGTAGTCATCGCCGTGGTCGTGATCGGTGCGCTCGGCGGGCTCGTCGTCGGCAGCCGCCGACGGAAGCAGCCGCCCCCACCGCCCCCCGCCACGCCCGACATCACCGCCCCTCCGGCCGAGCCGCACGTCGGCGACGAGGCCGAGACGCCGCGCGAGGAACCGCGCCGGACGATCGAGGAGGTGGATCTTCCGGACACCTCGGGGGCCGTTGCCGTCGAGGAACGCCCGGCCGCACCCGAGATCGAGATCCCGGAGCCGACCGCCGGGCGCCTGGTGCGTCTGCGCGCCCGGCTCTCCCGCTCGCAGAACGCGCTCGGCAAGGGGCTGCTCACGCTCCTCTCGCGCGAGCACCTGGACGAGGACACCTGGGAGGAGATCGAGGAGACGCTGCTCACCGCCGATGTCGGCGTGCAGCCCACCCAGGAGCTGGTCGAGCGGCTGCGCGAGCATGTGAAGGTGCTCGGCACCCGCACGCCCGAGGAGCTGCGCGGCCTGCTGCGCGCGGAGCTGCTCGCGCTGGTCGGCCCCGACATGGACCGCACCGTGAAGACGGAGCCCGAGGCCAGCAAGCCCGGCATCGTGATGGTCGTCGGCGTCAATGGCACCGGCAAGACCACCACCACCGGCAAACTCGCCCGCGTCCTGGTGGCGGACGGCCGCACCGTCGTACTGGGCGCCGCCGACACCTTCCGTGCCGCCGCGGCCGATCAGCTCCAGACCTGGGGCGAGCGGGTCGGCGCCTACACCGTGCGCGGGCCCGAGGCCGGCGACCCCGCCTCCGTGGCCTTCGACGCGGTCAAGGAGGGCAAGGAGATGGGCTCGGACGTCGTGCTCATCGACACCGCGGGGCGCCTGCACACCAAGACCGGCCTCATGGATGAGCTGGGCAAGGTCAAGCGCGTGGTCGAGAAGCACGCGCCGCTCGACGAGATCCTGCTGGTCCTGGACGCCACCACCGGTCAGAACGGCCTCGTCCAGGCCCGTGTCTTCGCCGAGGTCGTCGACATCACCGGCATCGTCCTGACCAAGCTCGACGGCACGGCCAAGGGCGGCATCGTCATCGCCGTCCAGCGCGAACTGGGCGTACCGGTCAAGCTCGTCGGCCTGGGTGAGGGCGCGGACGACTTGGCGCCGTTCGAGCCGGAGGCGTTCGTTGACGCTCTTATCGGAGACTGAGGCCGGCTACCAGAGTTGGTACGTGATCGGAGAAGCGCCCGCCCCCAAGGTGCAGTTGGGAGTGGGCGCTTCGCTCTGTGCGGCTATGCGCGTGACCGGTGCGCCACGTAAGCCAGTGTCCCCAGCAGCAGTCGGGCCGCGGGTGGCTTTGTCGCGGAGTCGAGGGCGGGGGAGCGGAGCCAGTGGACCGGGCCGAGGCCGGCGCGGTCGGAGGGTGGGGCCGTGATGTATGTGCCGGGGCCGAGGCCGTGCAGGTCGAGGGTGGCGTCGTCCCAGTCCCAGCCCATGCGGTAGAGGAGCTCGGGCAGTTCGGCCGCTGTGCCGGGGGCGACGAAGAAGTGGGCGCGGCCGTCCGGGGTCGCCGTCACGGGGCCGAGCGGGAGGCCCATCCGTTCGAGGCGGATCAGTGCGCGTCGTCCGGCGGGTTCGGCGACCTCGATCACGTCGAAGGCGCGTCCCACCGGCAGCATCACGGCGGCGCCGGGGAAGTCGGCCCAGGCCTCGGTCGCCTGGTCGAGCGTGGCGCCGGCCGGGATGACGGGGGCGAGGTCCAGTGGGTGTGCGCCGGGTGCCGGGCAGTCGGCCCGGCCGCAGGAGCAGGATCCCGCGGCCGCTCGGGCGCCGGGCACCACGTCCCAGCCCCACAGGCCGGTGAACTCGGCCACGGTGGTGCACTCCGAGGAGCGACCGCGGCGACGTGAGCCGGGCCTGATCTCGCGCATCCCACGGCTGCCGCCGATCGTGAAGCCCATGCCCCCTCCAACAGGTTCAGCGCACCGATGGTTACGTGAAGGAATCGGAACGTAACCCTGTGTTCCCGGCGCCGACTTGGGTCAAGCAGCGTCCGGAAGCGCTCCGGGTGGTGCGCTTGGCTCCGTGCGCCCCGGTGTGCACCGTTCCGCCACTCCTGGCCGTCCTGTGTCAAGTGAATCGCGGTCCGGCAGCCGGGAGTTCATTCGAAGGGGTGGCGAATGGTGGCGTTTCCGTATCCGCCATGGCCCAAGTGGTGATCGTAGGATTACTGTGAGTGCACGACTCCTGGGGACGCTCGCACTCGTGAGTATGCCGGAGGCAAGTCGACTCTTCGTTCGACAGGTGAGAACCGCCGGACGGGCGACCGTATTTACCGGCAATCTGGTAGGGCTTGGCGCACACAGCGCAACAAGTGGTTTCAGGAATGGGGGCGTGCCAGTGGGCGGCAACGGCGGAAGCGCGGCGAACGCTACGAACGCTGACAAGCGCCCCAATGAGCTGCTCGGCTCCTGGTTCGTGCGCAGCGGCTGGTCCAAGGGCGAGCTGGCGCGCCAAGTGAACCGCAGGGCCCGCCAGTTGGGGGCCAATCACATCTCCACGGACACCTCTCGCGTACGCCGCTGGCTGGACGGGGAGAACCCGCGCGAGCCGATCCCGCGCATCCTGTCCGAGCTGTTCTCCGAGCGCTTCGGCTGTGTCGTCGCCGTCGAGGACCTCGGCCTGCGCTCCGCCCACCAGTCACCGTCCGTGTCCGGCGTCGACCTGCCGTGGACGGCCCCGCAGACCGTCGCCCTGATCAGCGAGTTCTCCCGCAGCGACCTGATGCTGGCCCGCCGCGGCTTCCTCGGTGCCTCGCTGGCCCTCTCCGCCGGTTCGTCACTGATCGAGCCCATGCAGCGCTGGCTGGTGCCCGGCCCCGCCAATCCCCGCCAAGAACCCGAGCCCCAAGCCGTCGCGCGTCGCGTCGGCCGGCTGTCCCAGCCCGAGCTCGATCTGCTGGAGACCACCACGGTCATGTTCCGGCAGTGGGACGCGCAGTGCGGCGGCGGTCTGCGTCGCAAGGCGGTCGTCGGCCAGCTGCACGAGGTGACGGACCTCCTCCAGGAACCCCAGCCCGAGGCCACCGCCAAGCGCCTGTTCAAGGTCGCCGCCGAGCTGGCCGAGCTGGCGGGTTGGATGAGCTACGACGTCGGGCTGCAGCCCACCGCGCAGAAGTACTTCGTCCTCGCCCTGCACGCCGCCAAGGAAGCCGCCGACAAGCCGCTCGGCTCGTTCATCCTGTCCAGCATGAGCCGCCAGATGATCCACCTGGGGCGGCCCGATGACGCCCTGGAACTGATCCACCTCGCACAGTACGGAGGCCGCGACTGCGCGAGCCCTCGTACGCAGTCCATGCTGTATGCGATGGAGGCCCGGGCGTACGCCAATATGGGCCAGCCCGGCAAGTGCAAGCGTGCCGTCCGGATGGCCGAGGACACCTTCGCCGACGCCCAGGAGTTCGACGAGCCCGAGCCCGACTGGATCCGGTTTTTCTCGGAGGCGGAGCTGCACGCCGAGAACTCCCACTCGTACCGCGACCTCGCCTATGTCGCGGGTCGCAGCCCCACCTATGCCTCGCTCGCCGAGCCCGTGATGCGGAAGGCCGTCGACCTCTTCGAGAAGGACACCGAGCACCAGCGTTCGTACGCACTCAACCTCATCGGGATGGCCACGGTGCACCTGCTGCAGCGGGAGCCCGAGCAGGGTGCGGTGTTCGCCAGGAGGGCGCTGGGAGTCGCCAAGAAGGTCCGCTCCGAGCGGGTCAACACCCGTATCCGAAAGACCGTCGACACGGCCGTACGCGACTTCGGGGAGCTCACCGAAGTGGTGGATCTGACCGAGCAGTTGGCCCTGGACCTGCCCGAGACCGCCGACGCGGTCTGACCCCTCAAGCCCCGGCCGCGGCCCGCCTTCCCTTACCGCCCGACTCGGCTCCCCACGCCAGGTCATCGGATGGCAGGCCGCGGTCGGCTGCTCACCTTCGCCCGAAGGTTGCGCCACGATAACGATCGCGCGAGCGGACATCCGGCAGTTCATCAATGCGTAACACACGACGCGTCTTCGTCACGGCGGCGAAACATCGAGGCGCTTCGACGGAAACGGCGCTGCGCCAATCTCGTGCCGCATAACCGGCCCACCCCTCTGCCCGCTCAGGCTTCCCCCGCACGGGGCCGTACCAACGACGAGGAGACGCCGATGGCACCAGCCATCACCCTGGCCGCAGACGCACCCACGCTGTCTGCCGCCAACACCGGGTTCATGCTCATCTGTTCTGCCCTGGTGATGCTCATGACACCGGGCCTGGCCTTCTTCTACGGAGGCATGGTCCGCGTCAAGAGCACCCTCAACATGCTGATGATGAGCTTCATCAGCCTGGGGATCGTCACCATTCTGTGGGTGCTGTACGGCTTCTCCATGGCGTTCGGTACCGACTCCGGCAGCATCATCGGCTGGTCCTCGGACTACGTCGGGCTCAGCGGCATCGGCCTCACGCAGCTCTGGGACGGCTACACGATCCCGATCTACGTCTTCGCCGTCTTCCAGCTGATGTTCGCCATCATCACGCCCGCCCTGATCAGCGGCGCCCTCGCGGACCGTGTGAAGTTCTCGGCGTGGGCCCTGTTCGTCGCCCTGTGGGCCACGGTCGTCTACTTCCCGGTCGCGCACTGGGTCTGGGGTGCCGGCGGCTGGGCCTTCGAGCTCGGTGTGATCGACTTCGCCGGTGGTACGGCGGTGCACATCAACGCGGGTGCCGCAGCGCTCGGCGTGATCCTGGTCATCGGCAAGCGCGTCGGCTTCAAGAAGGACCCGATGCGCCCGCACAGCCTGCCGCTGGTCATGCTCGGCGCCGGTCTGCTGTGGTTCGGCTGGTTCGGTTTCAACGCCGGCTCCTGGCTCGGCAACGATGACGGCGTCGGCGCGCTGATGTTCATCAACACGCAGGTCGCCACCGCCGCCGCCGTACTCGCCTGGCTCGCCTACGAGAAGATCCGCCACGGCGCGTTCACCACCCTCGGTGCCGCCTCCGGCGCGGTCGCCGGTCTGGTCGCGATCACCCCGTCCGGTGGCGCGGTCTCCCCGCTCGGCGCGATCGCCGTCGGCGCCATCGCCGGTGTGCTGTGTGCCATGGCCGTCGGCCTGAAGTACAAGTTCGGCTACGACGACTCGCTCGACGTCGTCGGCGTCCACCTCGTCGGCGGTGTCGCCGGCTCCCTGCTCATCGGCTTCTTCGCCACCGGCGGCGGCCAGTCCGACGTCGCGGGCCTCTTCTACGGCGGCGGCCTGGACCAGTTCTGGAAGCAGTGCGCCGGTGTCTTCGCGGTCCTCGGTTACTCTCTCGTCGCCTCCGCGGTCCTCGCCTTCCTGATCGACAAGACGCTCGGGATGCGGGTCAGCGAGGACGAGGAGGTCGCGGGTATCGACCAGGCGGAGCACGCCGAAACCGCATACGACTTCAGCGGCGCCGGCGGCGGCTCCGCCCGGAGCGCGAATCCGGCCCCGGTTCCGTCGGAGTCCAAGAAGGTGGACGCATGAAGCTCATCACCGCAGTCGTCAAGCCTCACCGGCTCGACGAGATCAAGGAAGCCCTCCAGGCCTTCGGCGTGCACGGACTGACGGTCACCGAGGCCAGCGGTTACGGTCGTCAGCGGGGACACACCGAGGTCTACCGCGGCGCCGAGTACACCGTCGACCTGGTCCCCAAGATCCGTATCGAGGTGCTGGCCGAGGACGACGACGCCGAACAGCTGGTCGACGTCATCGTCAAGGCGGCCCGTACCGGCAAGATCGGAGACGGCAAGGTCTGGTCCATCCCGGTCGAGACGGCCGTCCGGGTCCGGACCGGCGAGCGCGGACCCGACGCGCTGTAAAGAGAAGAACAGGAGTCGCTGGGTGACGAGTACGGAAGTACGTACGGAAGCAGAGGACTCGGGACCCAGCGGCTATGCGGCGGCCCGGCTGCGCCTCCTCCAGGAGGGGGCGCGGTCCGGGCCGCCGCGCCGTGCGGCCCTCGCGGAACTGACCGACGACTGGCTCACCGGTCTGTTCGACGCCGGAGCCGAAGGGCTGCGCGGCGTCTCCCTCATCGCCGTCGGCGGCTACGGCCGCGGCGAACTCTCCCCACGTAGCGACCTCGACCTGCTGCTCCTGCACGACGGCAGCGCCGACCCGGACGCGGTCGCCGCCCTCGCCGACCGCATCTGGTACCCCGTGTGGGACCTCGGCCTCGCCCTCGACCACTCCGTCCGTACGCCGGCCGAGGCGCGCAAGACCGCGGGCGACGACCTGAAGGTCCAGCTCGGCCTGCTCGACGCCCGCCATCTCGCGGGCGACCTCGGCCTGACCGCCGGACTGCGTACGACCGTCCTCGCCGACTGGCGCAACCAGGCGCCCAAACGCCTGCCCGAACTCCAGGAGCTGTGCGCCGAACGGGCCGAGCGCCAGGGCGAGTTGCAGTACCTCCTCGAACCGGACCTCAAGGAAGCGCGCGGCGGACTCCGCGACGCCACCGCCCTGCGCGCCGTCGCCGCCTCCTGGCTCGCGGACGCCCCGCGCGAAGGCCTCGCCGACGCGCGCAAGCGGATACTCGACGTCCGCGACGCCCTGCACCTCGCGACCGGCCGCGCCACCGACCGGCTCTCGCTCCAGGAGCAGGACCAGGTCGCTGCGGAACTCGGCCTGTTGGATGCCGACACCCTGCTGCGCCAGGTGTACGAGGCCGCCCGCGTCATCTCGTACGCCAGTGACGTCACCTGGCGTGAAGTGGGGCGCGTGCTCAAGTCGCGCGCCGTACGCCCGCGTCTGCGCGCCATGCTCGGCGGTGGCAAGCCGGTCCCCGAGCGTTCCCCGCTGGCGGAAGGCGTCGTCGAGCAGGACGGCGAGGTCGTCCTCGCCCGCGCCGCCCGCCCCGAACGCGACCCGGTGCTGCCGCTGCGTGCCGCCGCCGCTGCCGCCCAGTCCGGACTGCCGCTCTCGCTGCACGCCGTCCGCCGGATGGCCGCCGTGGCCCGCCCGCTCCCCACGCCCTGGCCCGCCGAGGCCCGCGAACAGCTGGTCACCCTGCTCGGCTCCGGCCCTTCGACCATCGAGGTCTGGGAGGCCCTGGAGGCGGAGGGCCTGATCACCCGGCTGCTGCCCGACTGGGAGCGCGTCCGCTGCCGCCCGCAACGCAACGCCGTCCACATCTGGACCGTCGACCGGCACCTCATCGAGACCGCGGTGCAGGCCTCCGAGCTGACCCGCCGCGTCGGCCGCCCCGACCTCCTCCTGGTCTCCGCGCTGCTGCACGACATCGGCAAGGGCTGGCCCGGCGACCACTCCGTCGCAGGCGAGATCATCGCGCGCGACGTGGCCGCCCGGATCGGCTTCGACCGCGCGGACGTCGCGACGCTCGCCACCCTCGTACGCCATCACCTGCTGCTCGTCGAGACGGCGACCCGGCGCGACCTGGAGGACCCTGCGACGGTGCGCTCCGTCGCCGAGGCGGTCGGCTCGCAGGGCACGCTGGAGCTGCTGCACGCGCTCACCGAGGCGGACGCGCTGGCCACCGGGCCCGCCGCCTGGTCCTCGTGGCGCGCTTCCCTGGTGGCCGACCTGGTCAAGCGGGTCTCGGCCGTACTCGCCGGGGACGTCCCCGAGGAGCCGGAGACCGCCGCGCCCACCGCCGAGCAGGAGCGGCTCGCGATCGAGGCGTTCCGCACCGGCAGCCCCGTACTCTCCCTGCGCGCCCAGACCGAGCCGCCGTCCGAGGACCCCTCGGGCGAGCCGGAACCCCTCGGCGTGGAACTGCTCATCGCGGTGCCGGACCAGTCCGGGGTGCTGCCCGCCGTGGCCGGCGTACTAGCGATGCACCGGCTCACCGTGCGTACGGCGGAGCTGCGGGAGCTGGATCTGCCGGACTCCGTCCAGGGCTCCGAGGGCTCCGTGCTGCTCCTCGACTGGCGTGTCGCCGCCGAGTACGGCTCGTTGCCGCAGGCCGCCCGGCTCCGCGCGGACCTCGTGCGCGCCCTCGACGGCTCCCTCGACATCGCCGGGCGGCTCGCCGAGAGGGACGCCGCGTATCCCCGGCGACGGGGGATCATCGCGCCGCCGCCGCGGGTGACGGTCGCTTCGGTCGGGTCGCGGCGGGCCACGGTGATCGAGGTGCGGGCCCATGACGCGCCCGGGTTGCTGCACCGCATCGGGCGGGCCCTGGAGGAGTCGAACGTCCGCGTGCGGAGCGCGCACGTCTCCACACTGGGCGCGAACGCGGTGGATGCCTTCTACGTGACGGGTCCCGAAGGGGCGCCGCTGCCGGGGGAGGAGGCGGCTTCGGTGGCCCGGGCGCTGGAGGAGACGCTTCGGGAGTGAGGGCGTGACCTGGGGGCCGGGTTGTGCCTTTACCTGATGTGTTCCCCGCCGACGCGGGGTATGGCCCTCGCCCGGCCCGGTGGTCGGGCGAGGGCCACTTATTTGCCCCGGCCGGATACTCTGGAGTGCGATTCACCTGCCCCCGACCTGAGGACCGACGAGCGCCGTGTTCGATACTCTCTCCGACCGCTTGGCGAATACCTTCAAAACCCTGCGGGGCAAAGGCCGCCTCACTGAGGCGGACATCGACGCCACGGCGCGCGAGATCCGTATCGCCCTGCTCGAAGCGGACGTAGCCCTTCCGGTTGTCCGGGCCTTCATCAAGCGTGTGAAGGAAAGGGCACTGGGCAGCGAGGTCTCCAAGGCGCTCAATCCATCGCAACAGGTCATCAAGATCGTCAACGAGGAGCTCGTCGGCATCCTCGGCGGCGAGACCCGCCGGCTGCGCTTCGCCAAGCAGCCGCCGACCGTGATCATGCTCGCGGGTCTGCAGGGCGCCGGTAAGACCACGCTCGCCGGAAAGCTCGGCAAGTGGCTCCAGAGCCAGGGCCACACCCCCGTGCTCGTCGCCTGCGACCTCCAGCGTCCGAACGCCGTGAACCAGCTGAGCGTCGTCGCCGAGCGCGCGGGCGTCGGCGTCTACGCGCCCCAGCCGGGCAACGGCGTCGGCGACCCGGTCCAGGTCGCCAAGGACTCCATCGAGTACGCGAAGCAGAAGCTGCACGACGTCGTCATCGTCGACACCGCGGGCCGGCTCGGCATCGACCAGGAGCTGATGCAGCAGGCGGCCGACATCCGTGACGCGGTCTCGCCCGACGAGATCCTCTTCGTCGTCGACGCGATGGTCGGTCAGGACGCGGTCAACACCGCCGAGGCCTTCCGCGACGGCGTCGGCTTCGACGGTGTGGTGCTCTCGAAGCTCGATGGTGACGCCCGCGGTGGTGCGGCGCTGTCCATCGCGCATGTCACCGGCCGCCAGGTCATGTTCGCCTCGAACGGCGAGAAGCTGGACGACTTCGACGCGTTCCACCCGGATCGCATGGCGTCCCGCATCCTCGGCATGGGCGACATGCTCACGCTGATCGAGAAGGCCGAGCAGACCTTCTCGCAGCAAGAGGCCGAGCAGATGGCCTCCAAGCTGGCCTCCAGCAAGGGCAAGGACTTCACGCTCGACGACTTCCTGGCCCAGATGGAGCAGGTCAGGAAGATGGGCTCCATCTCCAAGCTGCTCGGCATGCTCCCGGGCATGGGCCAGATCAAGGACCAGATCAACAACCTCGACGAGCGCGACGTCGACCGTACGGCCGCGATCATCAAGTCGATGACTCCGGGCGAGCGCCAGGACCCGACGATCATCAACGGCTCGCGGCGCGCGCGTATCGCCAAGGGTTCCGGTGTCGAGGTCAGCGCGGTGAAGGGCCTGGTCGAGCGGTTCTTCGAGGCGCGCAAGATGATGTCCCGCATGGCCCAGGGCGGCGGCATGCCGGGTATGCCCGGGATGCCGGGCTCGGGAGGCGGCCCCGGTCGGCAGAAGAAGGCGCCCAAGAAGGCCAAGGGCAAGCAGCGCTCCGGCAACCCCATGAAGCGCAAGCAGCAGGAGCAGGAGGCCGCGGCCCGCCGCGAGGCCGCGAGCCAGGCCGGGGGTGCCCTCGGCCTGCCGGGCGGGCAGCAGCCGCAGGACTTCGAACTGCCCGACGAGTTCAAGAAGTTCATGGGCTGAGGGGTTTTTCCGTACGTCGCTGAGGGCGCCCCTCTTCGGGAGGGCGCCCCCAGCGACGTAATGGGGCCCCGACTCCTTAAGGCGTACGCGCGATCAGGTACCGGAACACATTCGGCATCCACACCGTGCCGTCGCGTCGCTGATGCGGATGGAGCGCTTCCGTCAGCTCCTTGTCGACCTGGGCCTGGTCGGTCGCGGCGACGGCCGCGTCGAAGAGCCCCGTGGACAGCAGGCCGCGTACCGCGTTGTCCATGTCGGCGTACCCGAAGGGGCAGGCCACCCGCCCGGAGCCGTCGGGCCTCAGGCCGGCGCGCTGGGCGACCTCCTCCAGGTCGTCGCGGCGGGCGGGGCGCCAGCTCCCCGTACTGCGCAGGGGGTCCGCCAGCTTGGTGGCGACCCGCAGCACGGACGAGGTGGCGCAACGTTCCGGCGGACCCCAGCCGACCAGCACCACCGGAGTCCCGCGGGCAGCGAGCGGTGTCGCGGCCGACAGGAGCTCGCCGAGCCCTTCGGAGTCCCCGGCCATGCAGCCGATCGGTTCGAAGGCGGTCACCAGGTTGTACGCGGGCGTCTTCACGTCGGCCGCGTCTTCAGGGGTCCCATCGACCAGTCGCACCTCGGCACGCGCGCGCGTGCCCCACGTTTCGGGCAGCAGACGTTCCCTCGCGAGGGCCAGCCGTTCGGGTGTGCACGAGTCGACACCGGTGACCGTGGCGCCCCGTGACGCCGCCATCAGGAGGGCGAGGCCGGAGCCGCAGCCGAGGCCGAGCAGGCGGGTCGAGGGGCCTACTTCGAGTCGTTCGTAGACGGCTTCGTAGAGGGGGACGAGCATCCGTTCCTGGATCTCGACCCAGTCACGCGCGCGTGAGCACGGGTCCACACGGGACGTGGGTCCAGCGTGAGGCAGGTGCTGCCGCACGAGCGTAGGTGTCATAAAGCGCCCCAATCCACCGAGAGTTGCTGCTGTGCCCCGATTCCTTTGCCCCCGTGCAGTGCGCTGGCACTCCCCCCGTATGCCAGGAAACTCCGCGCTCGTCGTGGCGTCCAGGGGTTGCGGGCCTCTGCTTGTGTGCCACCTGTACGCGCCTCAATGCGCCCTGGCCGGTTGGCGCTCGGAGGAATAATTCGGTCACGATCGGGACAGTGGTCGCCGTACCCTTCGCACCATGGCAAAGGCACCTGTTCTCACTCCCCGGGCGGACGATTTTCCGCGCTGGTACCAGGATCTGATCACCAAGGCCGAGCTGGCCGACAACGGACCGGTGCGCGGCACCATGGTGATCCGACCGTACGGGTACGGGCTGTGGGAACGGATGCAGCAGGACATGGATGCCCGCATCAAGGAGACGGGCACCCAAAACGCGTACTTCCCGCTCCTGATCCCGCAGTCCTACCTCGCCAGGGAGGCCGACCACGTCGAGGGTTTCGCGCCCGAGCTGGCTGTGGTCACACATGGCGGCGGCAAGGAACTCGAGGAGCCCGCCGTCGTCCGCCCCACCTCAGAGATGATCATCAACGCCTCCTTCTCGAAGTGGGTGCAGAGCTACCGCGACCTGCCGCTGCTGATCAACCAGTGGGGGAACGTGGTGCGCTGGGAGCTGCGTCCGCGCCTCTTCCTGCGGACCACCGAGTTCCTGTGGCAGGAGGGGCACACCGCGCACGCCACGTACGAGGAGGCGCGTGATTTCGCGGCCCGTATCCAGCGCCACGTCTACGCGGACTTCATGGAGAACACCCTCGCGATGGACGTCGTCCTCGGCCGCAAGACCACCAAGGAGCGCTTCGCGGGCGCCATCAACACCCTCACGCTCGAAGGCATGATGGGCGACGGCAAGGCCCTCCAGCTGGGCACCAGCCATGAGCTCGGCCAGAACTTCGCGAAGGCGTTCAACACCCGCTTCCTGTCGAAAGAAGGCACGCAGGAACTGGTCTGGCAGACCTCCTGGGGATCGACCACCCGCATGATCGGCGCCCTGGTGATGATGCACGGCGACGACAACGGACTCCGGATCCCGCCCCGTCTCGCCGCCGTCCAGGCCGTCGTCCTCGCCGTGAAGGGCGACGACGCGGTTCTGGCCAAGGTCCGCGAGATCGGCGACCGGCTGAAGGCGGCAGGCGTACGCGTCCACGTGGACGACCGCACGGACACGCCGTTCGGCCGACGCGCCGTCGACTGGGAGCTCAAGGGCGTACCCGTACGCATCGAGGTCGGCCCCCGTGACCTGGAGAGCGGCACCGCGATGCTGACCCGGCGCATCCCTGGCAGCAAGGAGCCGGTGGCGATCGACTCGCTCGCCGGCCTGCTGCCCGCTGTCCTGGAGGAGGACCAGACGCTTCTTCTGCGGCAGTCGCGCGAGCGCCGTGAGTCCCGTACGGCCGAGGTGTCGACGATCGACGAGGCCGTCGAGGCGGCAGCCGCCGGCGGCTGGGCGCGCATCCCCTGGGCCGACCTTGGCGCGGAAGGCGAGGCCAAGCTGGCCGAGCACGCCGTGACCGTACGGTGTCTGGTCGCCGAGGACGGGTCGGTTCCCGAGTCCGAGGGCGCACCCGGTAACGTCGCCGTCGTCGCGCGCGCTTACTGAGGCCCGACGAGAGCGGCTGAAAACGCCTCTTGCGCAACTGATGACTCCAGGTGCCCCGACGCGCGGACATCGTCTACGCGTCGGGGCGTACGTATGACTACGTACCAGCTTGGTATGAGCTGTGAGGCTTCTCCGCAGATCAGCGCACCCGCCCTCGTCCGGACGCATCAGCGGCAACTGACGGGTACGTGCAAATTATTTGGGATGCCCCGGAATAGGAACACACGGGCACTCAGGCTCGTTGTCACGACGTGAGCACGACACCACCTGTTCTCGCCGCAGAGCTGGCAGGGGCGTGGGCCGACATTCAGCGGCACCACCCCGAACTGCCGGATCTTGCCGCGCCCGAGTCCCTGATCGGGGAGTCGTCGTCCGCCTGCGGACACGAGCTCTCCTTCGAGCGACTGCTTCATGAGGCAGTCCACGGCATCGCCGCCGCCCGAGGAGTCCGAGACACCTCCCGCGCCGGCCGGTACCACAACCGCAGATTCCTCGCTATTGCCGAGGAGCTGGGCCTCGACCACCGCGAGGAGCCGCATCCCAGCAGTGGCTTCTCGCTGGTCACGCTCAGCCCCGAGGCGAAGCGGCGCTACCGCCCGACGATCGAGCGGCTGACGCGCGCCCTCAAGGCGCACACCGCCGCGACCACCACCGACACGGCCCGCAGCTTCCGGGGCCCTGCCGCCCGGCACGGCTCCTCCGGAGGAGGTGTCCGGGTCAAGGCGGTCTGCGACTGCGGGCGTAACGTCCGCGTCGTCCCGTCGGTCCTTGCCCAGGCGCCCATCGTCTGCGGCGGCTGCGGGAAGCCGTTCCGCATCCCCGAGGTGGTCGGCGCCGCAGCGGGCTGAGCGGCGCCCCGGACGGGGATGGTGACCCCCGTGGCCGTCCTGGTGACGGCCACGGTCCCGGTTCGGCATGCCCGTCCACGTATGGCAGAATGGCTGGCTGTACTCGACAGCCGCACAGGACCCCTCTCTCCTCCGGCTGACGCGTCCATCGGGCACTCGGGTACCGCAACCCCACGCGGCAATCTCGCCGTGCCCAACCACGTCAAGACCAGGAGACACCACTTCCGTGGCAGTCAAGATCAAGCTGAAGCGTCTGGGCAAGATCCGTTCGCCTCACTACCGCATCGTCGTCGCCGACTCCCGTACCCGCCGTGACGGCCGGGCCATCGAGGAGATCGGCCTGTACCACCCGGTACAGAACCCGTCGCGTATCGAGGTGGACTCGGAGCGCGCGCAGTACTGGCTGTCCGTCGGCGCCCAGCCGACCGAGCCGGTGCTCGCCATCCTGAAGAAGACCGGCGACTGGCAGAAGTACAAGGGCGAGCCCGCCCCGCCGCCGCTGCTGCAGCCGGCGGAGAAGGCCGCCCGTCCGTCGTTCGAGGCCCTTGGCGGCGACGACGAGGGCAAGGGTGAGGCCATCACCCCGAAGAAGAAGGCTGAGAAGAAGGACGAGGCCAAGGCCGAGTCTTCTTCCTCTGAGTCGACCGAGGCCTGAGCATGCTCGAGGAGGCTCTCGAGCACCTCGTGAAGGGCATCGTCGACAACCCCGACGATGTGCAGGTCGCCTCGCGCGACCTGCGTCGCGGGCGTGTCCTCGAGGTCCGGGTGCACCCCGACGACCTTGGCAAGGTGATCGGTCGCAACGGCCGCACCGCGCGCGCCCTGCGCACCGTCGTGGGCGCCATCGGCGGCCGCGGAGTCCGCGTCGACCTCGTCGACGTGGACCAGGTTCGCTGACGTATACGCAACACCGGCTCGGGCCGGGGAGGGCCACTGGGCCGTCCCCGGCCCGTAGTCGTACGACAGGAGATCAAGCACTGTGCAGCTGGTAGTCGCTCGCGTAGGCCGTGCCCACGGCATCAAGGGCGAGGTCACCGTCGAGGTACGCACCGACGAGCCGGAGCTGCGGCTCGCGCCCGGCGCCGTGCTGGCCACGGACCCCGCCTCGGCCGGCCCGCTGACCATCGAGACGGGCCGTGTCCACAGCGGCCGTCTGCTGCTGCGCTTCGAGGGCGTACGCGACCGGACCGCCGCGGAGGCGCTGCGCAACACCCTGCTGATCGCCGAGGTCGACCCGGACGAGAGGCCCGAGGCCCCGGACGAGTACTACGACCACCAGCTGATGGACCTGGACGTCGTCACCAAGGATGGCGCCGAGGTCGGACGGATCACGGAGATCTCGCATCTGCCCTCGCAGGACCTCTTCGTGGTGGAGGGGGCCGACGGCAGCGAGGCGCTGATCCCGTTCGTCGCGGAGATCGTCCTGGAGATCGACCTGGAGCGGCAGCGGGCGGTCATCGACCCACCGCCGGGGCTGATCGACGACCAGGCGGCCCGCGACGAAGTCGCTGATGGACCCAGCGTCTCCTCCAGGGATGCTGAAAACGCGTCCTCCGGAGAAGAGGCGTAATGCGGCTCGACGTCGTCACGATCTTCCCCGAGTACCTGGAGCCCCTGAACGTCTCCCTGGTCGGCAAGGCACGCGCGCGTGGACAGCTGAATGTGCACGTGCATGATCTACGGCAGTGGACGTACGACCGGCACAGCACCGTCGACGACACCCCCTATGGCGGCGGCCCCGGCATGGTCATGAAGACCGAGCCCTGGGGCGAAGCCCTGGACTCCGTGCTCGCGGACGGCTACGAGACCGGCTCTCACGCGCCCGCTCTGGTCGTCCCCACGCCCAGCGGTCGGCCCTTCACCCAGGAACTCGCTGTCGAGCTCTCGGGGCGGCCCTGGCTGCTGTTCGCGCCCGCTCGCTACGAGGGCATCGACCGCCGCGTCATCGACGAGTACGCGACCCGGATGCCTGTCTACGAGGTGTCCATCGGCGATTACGTCCTGGCCGGCGGCGAGGCGGCCGTACTGGTGATCACGGAGGCCGTGGCGCGGCTGCTGCCCGGCGTCCTGGGCAATGCAGAGTCACACAGGGACGACTCCTTCGCACCCGGCGCCATGGCGAGCCTCCTGGAGGGGCCCATTTACACGAAGCCGCCCCAGTGGCGCGGCCGAGGCATCCCGGACGTCCTGCTCAGCGGCCACCACGGGAAGATCGCCCGCTGGCGCCGCGACGAGGCCCTGCGGCGTACGGCGGCCAACCGGCCGGACCTCATCGAGCGCTGCGACCCTTCGGTCTTCGACAAGAAGGACCGCGAAATGCTCTCCATCCTGGGTTGGGCCCCGGACCCGGAGGGGAAGCCCTACGGCCGATTTTGGCGCAGGCCAGAGGGCGTGGAAGAATAGACCGCTGCTGTACGTCGTCCAGCGTGCGCCCCTGCCACAGGGGGACACGACGCCCGCCCCGACACGGCAGCCCACCTCCTGGAAACCTAGTTCCCGTTGATGACCTGTGGCATCAGCGAAGAAAGCAGACGATCATGTCTCACCTGCTCGACTCCGTCGACGCCGCGTCGCTGCGCAGCGACGTCCCGGCCTTCCGCCCGGGCGACACGGTCAACGTCCACGTCCGCGTCATCGAGGGCAACCGCTCCCGTGTGCAGCAGTTCAAGGGCGTAGTCATCCGTCGCCAGGGCGCTGGTGTCCGTGAGACCTTCACGGTCCGCAAGGTCTCGTTCTCCGTCGGCGTCGAGCGCACCTTCCCGGTGCACACCCCGATCGTCGAGAAGATCGAGCTCGTCACCCGCGGTGACGTCCGTCGCGCCAAGCTGTACTACCTGCGCGACCTGCGCGGCAAGGCCGCGAAGATCAAGGAGAAGCGCGAGAGCTGAG
Source organism: Streptomyces pseudoechinosporeus (assembly GCF_054783935.1). Lineage (NCBI taxonomy): Bacteria > Bacillati > Actinomycetota > Actinomycetes > Kitasatosporales > Streptomycetaceae > Streptomyces > Streptomyces pseudoechinosporeus. The sequence continues at coordinate 58,771 of NZ_BAAGPS010000025.1, forward strand.
CTCGCGCCGGGTTCATATGCGGGCCGGATAGCATCTGGCCCGATGGACGCCGAAGCACAGTCGACGGAGCGCGACCGCTCCTCCCGCCCTTCCGAAGCCGAGGAGATCTCGGCCACAGAGGGAACGGAGGGACGGTCGCGTTTCTCGTTGGTGTCCTGGGCCGCCGACTGGCTTCCCGGTGGTCGTATCAGCCTCACTGTGCTCTTCTGCTTGGTTTTTCTGCTGCTTTTGAGTCGGTTTGTGATGCAGCCGTTCCAAATTCCCAGTGGTTCGATGGAGCCAGGATTGAGGATCGGGGACCGCGTTCTCGTAAATAAGTTGGCGTACCGTTTTGGTGCCGAGCCGAACCGCGGCGATGTCGTCGTGTTCGACGGCACCGGCCATTTCGGCAGCGCCGACTACATCAAACGAGTCGTCGGTGTGGGGGGAGACCGTGTGGTCTGCTGCGACAGGCAGGGGAGGATCGAGGTGAACGGCCGGCCGGTCGACGAATCGACGTTTCTGTACCCGGGGAACAAGCCGTCCGAGGTGCCCTTCGACGTCGTTGTGCCCGACGGCACCCTGTTCGTCCTCGGCGACCACCGTGGCGACTCCAGTGACTCCCGCGACCATCTGGGCTCACCGGGCGGCGGCATGGTTCCTGTAGGTGACGTGATCGGCAGAGCCGACTGGATCGCCTGGCCCACGGACCACTGGACCCGCCTGGACCCCGCCGACGTCTACGCGCGCGTGCCCGCCCCGGAGGCGAACGAGCTGAACACAACGGTCGGTGCGCATGGGTAACCGAGGACGACCGCGCGGAAGCCACCGCGTCGACACCCGACTGCCCACCGGATACCGGCCGACCAGCGGCCGCGTAGGCCCCGGGCGGGCCGAGCGGCGCAAGCTCGCCCGCAAGGTCAAGCGGCGAAGGCAGCGCTCGGCGATCAAGGAGATACCGCTCCTCATAGGCGTCGCCCTGCTCATAGCCCTCGTCCTGAAGACGTTCCTCGTCCAGGCCTTCGTGATCCCGTCGGGCTCCATGGAGCAGACGATCCGGATCGGTGACCGCGTCCTGGTCGACAAGCTCACCCCGTGGTTCGGCTCCAAGCCCACACGCGGCGACGTCGTCGTCTTCAAGGACCCCGGGGGATGGCTCGAGGACGAGCAGCCGATCGCGAAGAACGAAGACCCCATCGTCGTCAAGCAGGTCAAGCAGGTGCTGACCTTCATCGGCCTGCTGCCCTCCGAGAACGAACGGGACCTGATCAAGCGGGTCGTCGCGGTCGGCGGTGACACCGTCAAGTGCTGCGACGCCCAGGGCCGCGTCACCGTCAATGGCATGCCTCTCAATGAGGCTTACATCCATCCCGGCAACAAACCCTCCTCGATCCCGTTCGAGGTGAAGGTGCCCGCGGGCCGTCTGTGGGTCATGGGCGACCACCGGGACAACTCCGCCGACTCCCGTTTCCACCGCACCGAGGCTTACAACGGCACCGTTTCCGAAGAGGAGGTTGTCGGCCGCGCCATGGTCATCGCCTGGCCCATCGGCCACTGGCGAGGCCTGGAAGAACAGGACACCTATGTGTCCGTGCCCGACGCGCCCGGCGGGTCGACCACCGCCCTCGGCGCGTCGCATAGGGTGGCCAATGCGGATCGATACGGATTGATCCCGCTCCCGAGCCCTGCGGAACTCCCGCTCGTTATGGGAGTGGTGGGCCTGCGCCGCACAGGGCGCGGGTGGTGGCACGGAGTGAGGAGTGGATGTGGGGGATTTGGCGGTCGGAGCACGGTCCGGGCACGAGGGTCCGGAGGAGAAACCGGAGCGACCGGAACAGACGGCTCCCCCGGCCACTGAGGACGTCGTGCCCTCCGCGGGCGACTCCGGATCCGGAGACGGCGGTGACAGGCACGAGCAGGGCGGCGAGGACGCCCCGAAGCCGAAGAAGCAGCGGTCCTTCTGGAAGGAACTCCCGCTTCTCATCGGTATCGCGCTGGTCCTCGCACTGCTGATCAAGACCTTCCTGGTGCAGGCGTTCTCGATCCCCTCGGACTCGATGCAGAACACCCTTCAGCAGGGTGACCGCGTCCTGGTCGACAAGCTCACCCCGTGGTTCGGCTCCGAGCCCGAGCGCGGCGAGGTCGTCGTCTTCCACGACCCCGACGGCTGGCTGGCGGGTGAACCGGCCCCCAACCCGAACGCGATCCAGACGGCCCTCAGCTGGATCGGCCTGATGCCGTCCGCCGACGAGAAGGACCTCATCAAGCGGGTCGTCGCGGTCGCCGGAGACACCGTCGAGTGCAAGGGCACAGGGCCGCTGAAGGTCAACGGCAAGGAGCTGGACGAGCCGTACGTGTACCCCGGGAACACGCCGTGCAGCGTCGACGACTCGGGCGGCCAGTTCAAGAAGACGGTACCCCCGGGCAAAATCTGGGTCATGGGTGACCACAGGCAGAACTCTCTGGACTCCCGCTACCACCAGCAGGACGAGAACGACGGCTTCGTCCCCGTGGACAACGTCGTGGGCCGCGCCATCGTGGTCGCCTGGCCGCCCACCCGCTGGTCCACGCTGCCGGTGCCGGAGACCTTCGACCAGGGACTCAGCGCCGCGGCTCCGGGCGCGCTGGGCCTCGCGGGCGCGGTGCCCCTGGTGTTGTGGCGCAGGCGCCGGATTACCGTCGGAAACGCCAGGGTTTCTGGGCGGGGTACCGCCAGGTAGGGTGCCATCCCAGATCGCCGATCTTCCGAGGGCCGCAGCGAGGGCCCCGGGGTCGATTCTCCGAGTCGGGGGAGCACTGGGATGAGCCAGACACGTCGTACGGACGAGGGCCACGGACGGCTCGGCAGCACGCTGTCGGGGCTGGCCGTGGCCCTCGGCTGTGTGCTCTTCCTCGGAGGATTCGCATGGGGCGCGGTCGTCTACCAGCCGTACACCGTGCCGACGGACTCGATGTCGCCCACCATCGCGGCCGGCGACCGGATCCTCGCCGAGCGGATCGACGGCGGTGAGGTCCAGCGTGGCGACGTCGTCGTCTTCAAGCAGGCCAGCTGGGGCAACGTCCCCATGGTCAAGCGGGTCGTCGCGGTCGGCGGCGACACGGTCGCCTGCTGCACAGACGGCAAGCTGACCGTCAACGGCAAGAAGATCGAAGAACCGTATCTGGCCAAGGGCTCCGAGGCCGAGGCGAGCAAGATCCCGACCGTCACGGTTCCCGAGGGCCGGCTCTTCCTGCTCGGTGACGAGCGCGTCGGCTCCCTCGACTCGACCGCCCATCTCACGGAGGCCGGCAACGGTTCGGTGCCGCGCGGCTCGGTGGACGCGCGGGTCGACGCGGTGGTGTGGCCCATGAACGGGGTGCTGGACCGTGCCACCGGCTTCGAGACGCTCGGCGGCATCTCTCAGCCCGGGCCCCTGAGGCTGGTCCTCGCCGCGATCGTGGCGGGCGCGGTGCTTGTCCTCGGCGGGGCCGCGTACGGGCCGTTCGCCAAGCGGGCGGCACGGCGTCGGAGCGGTACGGCGGCCAAGGAGCAGGTCCTTGCCGGCTGAGGTGCCGGAGGAGCTCGGTGAGCTGCCGCCCGAGGGGCGGGAGGGGCTCGGTGAGCTGCGGAAAGTCGCTCGGGTGGTGCTTCTCGATCCGCGGGACCGCATCCTGCTGTTGTACGGCCACGAGCCCGGGGATCCGTCGGACAACTGGTGGTTCACTCCGGGCGGCGGCGTGGAAGGCGAGGAGACGCGCGAGGAAGCTGCTTTGCGGGAACTCGCGGAGGAGACCGGCATCACCGAGGTCGAGCTCGGCCCGGTGCTGTGGCGGCGGACGTGCTCGTTCCCGTTCGCAGGGCGCCGCTGGGACCAGGACGAGTGGTACTACCTGGCCCGTACGGCAAATACGCCCAGGGTGGTGCCCGAGGCGCTGGGCCTGACCGAGCTGGAACGGCGCAGTGTCGCCGGAGCACGCTGGTGGACGTGCCAGGAGCTTCTCCAGGCACATGAGACGGTGTATCCGACCAGACTCGCCGAGCTGCTGCGCAGGCTGCTCGACGAAGGGCCCCCGGCCGGCCCCGAGATCCTGGACACCGAAATCGTCTAGGGGCTCGCGGGGCTGGCGCACAATAGGGGGACGCACGGCTGAAGGGGAACATGCCATGAGCGCCGAGGACCTCGAGAAGTACGAGACCGAGATGGAGCTGAAGCTCTACCGGGAGTACCGCGATGTCGTCGGTCTGTTCAAATATGTGATCGAGACCGAACGGCGCTTCTACCTCACCAACGACTATGAGATGCAGGTCCACTCGGTCCAGGGCGAGGTGTTTTTCGAGGTGTCCATGGCGGATGCCTGGGTGTGGGACATGTACCGGCCTGCTCGTTTCGTGAAGCAGGTGCGGGTGCTCACGTTCAAAGATGTGAACATTGAGGAGTTGAACAAGAGCGACCTGGAGTTGCCGGGCAGCTGACCCGGAGCCGCCGGCGGCCGATGATCACCCGCAAGGGTGGCGACATTGTCCACAGATCCAGGGTTGTCCACCAAGATCCAATAGCTTGTTGAGCTGCCCTCATCGTTGGCGCCGGAGGTGGTGCCGACATGAACACACGCAATGCACGGGGCGCGCTCGGCAAGTACGGCGAAGACCTGGCCGCGCGGCGGCTGGGCGAGGCCGGAATGACGGTCCTGGAGCGCAACTGGCGCTGTGGCAGGACCGGTGAGATCGACATCGTGGCCCGGGACGGCGACGCGGTGGTCGTCTGCGAGGTCAAGACCCGCCGGGCCGGCGCCTTCGAGCACCCGATGGCCGCCATTACGCCCGTCAAGGCGGAGCGACTGCGGGGCCTGGCCGAGCGCTGGGTGCAGGAACATGGAGGGGCGCCACCCGGCGGCGTACGGATCGATGTCGTCGGCGTCCTTCTCCCCGACCGCGGTGCACCCGTCGTCGAGCATGTGCGGGGGGTGGCCTGATGGGATTCGCCCGTACGTGCTCGGTGGCGCTGGTCGGCGTAGAGGGCGTCGTCGTCGAGGTCCAGGCGGACCTGGAGCCGGGGATCGCGGCGTTCACGCTGGTGGGGCTGCCCGACAAGAGCCTGTCCGAGAGCAGGGACCGGGTCAGGGCGGCCGTGGTCAATTCCGGCGGCGAGTGGCCCCAGAAGAAGCTCACGGTGGGGCTCAGCCCGGCTTCGGTACCGAAAGGCGGCAGCGGGTTCGATCTTGCGGTCGCCTGCGCCGTACTGGGCGCCTCCGAACGGATCGATCCACGGGTGCTCCCCGACATCGTGATGATCGGGGAGCTGGGCCTGGACGGCCGGGTGCGGCCGGTACGGGGCGTACTGCCCGCAGTGCTGGCCGCGGCCGACGCCGGATACGAACAGGTGGTGGTGCCCGAGTGCGCTGCCGCCGAGGCCTCGCTGGTGCCCGGCGTCTCGGTGCTCGGCGTCCGCAGCCTGCGCCAGCTGATCGCCGTCCTCACGGACGAGCCGGTGCCCGACGAGGAACCGGACGAACAGGGACGCCCGGACCCGCTCCTCGCGGGCCTGCGCATGCCGGGCACGGGCGCTGCCACCGGCATGCACAGCATGGGCGCCGCGCAGCACGACCACGGCCATGACCTCGCCGATGTGGTCGGCCAGCTCTCGGCGCGGACGGCGGTGGAGATCGCCGCGGCCGGCGGTCACCATCTGTTTTTGGAAGGCCCGCCAGGTGCAGGCAAGACGATGCTTGCCGAGCGGCTGCCGACCATCCTGCCGCCGCTCGGCAGGCAGGAGTCGCTGGAAGTCACGGCGGTCCACTCCGTGGCGGGCCTGCTGCCACCGGGAAAGCCGCTGATCGATGTCCCGCCCTACTGCGCGCCCCACCACTCGGCGACGATGCAGTCGCTGGTCGGCGGCGGCCAGGGAGTCGCCCGGCCCGGCGCGGTGTCGCTGTCTCATCGAGGGGTGCTTTTTCTGGACGAGACTCCGGAGTTCAGCAGCCGGGCGCTGGATGCGCTGCGACAGCCCTTGGAGGCGGGACACGTCGTGATCGCGCGCACCGCAGGTGTCGTGCGCTTTCCGGCGAGATTCCTGATGGTGCTCGCGGCCAATCCCTGCCCCTGTGGCCGCTTCTCGCAGAAGGGTAACTCGTGCGAGTGCTCTACTCCGATGATCCGCCGCTACCAGGCCCGGCTCTCCGGGCCGCTGCTCGACCGGGTGGACCTCAGGGTCGAGGTGGACCGCGTCACGCGCTCCGCGCTGGTGGAGGCCGGTATGCGGGGCGAGTCCACCTCGACGGTCGCCGACCGGGTACGAGCGGCCAGGGAGCGCACGGCCGCCCGGCTGGCCGGCACACCGTGGCAGACGAACAGCGAGGTCCCGGGGCGCGAACTGCGCAGCCGGTGGTACGCGTCGATCGGCGCCATGGACGAGGCCGAACGGGGCTTGGAGCGCGGCCTCCTCACCGCCCGCGGTCTCGATCGCGTGCTCCGCGTCGCCTGGACCATCGCGGACCTCGTCGGCCACGACCGGCCCGATGCCACGGACGTCGCCCGAGCCCTACAACTGCGCACCGGGGTGCCTCGGGGAGCGCCGATGGTGATCGGAGCGATGTCGTGAGCGGGGGTGACGAGCACGTGAGCGGGGACGGCGAGCTGGAGAGCAGGGACGGCGAGCACGTGAGCGGGGGCGATGAGCGGCTCCACCGTGTTTTCCTCGCGCGCGTCATCGAACCTGGGGACGAGGTCTGCGGGCGCTGGCTCCGACGGCTCGGGGCCGGCGAGGTGGTGCGGCGCCTCTTCGGGCAAGGGGAACAACTGCCGGGGGTGACGGACAAACGGTGGGCGGGCCTGCGGGCCAGGGCCCAGCAGGCGGATCCGGAGCGGGACCTGGCGGTGGCGCGGGACATCGGGATGCGGTTCGTGTGTCCCGGGGACCCCGAGTGGTCGGCGCAGCTCGATGACCTGGGGGACGCGCGGCCCATCGGACTGTGGGTACGAGGACGGTCCAACCTGCGGATGTGGGCGCTGCGGTCCGTCGCGGTCGTGGGCGCCCGGGCCTGCACCGAGTACGGCGCTCATATGGCGGCCATCCTCGGCACGGGGCTCGCGGAGCGGGGCTGGGTCGTGGTGTCCGGGGGTGCGTACGGAATCGACGGTGCGACGCACCGCGGTGCGCTCGCGGCCGGCGGAGCCACCGTCGCCGTGCTCGCCTGCGGAGTCGACCAGCCCTACCCGCGCGGGCACACCCAGTTGATCACCAGGATCGCGGAACAGGGCTTGGTCGTAGGTGAGTTGCCACCTGGTGAGCACCCGACGCCGAGCAGATTCATCCTCCGCAACAGGGTCATCGCGGCGCTGACCCGCGGCACAGTGGTCGTCGAGGCGGCCTACCGCAGCGGGGCGCTGGTGACCGCGCGAGCCGCACAGCGGTTGGGGCGCTACACGATAGGGGTGCCGGGCCCCGCCACCAGCGGGCTCTCGGCCGGTGTGCACGAACTGCTGCGTGGGGACGCGGTGCTCGTCACCGACGCCGCCGAGATCTGCGAGCTGGTCGGCGACATGGGTGACCTGGCGCCGGACCGTCGTGGACCGGTGCTGCCGCGCGACCTCCTGGACCCGGACGCCCGCCGAGTGCTGGCCGCGCTGCCCGCCCGGGGGACCGCGTCGGCCGAGGAGATCGCCAGGGGTGCCGGGACGACGCAGGACGACGCGGTCGGGAGACTGTACGAACTCCGGTCACTTGGCTACGTCGAACGACACGGCGACGGCTGGAAGTTGACACGCGAGGCGATGCTCCCCGTCCACCCGGATCGAGGGCGGTGCTGACTCAACGTGTTCCCCCGTCCGGGCGACACCCCGATGTCCCTGGCAATTCCCGCAGTTGGTGCCTCGCGACGGTCACGTACGGCGACGGACGTGACCCTGAGGGGCACCCAGCGGAACGTATCTGCGCATGGCGGATCCCCCGCACTTCGCTCACTGCGACTCCCCAGTCACGCTACGCTCACGAGGATTCCGACTCAGACAAGCAACTCAGACAAGCACCTCGACTTCAGACCGACAGCTCACTCAGGCACCCCCTGTTCACGGCAGAACGGCACAAGACGACGAATGCCCCAGCACACCTCCGGGTCTGACCGGGCGGCTGCTCCCCCCGCTGCCCGCGGCGACGTGCGGCCGCCCGCGCCCTCGACGCTCGACGAGTTGTGGAGGTCGTACAAGGCGACGGGCGACGAGCGGTTGCGCGAGCAGCTGATCCTGCACTACTCGCCGCTGGTGAAGTACGTCGCGGGCCGGGTGAGTGTGGGGCTGCCGCCCAATGTGGAGCAGGCGGACTTCGTCTCGTCCGGGGTGTTCGGGCTGATCGACGCGATCGAGAAGTTCGACATCGAGCGGGAGATCAAGTTCGAGACGTACGCGATCACCCGGATCAGGGGCGCGATGATCGACGAACTGCGGGCTCTGGACTGGATTCCACGGTCCGTGCGGCAGAAGGCGCGCAATGTCGAGCGGGCCTACGCGACGCTGGAGGCGCGGCTGCGGCGCAGTCCCTCGGAGGGCGAGGTGGCCGACGAACTGGGCATCGGGGTGGACGAACTCCACGCCGTCTTCAGTCAGTTGTCGCTGGCGAACGTGGTGGCCCTGGAGGAGTTGCTGCACGTCGGGGGCGAGAGCGGTGACCGGCTGAGCCTGATGGACACGCTCGAGGACACCGCGGCCGACAACCCCGTGGAGGTCGCCGAGGACCGCGAGCTGCGGCGGTTTCTCGCACGGGCCATCAACACGCTGCCCGAGCGCGAGAAGACCGTGGTCACGCTGTACTACTACGAGGGCCTCACGCTCGCCGAGATCGGCAACGTACTCGGGGTGACCGAGAGCCGGGTCAGCCAGATCCACACGAAGTCGGTGCTCCAACTGCGGGCGAAGCTTGCAAGCTTTGGACGCTGACCGCCGCTGACGTCCGCCGACTTGGCTGACTCGCGCCTTCTGGTCCTCTCCGCTCGCTTTCCCTCCGCTCTCTTCCAAGGAGCCTTCATCAGACCCCGTCGTGCGGAGTGGCTCCCGTCGCGGGTGGTCCATCCGTAAAGTGGAGGCGTGCCAAGGATTCGAGCGGCCTCCGTGGCCGAGCACCGGTCGATGCAGCGAGCCGCCCTGTTGGACGCGGCACGATCACTGCTGTCGCAGGGTGGGACTGAGGCGCTGACGTTCCCCGCGCTCGCCGAGCGCACGGGACTCGCGCGGTCCTCCGTCTATGAGTACTTCCGCTCTCGGGCGGCCGTAGTCGAAGAACTCTGCGAGGTCGACTTCCCGGTATGGGCGGCCGAGGTCGAGGCGGCGATGTCGCAGGCCGAGACGCCCGAGGGCAAGGTCGAGGCGTATGTCCGCCAACAGCTCGCCCTGGTCGGCGACCGACGGCACCGGGCTGTGGTCGCCATCTCCGCGAGCGAACTCGACGCGGGCGCACGCGAAAAGATCCGCGCCGCGCATGGCGGCCTCGTCGCCATGATCGTGGAAGCGCTCGGGGACATGGGCCACGACCAGCCCCGTATGGCCGCCATGCTCCTGCAGGGCATCGTGGACGCGGCCGTACGGCGCATCGAGCTGGGCGCGGCCGAGGATCCGGGCGCCATCACCGATGCCGCTGTGGCGATGGCATTGCGGGGCGTACGGGGCTGAGGCCCTTCCGGCCAGGCTGACGCTTCGTCGGCTGGAACTGTGCTTGGCTCTGGCGCTTCGTCGGCTGGAGCTCGGCTCGTTGAAGTCGGCTGACTGGCGGATTAGTTCGCTCTCCGAGGGCTTCCCAGTCGGGTAGCCGGGGTCCGCTACCGAGCCCCGGCCCCTTCAGAACCGGACTGCTCCCCCTACGTCGGTGGCCCCTCCGGTACGCCGATGACCGGGAGCAGGCGTGAAGGGCCCCGGTGGAGTAGCCATGGGGGTAGCAGGGAGAGCGGGTCCAGGTAGATCTCGGCTCGGAGCAGGCCCCAGTGCAGGCAGGACGCCTGGCAGTGGGAGCCCGTGGGTTCCACGACGCCGACGATGTCCCCCGGCGCCACCTTGTCTCCCTTCTTCGCTGTCGCGCGTACCGGTTCGTATGTGGTGCGCAAGGGGGGATCGCCGGTGCTGTCGAGTTCGATCGAGACGACTCCGCGGCCCGCGACCCTGCCCGCGAAGGAGACACGGCCGGGGGCGACGGCGCGGACCGGTGTGCCTGGTGGCGCCGTTAGGTCCACGCCGCGGTGGCCCCGGCCGTACTCCGTCGTCGGCGGGTCCCAGCCGCGGGTCACCGGTGGACGTACCCCTACGGGCCAGGCGCGGCCGACAGCCGGGACCGGGGCATCGGCTCCCGGCGGTGCCGGACCGTCCGCGCCGCCGGGAGCCGATGCCCCGGCCGCGGGCAAGGCGATGCCGAGGGCGGTCACCGTCAGGCCCAACAGCAGCGCCAGCCACGTACGAAGACATCGCTGACATCGTCGACCTAGTTCTGCTCGCATGCGAGAACGCTCCCGCGGTCCGCGGGAAAAAGTGGATCATGGCCAGGATCTGTGGACTACTGGGCGGTTGTGGACAGCGGCGTCACCCGGTGCCTCGCCTGTCCCGTACACTTCTGGTGGCGATCCGGGTCACCGGGTCGACTTCGCACGCCCCGACACCGGGCCACCAAAAGCCGGTGTCAGCGCCCCTCGGTCCCTAGTGGCAGGCGCATCGCGGGCGTCAGGCGCGGGTGCCGTCCGGCACGCGCGGCACAACCGAGAACACCAAGGAGTACGGCCATGGCCGTCGTCACGATGCGGGAGCTGCTGGAAAGCGGCGTCCACTTCGGTCACCAGACCCGCCGTTGGAACCCGAAGATGAAGCGATTCATCTTCACGGAGCGCAACGGCATCTACATCATCGACCTGCTCCAGTCGCTGTCGTACATCGACCGCGCCTACGAGTTCGTCAAGGAGACCGTCGCCCACGGCGGCACGGTCATGTTCGTCGGGACGAAGAAGCAGGCGCAGGAGGCCATCGCCGAACAGGCCACCCGCGTCGGCATGCCCTACGTCAACCAGCGCTGGCTGGGCGGCATGCTCACCAACTTCTCGACCGTCTACAAGCGCCTGCAGCGCCTGAAGGAGCTCGAGCAGATCGACTTCGAGGACGTGGCCGCCTCCGGCCTCACCAAGAAGGAGCTGCTGGTCCTCTCCCGCGAGAAGGCCAAGCTGGAGAAGACCCTCGGTGGTATCCGCGAGATGCAGAAGGTGCCCAGCGCCGTCTGGATCGTGGACACCAAGAAGGAGCACATCGCGGTCGGCGAGGCCCGGAAGCTCAACATCCCGGTCGTCGCCATCCTCGACACCAACTGCGACCCCGACGAGGTCGACTACAAGATCCCGGGCAACGACGACGCGATCCGCTCCGTCACCCTGCTCACCCGTGTGATCGCCGACGCCGTCGCCGAGGGCCTCATCGCCCGCTCCGGTGCCGCCGCCGAGGCCAAGGGTGAGAAGGCCGCGGGCGAGCCGCTCGCCGAGTGGGAGCGCGACCTGCTCGAGGGCGGCGAGAAGAAGGCCGAGGAGGCCACCACCGAGGCTCCGGCCGCTGCCGAGGCCCCGGCCGCGGCTGAGGCTCCCGCCGAGGCGCCTGCTGAGGCTCCGGCCGCTGCTGAGGCCCCCGCCGCCGAGGCCGAGAAGCCGGCCGAGGCCGAGCAGGCCTGACCCCGGCGTCGTAGGCCTGACCTCAGCGTCACGGCTCAAGTGACGGCGGGCGGCGCCAGCGCGCCGCCCGTCGTTCACCCGTAGACCGTAGATCTTCGGTGGACGCCCGCCCGATCAGCGGCGGACGCCGACTTCGAGACTTCGAACTCCGAGAAGAGATTCACTGATCATGGCGAACTACACCGCCGCCGACGTCAAGAAGCTCCGCGAGCTCACCGGCGCCGGCATGATGGACTGCAAGAAGGCGCTCGACGAGGCCGACGGCAACGTCGACAAGGCCGTCGAGGCCCTGCGTATCAAGGGCCAGAAGGGCGTCGCCAAGCGCGAGGGCCGCTCTGCCGAGAACGGCGCCGTCGTCTCCGTGATCGCCGACGACAACACCTCCGGTGTCCTCGTCGAGCTGAAGTGCGAGACGGACTTCGTCGCCAAGGGCGAGAAGTTCCAGGCCGCCGCGAACGCGCTCGCCGCACACGTCGCCGCCACCTCCCCGGCCGACCTCGAGGCGCTGCTCGCCTCCGAGATCGAGCCCGGCAAGACGGTTCAGGCGTACGTCGACGAGGCCAACGCCAACCTGGGCGAGAAGATCGTCCTGGACCGCTTCGCCCAGTTCTCCGGCGAGTACGTCTCCGCGTACATGCACCGCACCATGCCCGACCTGCCCCCGCAGATCGGTGTCCTGGTGCAGCTGGACAAGCCGGACGCCGAGACCGCCAAGGGCATCGCCCAGCACATCGCCGCCTTCGCGCCCAAGTACCTCTCCCGTGAGGACGTTCCGGCCGAAGTCATCGAGAGCGAGCGTCGTGTCGCCGAGGAGACCACGCGTGCCGAGGGCAAGCCCGAGGCCGCCCTGCCGAAGATCGTCGAGGGTCGCGTCAACGCCTTCTTCAAGGACGCCACGCTCCTCGGCCAGCCGTACGCGCTCGACCAGAAGAAGTCCGTCCAGAAGGTCCTGGACGAGGCCGGTGTCACCCTGAAGCGCTTCGTGCGCATCAAGGTCGGCATCTGAGTCCGTGCCGCGATCCACGCGAGAGCCCGCTAGGGTCGACAGCAGTCGTCCTCGCACGTGGGCACGCGCGCGTGCGTGACGGACGACAGCAGATCTGACGAGGAGGCCATTGCCGCGCATGGGATGAGAACACCCACCGGCAATGGCCTCCTTCGTATGTGCGACACGTAAAAGAGGCGAGATCTCCATGACCACCACCAAGGCCGACAAGGACGACAAGAGCGATCACGGCAAAGGCGCGGGGCGCTTTCTGCTGAAGCTTTCCGGTGAGGCGTTCGCCGGTGGCGGGGGACTGGGCGTCGACCCCGACGTGGTGCACAAAATCGCCCGCGAGGTGGCCTCCGTTGTCCGCGGTGGTGCCCAGATCGCCGTCGTCATCGGCGGCGGCAACTTCTTCCGCGGTGCCGAGTTGCAGCAGCGCGGCATGGACCGGGCCCGCTCCGACTACATGGGCATGCTCGGTACGGTCATGAACTGCCTCGCCCTTCAGGACTTCCTGGAGAAGGAGGGCATCGACTCGCGCGTGCAGACCGCCATCACCATGGGGCAGGTCGCGGAGCCATACATCCCGCTGCGTGCCGTACGCCACCTGGAGAAGGGCCGTGTGGTCATCTTCGGCGCCGGTATGGGCATGCCGTACTTCTCCACCGACACCACCGCCGCCCAGCGGGCCCTGGAGATCGACGCCGAAGCCCTGCTGATGGGCAAGAACGGTGTGGACGGGGTCTACGACTCCGATCCGAAGACCAACCCCGAGGCCGTCAAGTTCGACTCGCTCAGCTATGGCGAGGTCATCACGCGGGACCTGAAGGTCGCCGACATGACGGCCATCACGCTCTGCCGGGACAACAAGCTGCCCATCCTGGTCTTCGAGCTTCTGGCGGAGGGCAATATCGCGCGGGCCGTCAAGGGTGAGAAGATCGGCACTCTCGTGGGTGACCAAGGCAGCCGGGCCTGACCGGGACTGTCCCCGCCAGGAGGACGGACCCTGACCGGGGGATGGACAATGTCCTGCCGGTCGGGAACCGTGCAGTAATAAGACGCGACGCAGCCGGCTGCCGACCCCGACCAGGAACAGCTGCCGGGCCTACTCAAGACACGCAGGAGCAAGTGGTGATCGAAGAGACCCTCCTCGAGGCCGAGGAGAAGATGGAGAAGGCCGTCGTGGTCGCCAAGGAGGACTTCGCCGCGATCCGCACCGGTCGTGCGCACCCGGCGATGTTCAACAAGATCGTGGCCGACTACTACGGCGCACTGACGCCGATCAACCAGCTGGCCTCGTTCTCGGTGCCGGAACCGCGTATGGCCGTGGTGACCCCGTTCGACAAGAGCGCGCTGCGCAACATCGAGCAGGCGATCCGCGACTCCGACCTGGGCGTCAACCCGAGCAACGACGGCAACATCATTCGGGTGGTGTTCCCCGAGCTGACGGAGGAGCGCCGCAGGGACTACATCAAGGTCGCCAAGACCAAGGCTGAGGACGCCAAGGTCTCGATCCGATCCGTGCGCCGCAAGGCCAAGGACGCCATCGACAAGATGATCAAGGATGGCGAGGTCGGCGAGGACGAGGGCCGCCGTGCGGAGAAGGAGCTCGACGACACCACCGCGAAGTACGTCGCCCAGGTGGACGAGCTGCTCAAGCACAAGGAATCAGAGCTGCTCGAGGTCTGATGAACGACTCTTCCTGGGGGGCGCCGCCGCAAGCCGGGTACTGGGGGCCGTCCGACCAGGGGCCTGTCCAGGGGGCTGCCCCGGCGGGTCCCGCGTACGACGCGCACAACGCCCAGCAGACTCGCCCCATGCCCATCGTGCCCGACGTACCCGCGCATGGCGGAGACCAGGATGACGAACGGGGGGCCGCTTTGACGGGTGGCCCCCTGTTCCGCGACGAGACGCCGTCGCACCGGGCCCCGTCGCACCACCAGCCCATGCCACAGGAGCCCATGTCCAGCGCCTCACAGCCGGCGTCCGCACCGCAGAAGAAGAACGCGGGCCGCGACCTGGGCGCTGCCATAGGGGTCGGCGTCGCGCTCGGTGCGGTGATCGTCGTGTCGTTGTTCGTTGTCAAGGCCGTCTTCGTCGGCGTCATAGCGGTCGCCGTCGTGGTCGGCCTGTGGGAGCTGACCTCGCGGCTCCAGGAGCGCAAGAGCATCAAGGCGCCCCTCGTGCCGCTCGCGCTCGGCGGTGCGGCGATGGTCGTCGCCGGATACGTACGGGGTGCCGAGGGCGCCTGGGTGGCGATGGCGCTCACCGCTCTCGCGGTCCTCGTCTGGCGCATGACGGAACCACCCGAGGGTTACCTCAAGGACGTCACGGCGGGCGTTTTCGCGGCCTTCTACATCCCGTTCCTGGCCACGTTCGTGGCGATGATGCTCACCGCCGACGACGGTGCGTGGCGGGTCCTCACGTTCCTGGCGCTGGCCGTGGTGAGTGACACGGGCGCGTACGCCATCGGCTGGCGCTTCGGCACGCACAAGCTCGCCCCGCGCATCAGCCCCGGCAAGACCCGCGAGGGCCTGCTCGGTGCGGTCACCTTCGCCATGGCGGCAGGCGCACTGTTCATGCAGTTCCTGATCGAGGACGGCACCTGGTGGCAGGGCCTGCTCATGGGCTTCGCGGTCGCGGTCACCGCCACCCTGGGCGACCTCGGCGAGTCCATGATCAAGCGGGACCTCGGCATCAAGGACATGGGGACGCTGCTGCCGGGCCACGGCGGCATCATGGATCGCTTGGATTCGCTGCTGCCTACGGCGCCGGTGGTGTGGCTGTTGCTGGTGATCTTCGTCGGCTCCGGGTGACCTTTGTGTATCGCCGCTGACCTGCACGTTCATACGTGAGGGGCTCGTTGTCCACAGGTGGCGAGCCCCTCTTCGTATGTCTGCGACACTTGTATGGCCATGCCTAAGCCCGGAGAACTCGTATTCGCCGCCCCCCGCGGAGCCAAGAAGCCGCCGCGGCACCTTGCCGATCTCTCGCCCGCCGAGCGCAAGGAAGCCGTCGCCGCGATCGGCGAGAAGCCGTTTCGTGCCAAGCAGCTCTCGCAGCACTACTTCGCGCGGTACGCGCATGATCCGGAGCAGTGGACCGACATCCCCGCCGGTTCGCGCGCCAAGCTCCAGGAGGCGCTGCTTCCCGAGCTGATGACGGTCGTGCGGCATCTGTCGACCGACCAGGACACGACCCGTAAGACCCTGTGGCGAATGTTCGACGGGACGCTCGTCGAGTCCGTGCTGATGCGATACCCGGACCGGGTCACCATGTGCATCAGTTCGCAGGCGGGCTGCGGCATGAACTGCCCCTTCTGTGCCACCGGACAGGCCGGCCTCGACCGGAATCTGTCGACCGCCGAGATCGTGCACCAGATCGTCGACGGCATGCGCGCCCTGCGTGACGGCGAGATCCCCGGTGGCCCCGCCCGGCTCAGCAACATCGTCTTCATGGGCATGGGCGAGCCCCTCGCCAACTACAAGCGCGTCGTCGGGGCGATACGGGCGCTCACCGACCCCGAGCCGGACGGGCTCGGGCTGTCGCAGCGCGGCATCACCGTGTCGACCGTCGGACTGGTCCCCGCCATCCACCGGTTCGCCGACGAGGGCTTCAAGTGCCGGCTCGCCATCTCGCTGCACGCGCCGGACGACGAGCTGCGCGACACCCTCGTGCCTGTCAACACACGCTGGAAGGTGCGGGAAGTCCTCGACGCCGGCTGGGAGTACGCGGCCAGGTCCGGGCGCCGGCTGTCCATCGAGTACGCGCTGATCCGGGACATCAACGACCAGGCGTGGCGCGGCGATCGGCTCGGCCGGCTGCTCAAGGGCAAGCCCGTGCACGTCAACCTGATCCCGCTGAACCCGACGCCCGGCTCCAAGTGGACCGCCTCGCGGCCCGAGGACGAGAAGGCGTTCGTCGAGGCGATCGCCGCGCACGGGGTGCCGGTCACCGTCCGGGACACCCGTGGACAGGAGATCGACGGGGCCTGCGGGCAGCTCGCGGCCACCGAGCGCTGACGGGAGTCATGGCACGGGCTGATCACAGCGTCCGCCGAGCGGTGGGCACGGGCGGATAAGGCGGTACTCTGACCTCCGTACACACCTTCATACCTGCAAAATCCGACAGGGGAGCGCCACAGCGCTGAGAGTGCGGCACGGCCGCAGACCCTCTGAACCTCGCCCAGGTCATTCTGGGTAGGAAGTTCGGTCTTCACTCGAGCCAGCTGTTGCGCCCTGCCCGGGAGCCTCGGGAGTTCTCCGAGAGTGCCGGGCAGGGCCGCGTCTCTTCTGGTCATCCCCAGGAGGGATCCAGTGAGCACCACCAAGAAGTTCGTGGCCGTGGCCGTCGGGCTCGGTCTGGTCACGCTGTCCGCTTGCACGTCGTCCGACTCCGGCTCCGGGGACGGGGAAGGGGCCTCGGAGTCCAAGACCGTCACCCTCGTCAGCCATGACTCGTGGGCGGCGTCCAAGAGCGTGATCAGCGACTTCGAGAAGCAGTCCGGCTACCAGGTGAAGGTCCTCAAGGACGGGGACGCAGGCCAGGCCCTCAACAAGGCGATCCTCACCAAGGACAACCCGCAGGGCGATGTCCTCTTCGGCGTCGACAACACCCTGCTGTCCCGGGCGTTCGACAACGACCTGTTCCAGGCGTACGAGGCCAAGGACTCCGATCTGCTGCCCCCGGAGTACCGGATCGACAAGCAGAAGAAGCGGGCCACGCCCATCGACTTCGGCGACATCTGCGTCAACTACGACAAGGCCTACTTCGAAGAGAACGACCTGACCCCGCCGGAGTCCTTCGACGACCTCGTCAAGCCCGAGTACAAGGACCTCCTCGTCACCGAGAACGCCTCCACCTCCTCGCCCGGCCTCGGCTTCCTGCTGGGCACCGCCGCAAAATACGGCGACGACGGCTGGCAGGACTACTGGACGAAGCTCAAGGCCAACGGCGTGAAGGTCGTCGACGGCTGGGAGCAGGCCTACAACGAGGAGTTCTCCGGGTCCGCCGGCGGCAAGAAGGCGAAGGGGGACCGGCCGCTCGTCGTCTCCTACGCCTCCTCTCCGCCCGCCGAGGTCGTCTTCGCCGACCCCAAGCCGGACACCGCACCGACCGGCGTCGCCTACGGCACCTGCTTCCGGCAGGTCGAGTACGCGGGACTGCTCAGCAACGCCAAGAACGCCAAGGGCGGCAAGGCCCTCATCGACTTCCTCATCTCGATGAAGTTCCAGGCCGACATGCCGCTCAACATGTTCGTGTACCCGATGCGCGAGGACGCGCAGATCCCCGAGGAGATCACGAAGTACGGCGCCCCGGCGGAGGACTACGAGACCATGGCGCCCAAGGAGATCGCCAAGAACCGTGACCAGTGGGTCAAGTCGTGGACGTCGCTCGTACTGAAGTAAGGGCCGGACGCCCCAGGACACCGGCTCCCGGGAAGAGCGCGGCGCGGCTCGCCCTGCTGGTCGTGCCCGTCGTGTTCTTCGCGCTCTTCTTCGCCTACCCCGTCGCGGCGATCGTGGCCCGTGGCCTCAAGGTCGACGGGGCCTGGCAGTTGGGGCGGGTCGGTGAGGTGCTCGCCCAGTCCGACATCCGGCATGTCCTGTGGTTCACGACCTGGCAGGCGCTTGTCTCGACTGCTCTCACACTGCTGATCGCGCTCCCCGGCGCATACGTTTTCGCGCGCTTCGATTTCAGGGGCAAGCAGATCCTGCGCGCGGTCGTCACCGTCCCGTTCGTCCTGCCGACGGTCGTCGTCGGGACCGCCTTCCTGGCGCTGGTCGGGCGCGGTGGACTTCTCGACGAGCTGTGGGGCGTACGCCTCGACACCACCGTCTGGGCCATCCTGCTCGCGCACGTCTTCTTCAACTACGCCGTCGTCGTACGCACCGTCGGCGGCCTCTGGTCACAACTCGACCCGCGTCAGGAGGAGGCCGCACGGGTGCTCGGCGCCTCACGGTTCGCGGCCTGGCGCAAGGTCACGCTGCCCGCGCTGAGCCCGGCCGTGGCCGCCGCCGCGCTGATGGTCTTCCTCTTCACCTTCACCTCCTTCGGCGTGGTGCAGATCCTCGGCGGGCCCACCTTCGCCACCCTCGAGGTCGAGATATACCGGCAGACCTCGGAGATCTTCGACCTCTCAACAGCCGCCGTGCTCACCATGATCCAGTTCGTGGCGGTGGGGGCGATTCTCGCCGTCCACGCGTGGACCGTACGCCGCCGGGAGACGGCCCTGCGCCTGGTCGACGCCTCCGTGACCGCGCGACGGCCGCGCGGCGCCGGCCAGTGGGCGCTGCTCGTCTCCGTCCTCACCACCGTGGCCGTCCTGCTCGTACTGCCACTGGCCGTGCTGGTCCAACGCTCGCTGGACGCACCCGGATTCGCGTACTACAAGGCGTTGACCGACGACGACAGCGGCGTCTTCCTCGTCCCGCCCATCGAGGCCATCGGCAATTCACTCCAGTACGCCCTCGCCGCCACCGCCCTCGCCCTGCTGATCGGCGGACTCGCGGCAGCCGCCCTCACCCGCCGGGACGCCGGTCGTCTCGTACGGGGCTTCGACGCCCTGCTCATGCTCCCGCTCGGCGTCTCCGCCGTGACCGTCGGCTTCGGTTTCCTGATCGCGCTCGACGAGCCGCCGCTGGACCTCAGAAGCAGCTGGATTCTGGTGCCGCTGGCCCAGGCGCTGGTCGGCGTCCCCTTCGTCGTACGCACCATGCTGCCCGTCCTGCGAGCCGTGGACGTACGGCTGCGCGAGGCGGCGGCCGTGCTCGGGGCCTCGCCGTGGCGGGTGTGGCGCGAGGTCGATCTGCCGATGGTGCGGCGGGCCCTGCTGATCGCGGCCGGGTTCGCCTTCGCCGTGTCGCTCGGCGAGTTCGGCGCGACCGTCTTCATCGCGCGGCCCGACAACCCGACGCTGCCGGTCGCCGTGGCCCGACTCCTGGGGCGTGCGGGCGAGCTCAACTACGGTCAGGCGATGGCCCTTTCGACGATCTTGATGGTGGTGTGCGCGGTGGCGCTGCTCCTGCTCGAACGTGTCCGCACCGACCGCACGGGAGAGTTCTGACGATGCTCAAGCGGGATGCGAAGCTCAGGCCCGACGCGATGCTCACGCTCGATGAAGCGACCGTACGGTTCGGGCGGCGCACCGCCCTCGACGCCGTCGGCCTCGACGTCGCCGAGCACGAGATCGTGTGCGTGCTCGGGCCCAGCGGCAGCGGCAAGTCGACGCTGCTGCGAGTCGTCGCGGGTCTGCAACACCTCGACTCCGGGCGGGTGTTCCTGGACGGCCGGGACCTCGGCGGGGTCCCCGCGCACAAGCGGGGCGTCGGCCTGATGTTCCAGGACCACCAGCTGTTCCCGCAGCGTGACGTGGGCGGCAATGTGGCCTTCGGGCTACGGATGCACGGTGCGTCGAAGGCACAACAGGACGTACGAGTACGGGAGTTGCTGGAGCTTGTCGGCCTGCCGGGAGCCGCTTCGAGGGCCATCGCCTCCCTCTCCGGAGGCGAGCAGCAGCGTGTAGCGCTCGCCCGTGCCCTCGCCCCGCGCCCCCGCCTGCTCATGCTCGACGAACCGCTCGGCCAGCTCGACCGCTCCCTGCGCGAGCGGCTTGTCGTCGAACTCCGGGAACTCTTCGGCGAGTTGGGCACCACCGTGCTGGCGGTCACCCATGACCAGGGCGAGGCGTTCGCGCTCGCCGACCGCGTCGTCGTAATGCGCGACGGCAGAATCGCCCAGTCCGGTACGCCACTCGAGGTGTGGCAGCGGCCGGCGGACGAGTTCGTGGCCCGCTTCCTCGGCTTCGAGAACGTGGTCGGAGCGAGCGTCAGCGGGGAGGCCGCGGACACGCCGTGGGGCAAGGTTCCGGTGCCCGCCGGTGCCCCGCAGGGCGAGGTCACGCTGCTCATCAGGCCCGCGGGCGTACGGCTCGTACCGTCGGCGGAGGGGCTGCGCTGCACGGTCGCGGCGCGCACGTTCCGGGGCACCCATGTCGCCGTACATCTGCAGCCGGAGGGCGCACCGCGACTGGAGGCGGCGTGCGCGCTGCGGGATGCGCCGGAGCCAGGGGGCGAGGTCGGAGTGGCGTTCGACGCCGCCGAAATTGTGGTGCTCGACGGGGTGCCGTCAACCTAGGGTGCCGACCATGACGCTACCCGGACACGACCTCGGACATGATCGCTACTGCGACGAAATCGTCGCGCAGACCGCGCTGTTGAGGGAGCACCTGAGCGGCGCCGATCTCGCGGTGACCGTCCCGACCTGCCCGGAGTGGACGCTGCGGGAGCTCGCCGTGCATGTGGGCGGCGCACACCGCTGGGTCGAGCACATCGTGCGTACGAGGGCGACCGACGAGGTCCAGGAGTCGCAGGTGTCCGGCTTCGAGGGGCCGTACGAAGACGATGCCACCGATCCCGCCGCCCTCGACGCCTGGCTGGCCGAGGGTGCCGAGAAGACCGCCGCGACCCTGCGCGCCGCCGGGCCCGATGCCACGGCCTGGGCCTGGGCCTGGGAGCGGACGGCCGGTTTCTGGGCGCGGCGCATGACGCTGGAGACGGTGATCCACCGGGCGGACGCGGCGATCGCGGCGGGTGCGCGCTACGAGGTCGCGCCGGAGCTGGCCGCCGACGCGATCGACGAGTGGCTGCAGATCATCCGGTTCGTGCAGGAGACGGAGCCCGACGACCCCGCGGCGCGGGAACTGCGTGGGGAGGGCCGCAGCATCCACCTCCACGCCACCGACACCGAGCCCGGCCTGAACGCCGAGTGGATCATCGAGTTCGGCGACAAGGGCGTCGACTGGCGCCGCGGCCACGAGAAGGCGACGGTCGCACTGCGCGGGCCGCTCACCGACGTACTGCTCGGTTTCTATCGCCGACTCCCGCTGGAGGACGGGCAGTTGGAGGTCCTGGGAGAGCGGGAGCTGCTGGAGTTCTGGCTGGAGCGGGCCACGTTCGGATGACAGTTGCGGCCCGCCCTGTCCCTTGGCTTCAGCCGACGTTTGCCCGCGCCAGCCGGACCAGCGCCTCCGGTGCTTCCTCGACCCGGTCCACGAGGGCGATCCGCGGCTCCATCGAACGGTTTCTGGCCAGCGACTGGAGCAGCGGCCAGACCGGCAGCCGCTCGGTCCAGTGGACGCGGTCGACCAGGACCATGGGAGTGGGCTCGCCGCGCGATTCGTAGTAGTTCGGCGTCGCGTTGTCGAAGACCTCCTGTACGGTCCCGGCGGCGCCCGGCAGGAAGACGACGCCCGCGTTCGAGCGGGCCAGCAGCCCGTCCTCGCGGGTGGCGTTGGCGAAGTACTTGGCGATGTGGGAGGCGAAGGCGTTCGGCGGCTCATGGCCGTAGAACCAGGTGGGGATCCCGACCGAGTGGTTGCCCTTCGGCCAGCGCTCGCGCACCTCGAAGGCGGACCGTGCCCATTCGGTGATCGAGGGAGTGAACGAGGGCGCCTTGCCGAGGAGTTGGCAGGCCTCCTGAAGCATCGCGTCGTCGTACGGCGCCGCGTACGCGCCCAGGTTCGCCGCCTCCATGGCGCCCGGGCCGCCGCCCGTCGCCACCGTGAAGCCGGCGCGGGCCAGCGCGCGCCCGAGCCGCGCGGCGCCCTCGTACGCCTCCGTTCCGCGGGCCATCGCGTGGCCACCCATCACGCCCACCACCCGCGTCCCGCGCAGGAGTTCGTCGAGGGCGTCGGAGACGGAGTCGTCGTGGACGGCGCGCAGCATCGATGCGTAGATGTCGCCGTCGGCCTTGGTCTGCTGGAACCAGGCGTAGGCGAGGGCGTCCGGCGTCTGCTCGTAGCCCTTGTCGAGCAAGGCGAACAGTTCGGCGGGCGTGTAGACATGACCGCGGTACGGATCGAACGGCAGGTCAGGGACGGGCGGGAAGACCAAGGCGCCGACGGCGCGGACCTTCGCCGCCGCCTCCTCCCGCATCGGGCAACCGAGGAAGACGGCCCCCGCGGTGTCGGTGGTGAGCAACTCCCGCGTACGGTCCGTCAGATCAACGGCCTGGACGCGGAATCCGGCGAGAGTGCCGCGAGCGGAGACGATCGCGTCGAACTCTTCGAGGGTCTCGATCTCGCTGTCTTCGTGGTGGGCCGCATGGGCGGGCATAGTCTGCACCCGCCCATGCTAGGAGTGGCCGCGTAAGCAACGCGTTGCGCCCTGGACCTCAGCCCTCGACGGCCGCCGGGTCCATCCACATGATCTCCCAGGTGTGGCCGTCCGGGTCGTCGAAGGAGCGGCCGTACATCTGGCCGTAGTCCTGGGGCTCGCGGGTCTCGGTGCCGCCCGCGGCGACGGCCTTGTCGACCAGCTCGTCGACCTTCTCGCGGCTCTCGGCGCTCAGGCACAGCAGCACCTCGCTGGTCTTCGTCGAGTCCGCGATCTCCTTCTTCGTGAAGTCCGCGTAGCGCTGCTTCTTCATGATCATCGCGACGATCGTGTCGCTGATGACGATGCTCGCGCAGTTCTCGTCGGAGAACTGCTTGTTGATTTCGTAGCCGAGCTCCGTGAAGAACTTCTTCGAGGCGTCGAGGTCGTTCACGGCGAGGTTCACGAAGATCATCTGCTGGTACATGGCGGTCTCTCCCCTTTTGTGCGGTGAAGTGTTGTTCGCAGGGTTAGACCAGAGGCTCTCGGAAAACTCATCGGCTGGCGCGAACTTTTTTCGTACGAGGATCAGTCGGCCAGCGGAACTGCCGCCAGCCCCGCGATCGCCCAGGTCAGCGGGCCGAGGACGGCGAGCAGCGCGCCCGCGCGGAGTGCGGCGGCGCCACGCAGCAGGGTGGCGGGCGCGCCAAGCCCCAGCAGCGCCGCCGTGGTGTCCGCACGGGCGTGCTTGGCCTCGACCGCGGCCGTCAGAAGCGTCCCGACGGCGCAGCCCGCCACCAGCAGCACGCCCAGCACGGTGAGCGGCCCCACCTCGGGGCGCGCGTCGGCATAGAGCGTGGCCATGGCGTACGCCCCCGACGCGACCGCGCACACCACGCCGAGCGGCCGGCCGATACGCCCCGCCTCCTCCATGAGGATGCGCCCGGCCAGCAGCCGCAACGCGCCCGGCCGCACCGCCTGGAGCAGTCGGCCGCTCAGGTGGGTGAGCGCGGGGCCCGCCATCGCCAGGCCCAGCGTGGTCAGCGCCCAGCCGAGGAGCACACCGACGGAGCCGCCCGCGAGAGAGCCGGGCAGGGCGGGACCGGACGCGGGGCCGCTGCGACTCGCGTACGTCTCGACGGCGAGCCCGGCCGCGAGCACCGCCACACCCCAGGGCAGGCCGGTGGGAGTGGGGCGAGGGGCGGGGTACGGGTCCACCGGTGGGCCCGGGTCGTCAGGGTGAGCGTCGCTGTCGGAACCGCCGGCTTCGATGGCGGCTGCGTGCGTGCCGGTCCCGTGGGTCGTACCGGCGCCGGAGGGCCTGCCTTCGCGCGGGCGCAGTGCCAGCGCGCTCGCCAGCGACGCGGCGATCGGGACCAGCGCCAGCAGCGTGAGCGTGGCCGCAAGGGGCAACGGCTGGTTCCCCGCGAGCAGTTCGGCGGCCTCGCCGTCAAAGGGCAGACCGCTCAGATCGCCGCGCAGGTGGAGCACGCAGAGCAGCGCGACCACCGAACCGAGCGTGCAGGACACCGCCGTGGAGATCGCCGCGAGCAGCGTCAGCCGGCCCGGCCCCAGACCGATCGCCGAGAGGCCGGACCGGGGACGGGTGGCCGGGTCGGTGCGGGCGACCGCCACCGCGAACTGCACGGTGGCGGCGAGCGGCGCGAGGCACCACGCGAGCCGGAGCACGGCGGCCGAGGAGTCGTGCGGGTGCCCCATCGCGAACCCCAGGGCGCACAGGAGCAGGAAGCCCGTGCCCGCCGACGCCACCGCGACCAGGAACCGGCGGAGCTGAACGGCGGGCCGGGCGCCCCGGGCTAGGCGGAGAGCGAGCACGCGGCCCGGCCTTCCGACTCGGTCTCGGCGGCCGGAGGCAGATGGACGGTGTTCACGCGCCGCCCATCCAGCAGCGACACCTTGCGGTCGGCGAGGGCCGCGGTGTCCGCGTCATGCGTGGCCAGCACGACCGTGATGCCGTGCGAACGGGCCGCCGTCGTGAGCGTACGCAGGACGCTGGCGCTCTCGACGCGGTGCAGCGGGGCGGTCGGCTCGTCGGCGAAGAGCACGGTGGGCGCGGGGACCAGCGCGCGGGCGATGGCGACGCGCTGGCGCTCGGCCTGGAGCAGGGCGTACGGGCGCCTGCGGGCGCAACCGCCGATGTCGAGGCGCTCCAGCCACTCCAGGGCGGTGGTCTTGGCCTGGCGGCGCCCTACGCCGCGCAGCATCAGCGGCAGCGCGGCGTTCTCCCAGGCGTTCAGCTCGGGCACCAGGACGGGCGCCGGGTCGATCCAGCCGAAGCGGTCGCGGCGCAGACGTTCGCGGGTGAGTGCGCCCATGGTGTGCACGGGCGTGCTGTTGAACCAGACCTCCCCCTGCTGCGGCAGGAGTTGCCCGGACAGGCACCTCAGCAGCGTGGTCTTGCCGCTGCCGCGCGGGCCGCCGACGGCGAGGATCTCGCCCACGCGAACCCCGAGCGAGACGCCGCTGAGCGCGGGGGAGCCGTTGTGCTTGACATGCAGGGCACGTGCCCAGAGCACGTCGTTGTCCGGCGGAGCCACCATGGGCGTACACCTCGGTTCGGATCAGAAATGCCACGGAATCCCCCCGTACCGGGAGGAAGTCCCCCGTCCGGGGAACGAAGGCAGGGCCGATCGGTCACTGGGCACGCTAGGGAGTCGGGGCCGGAAGGCTGGACGTACGCGGCCCCGGTGGCGCCCATTCCCACTCGAACGGGCGGCACCGGGGCCGGTGTTGATCAGCCATGAGGATGATCGGAGCATGAGGGAGATCAGAGTTGGGTCCACGCCTCCGTCAGTACCTGGCGGACGATCGACTCGATCTCGTCGAACGTCGACTGGTCCGAGACCAGCGGCGGCGCGAGCTGCACCACCGGGTCACCGCGGTCGTCGGCGCGGCAGTACAGGCCGTACTCGAAGAGCTTCTTGGAGACGAAGCCGTAGAGCACGCGCTCCGACTCCTCGTCAGTGAAGCTCTCCTTGGTGGCCTTGTCCTTGACCAGCTCGATGCCGTAGAAGAAGCCGTTGCCGCGGACGTCGCCGACGATCGGCAGGTCGTGCAGCTTCTGCAGGGTCGTCAGGAACGCGTTCTCGTTGTCGAGCACATGCTGGTTGAGCTTCTCGCGCTCGAACAGGTCGAGGTTGGCGAGGCCCACGGCCGCGGACACGGGGTGGCCGCCGAAGGTGTAGCCGTGCAGGAAGGTGTTGTCGCCCTGGTAGAACGGCTCGGCGAGGCGGTCCGAGACGATGCAGGCGCCTATGGGGGAGTAGCCCGAGGTCATGCCCTTGGCGCAGGTGATCATGTCCGGGACGTAACCGAACTTGTCGCAGGCGAACATCGTGCCGAGCCGCCCGAAGGCGCAGATGACCTCGTCCGAGACGAGCAGTACGTCGTACTGGTCGCAGATCTCGCGGACCCGCTGGAAGTAGCCGGGCGGCGGCGGGAAGCAGCCGCCCGCGTTCTGCACCGGCTCCAGGAAGACGGCCGCGACCGTCTCCGGGCCCTCGAAGAGGATCTGCTGCTCGATCTGGTCGGCGGCCCAGCGGCCGAAGGCCTCTGGGTCGTCGCCGTGGATCGGGGCGCGGTAGATGTTGGTGTTCGGGACCTTGTGGGCGCCGGGGACCAGCGGCTCGAACGGGGCCTTCAGGGCGGGCAGGCCGGTGATGGACAGGGCGCCCTGCGGGGTGCCGTGGTAGGCGACCGCACGCGAGATGACCTTGTACTTGGTCGGCTTGCCCACCAGCTTGAAGTACTGCTTGGCGAGCTTCCAGGCGGTCTCGACCGCCTCGCCGCCGCCCGTGGTGAAGAAGACCTTGTTCAGATCGCCGGGGGCGTGGCCCGCGAGGCGCTCGGCCAGCTCGATCGCCTTGGGGTGGGCATACGACCAGACCGGGAAGAAGGCCAGTTCCTGGGCCTGCTTGGAGGCGGTCTCGGCCAGCTCTACCCGGCCGTGTCCGGCCTGGACCACGAACAGACCCGCGAGACCGTCGAGGTAGCGCTTGCCCTTGTCGTCGTAGATGTAGGTGCCCTCGCCCCGGACGATGGTGGGGACGGGCGCGTTCTCGTACGAGGACATGCGGGTGAAGTGCATCCACAGGTGGTCGTACGCGGCTTTGCTGAGGTCCTTGCTCATGGCTGAGTGGGTGTGGGTCCGACTTCATGCCGGGGCCCGGACACCCTCCTCCTTTCGATGGGTGTATCCGTAGCCGTCGGCGCGCTGGAGGAGCTGAAGGCGGCGGTGCGTTGTGTCCAGTACCAGGCCCTGGGCGGTGCGGACAGAGAATGAGCCGGAGGAGCGCACCGCGACACGGCCTGTGTGCAGGCCCTGGTGCTTTCCCTTGCGTACGTCGGCCCGAACCAGATCGCCTGTTGTGAAGCCGAAGAAGGTCTTCTGGCGAGGGCGGGTGAGGCGGGAAAAGCCATGTCGGTCCGGAACGGTGCGTTGACGGCGGCCGCGGCCGGTGCAGGCGACGACCAAGGCGCGTCCTGGGTGACGGGTGATGATGGTGTCCGGAGGAATCTCGCCGACAGCGAGGGCATCAAGCGTGTGGGACTTGGCGAGGCCCTGCTGGGTGCGGTTGAACTTCGTCCGGCCGCCGGACCATGCGCGGACGGGGACTCCGAGACGGCTCAGTGCGTCCGACACCGCCCAGCGAGTGGCGTTCATCGCGGCGGCGTCGCGCAGCGGCCGCTTGACCTGGCGCTCGATCCGACCGAGCAGATCGGGATCGTGTGCGAGGAACTCCTCAATGGGACGGGCCGCTTTGGCCTCGTTGCAGGGTACGCAGGCGAGCGCGAGGTTGCTGACGCGGTCGGAACCACCCCGGCTACGGGGGCGGATGTGCTCGATGTTCAGGGGAACGCCCGTCGCGCCGCAGTAGGCACAGGTCCGGTTCCACTTGGCCAGCAGGTACTCGCGGACCTCGGTGCCGTGAAGGGTGCCGTAGCAGTACTCCACACTGAGGAGTGGCTGCCCGTGCTCGGCCGCCCGTACGTCGAACGCGACACGCTCGACATGCACAGCTGTCAACGGAGCCCAGCGCTGGAGACGGCAGGCCCACGCGACCGTGGTGTCGACGCGATGGCGTAGCGACGGCGGCAGCCAACCCTGCGGCCGAGAACGATTGTTGAAGCGCTGGGCGCGATAGCGCAGGTTCTTGCCACGTCGGCGTCTGCGGTAGGCGGAGCGCTGACGCAGTGCGAGGGTGATCTGGTGGCCTCGATGACGGAGCTCCAGGGAGAACAGCCCCTGCCGGGTCACTGCCCCGTTGCCGCAGGTGTTGACGTCGGTCGTCAGGGCCATTCCGGTGCACCGGGATCCGGGATCGATACGGAGCGCGACTTCTGGAACTTCACTGTCTTCGAGCGCGCGGTCTTTGAGACGGATGACGAAAGGTTCCAGACGTACGACTGCTGCCCTGCCGCTCTTCAGGAGCTTTCTGGCTCTTGCAGGAGAGCACGGCTGCAGTGGTTCTCTCCTCTTGTCGAGTACGAACACGCAGGAGTGGGCCTCACGGCCCGGTACTCCCTCCGACGCCGATGCGACGTCCTCGGGGTGACGCCTCCGGCGGCGGGTGCTGCCGCAGGAGGTCTCCTCTCGCCCATGTCCCACACCGGGTGCGTGATGGTTCGCGCGCCGGTGCCCCGTTTCTCCCCCAGCTACCGCTGGGAGGTGCCCCCACCTGCTCTCGGGGGTGTCTGCTGGCATCGGTTCCAGAGCCTGCCGCTGAGGAAGCACGGAAGGGTGGGTCTGCTCACCTGTGTGGAACGTAGTCATCGAAGTGCACCTCCTTCGCGCTGATGACTCGGGCTGGTCACTCAGAGCTGGATCCGCAGGGGAAACTAGCTCCGGCCTTCGCGCCGGAGAGCGAGTGACATGTAGGTCTGCTTCTTGAGCTTGAGGTAGACGAAGCTCTCGGTGGAACGGACTCCGGGAAGACCCCGGATGCGCTTGTTGATCACCTCGAGGAGGTGGTCGTCGTCCTCGCTCACCACCTCCGCCAGAAGGTCGAACGAGCCCGCGGTCACGACGACGTACTCAACCTCGGCCATAGCCGCGAGTGCGTCCGCGATGGGGTCGATGTCGCCTTCGACATTGACCCCGACCATGGCCTGCCTGCGGAAGCCCACTGTGAGCGGGTCGGTCACGGCCACGATCTGCATGACGCCCAGATCGAGCAGTTTCTGGACGCGTTGGCGTACCGCCGCTTCGGACAGTCCCACCGCTTTGCCGATGGCGGCGTAGGAGCGGCGGCCGTCCTCCTGTAGCTGCTCGATGATCGCTAGGGAAACGGCATCGAGGCTGGCGGAGCCGGTTGGGTTCCTTGGGTCTGCGCTTCGACTTGCCACGCCGTCACTCTGCATGAGAGTCAGCTGTTTCGCAACCCAGATTCAATTAAATCAGTCGTATGACTCGAGAATGACGACTGATTCCGAAGTTCTTTGGGGCCTGGGTCTGTCGAAAGCGTTCATACTGCGACTAGGGTTGGTGTCTCACCAATCGGACATCTGACAGGAGGGCCGGCAGTGAGCACTGAGCTGCGTCGTCTGCGCAACTACATCGACGGAGAGTTCCGGGATGCCGCCGATGGACGGACCACCGAGGTGGTCAACCCCGCGACGGGCGAGGCGTACGCCACCGCGCCGCTGTCCGGGCAGGCGGATGTCGACGCCGCGATGGCCGCCGCGGCCGCGGCCTTCCCGGCCTGGCGGGACCTCGTCCCGGCCGAGCGTCAGAAAGCCCTCCTCAAGATCGCGGACGCCTTCGAGGAGCGGGCCGAGGAACTCATCGCCGCGGAGGTGGAGAACACCGGCAAGCCGATCGGGCTGACCCGATCCGAAGAGATCCCGCCGATGGTCGACCAGATCCGCTTCTTCGCGGGTGCCGCCCGGATGCTCGAGGGCCGCGCGGCCGGGGAGTACATGGACGGCATGACCTCCATCATCCGCCGCGAGCCCGTCGGCGTCTGCGCGCAGGTCGCGCCCTGGAACTACCCGATGATGATGGCCGTATGGAAGTTCGCCCCGGCGCTCGCCGCGGGCAACACGGTCGTGCTGAAGCCGTCCGACACGACTCCCGCGTCGACGGTCCTGATGGCCGAGATCATCGGCTCGATCGTCCCGAAGGGCGTCTTCAACGTCATCTGCGGCGACCGTGACACCGGCCGGCTGATGGTCGAGCACCCGACCCCGGCGATGGCTTCGATCACCGGTTCCGTACGGGCCGGCATGCAGGTCGCCGAGTCCGCCTCCAAGGACCTCAAGCGGGTCCATCTGGAGCTGGGCGGCAAGGCGCCGGTCGTCGTCTTCGAGGACACCGACATCGCCAAGGCCGTCGAGGACATCTCGGTCGCGGGCTTCTTCAACGCGGGCCAGGACTGTACGGCCGCCACCCGCGTCCTCGTCCAGGAGTCCATCCACGACGAGTTCGTGGCCGCGCTCGCCAAGGCCGCCGCCGACACGAAGACGGGCCAGCCGGACGACGAGGATGTGCTGTACGGGCCGCTGAACAACCCCAACCAGCTCAAGCAGGTCAGCGGCTTCATCGAGCGACTGCCCGCCCACGCGCGCGTGGAGACCGGCGGCAAGCGCGTCGGCGACAAGGGCTTCTTCTACGCCCCGACCGTCGTCTCCGGCGTCAAGCAGGACGACGAGATCATCCAGAAGGAGGTCTTCGGGCCGGTCATCACCGTCCAGTCCTTCACGGACGAGAACCAGGCCCTCGAGTGGGCCAACGGCGTCGAGTACGCGCTGGCCTCCTCGGTCTGGACGAAGGACCACGGGCGCGCGATGCGCATGTCCAAGGCTCTCGACTTCGGCTGCGTCTGGATCAACACGCACATCCCGCTGGTCGCGGAGATGCCGCACGGCGGCTTCAAGAAGTCGGGTTACGGCAAGGACCTGTCGTCGTACGGCTTCGACGACTACACGCGGATCAAGCACGTGATGACGTCGCTGGACTGACGACGCCTCACAT
>NZ_BAAGPS010000025.1:89510-135481 GCF_054783935.1 Streptomyces pseudoechinosporeus
CAGAGCAGGACCCGCACCACTCGTGCTCAGGAGCCGAACGCGGCGCGGAGGATCCGCTCCTCCACCGGGTTCATGGCCACGGCCTTGGCGTCGGTCGCATTGATCGAGTGGACGAGGGTGCGGGAGAGGTCGGGGGTCGTGGCGATCACCGTGCGGTAGCCGGGGCGGGAGCCGGACTTGAGCCAGAGTGTGAGGCCGTCCTTGCTGTAGTACTGCAGGCCCGCGCTCATGGTCGCCTCGCCCTCCTCGACCTTCGGGAGCGTGAGCATCTCCTTCTTCAGGAGCGGCTTCGGGACCACCTTTCCGCGGAACAGGCCGAAGAGGAGGCGTTCCAGGTCCGCCGTCGTGGAGATCATGTCGCCCGCCGCCCAGCGGTCCGACATGTTCCACTCGGTGGCGTCCACGAGGCGGCCGTCGGCGAGTTTCTGGTAGCCGCGGTTGTGGGGGCCGTGGATGCGGGGGTCCGGGCCGCCGGGGAAGGAGGTGTGCCACATGCAGAGCGGCTTGAAGATCCGTACGGCCGCCTGGTGTTCGTACGAGTCGCCCGTGACCTTCTCGATGAGCATGCCGAGCACGGTGTAGTCGATGTTGCCGTACACCTGCCGCTGGCCCGGATCGAACGCGCGCCCCTTGGCGACGGACGAGGCCACGACCTCCTCGGGCGTCAACGTCTTGTAGCGGTTCTCGAAGCCCTCCCCGGCGACGTCGCCCAGTGAAATGCCCGGTTGCAGGCCACTGGTGAAGATCAGCAACTGCCGTACGGTGATGGGGTCGAAGTCGTCCGAGAGCAGGCCGGGAAGGTACGTCTGGACGTGCCCGTCCAGGTCCACCTCCCCCTCGGCCGCGAGCTGGAGTACGACGGCCGCCGTGACCACCTTGGTCGTGGAGCCGGCCCGGAAGCGGCCGTGCTCCAGGGCGGCGCGACCGGTGGCGAGATCGCGCACGCCGGCGCTGCCGTGCCAACTGCCGTCCGTGCCGCCGACCCGTACGAGCGCGGCTGTCGCGTCCTTGTCCGGGTCCGGCAGGTCGGCTATCGCGGCGCGCAGGGCCGCGGCGTTCGGGCCGTCGGCCTTCCGTACGACCGTTGAGGCGGGGGAGGCGGCAGCGGCCCCGGCCAGGGGTCCGGCTGCCAGGCCCAGGACGACGACAGCGGCGCAGACGGTACGGACACGGGCATGCATCAGGCGACTCCTCGAGGTGGTGGATCTTCATCCTCCGCGCGTATGCCGCCCCCGCGGATCATCACCGAGGAGGGCACCGCCCCTCGGCCGACCCTCAGCCAACTGACGTGCCGGTCAAGGGTGTTGTCAGGGGTCTCCCTTAAGGTCCGCGGTCGTATCCGTGAAAAAATTGTTATCGCGGAGAGGTTTCCGCCGTCTCCTGTGCACACGCGGCACACAAGCCCCACCTGACACCCACAGGCCGCGCCCCCGCACTCGTTGTCGTACAGGAGCTCTTCATGGCAGAGCACAACAAGCACCGCATCAGCCGCCGCGGCATGGTGAAGATCGCCGGAGGCGTCGCCGCCGCGGGTGCGGTGGGCGGCATGGCGGTCTCGCTGAGCGGCCGCGACTCGGCCGGCGCCGCGCAGACCGGTACGCCCGCGTCGTCGCCCAGCACCTCCAGCACCACCGCCCCCAAAATGACCTTCGCGCACCCCGGGATGCTGCACAACGCCGGCGACCTCAACCGCGCCAAGATGCGCGTGGCCGCGAAGGGAGAGCCCTGGCTGGCGGGCTGGCAGCGGCTGACCGCCAACCGGCACTCCGCGAGCACCTGGAAGCCCAACCCGCAGGCCAGGATCATCCGCGGCGGCCCGGGCCAGAACTACGCCATTCTCTTCAACGACATCCACGCCGCCTACCAGAACGCCCTGCGCTGGAAGATCGCGGGCACGAAGGAGAACGCCGAGGCGGCCGTCGCGATCCTCAACGCCTGGTCGGCCACGCTCACCACACTCACCGGGAACTCCGACCGGTTCCTGGCCTCCGGCATCTACGGCTACCAGTTCGCGAACGCCGCCGAACTCGTCCGCGACTATCCGGGCTTCGACCTGACCCGCTTCAAGAAGATGCTGCTCAACGTCTTCTACCCACTCAACGACCACTTCCTGATCAACCACAACGGCGCCGTCATCACCAACTACTGGGCGAACTGGGACCTCTGCAACATCGCCTCGATCATGGCGATCGGCATCCTGTGCGACGACAGGGCCAAGTTCGACCGTGCCGTGGAGTACTTCAAGAAGGGCGCGGGCAACGGCTCGATCAAGAACGCCGTCCCCTTCGTGTACGAGGACCAGGGCCTGGCCCAGTGGCAGGAGTCCGGTCGCGACCAGGGCCACACCGCGATGGGCATGGGACTGATGGGCTCGATCTGCGAGATGGCGTGGAACCAGGGCGTCGACTTCTACGGCTATGACAACAACCGCCTGATGAAGGCCGCCGAGTACGTCGCCAAGTACAACCTCGGAGGAGACGTCCCCTTCACCAAGTACGTCTGGCGCACCGGGACCAGGGGCGCCTGGCGCGAGCAGACCGTGATCTCCAACATAGGCCGCGGCCAGATTCGCCCGGTCTGGGAGCTTTTGCACAACCACTACGCCCGGCGCCGCCGCCTCCCGGTGCCGCACGTCACAGCGATGGCTGAGAAAGTACGTGCCGAAGGCGGCGGCGGAGACTACGGCCCCAACAGTGGCGGCTTCGACCAACTGGGCTTCGGGACGCTGCTCTACAGCAAGTGACATCGGTGCGGGAAGGGGCGTACGTGGACGGACGGCAGTGGCGTACGACCATCGCGGCAGCGCAGGCCGGTGACCGGCGCGCCCTCGACGAGCTGGTCAAGGGCTGGCTGCCGCTGGTCTACAACGTCGTCGGCCGCGCCCTGAACGGTCACGCGGACGTGGACGACGTCGTGCAGGAGACCATGCTGCGGGCCGTGGACAACCTCGGCTCGCTGCGGGATCCGGACAGTTTCCGCTCCTGGCTGGTCGCCATCGCGATGCGGCAGATACGGGACCGGGCGCGGCGCCGTACGTCCGAGTCGCTGGCTGAGGACGCCGCGCACGAGGCCGCCGACTTCGCCGAACTGACCGTACTGCGGCTTCAGTTGGAGGGGCAGCGGCGTGAGGTCGCGGAGGCGGTGCGCTGGCTCGACGACGAGGACCGGCAGCTCCTGTCGCTGTGGTGGCTGGAGGTCGCGGGCGAGCTCACACGGCGGGAGCTGGCGTCGGCGCTCGGCATCAGCCGGCAGCACGCCGCCGTGCGCGTCCAGCGGATGAAGGCACGCCTGGAGACCGCGCGGGGCATCGTGCGGGCGCTCGGCTCGTCCTGCCCCGACCTGCGCGAGGTCACCGCCCGCTGGGACGGGCAGCCCGACTCGGTGTGGCGCAAGCGGCTGGCCCGGCACATCCGGGACTGCCGCCACTGCTCCGGGCGGCGCGAGAAGGTCGTACCGGCCGAACGCCTGCTGGTCGGGCTCGCGCTCGTCCCCGTCCCCGTCGGCTTCACGCTCTCGCTGGTCTTCGGCGGCAAGACGGCGGTCGCCGCGACGACGGCCGCCACGACCGTTGGCTGGTCCGCCAAGATCGTCGGTGCTTTCACCAAGCCCGCGGTGGCCATGACGGCCGGGGCGACGATGGTCGCGGGCGGCGCCTACGTGGTCACACAGCCGCCGGACGCGCCGCGCCCCCGCGTCGCGGCCCCCACGGCGCAGAGCACGGTCCGTCCGAGTCCATCACCCACGCCCACGCCGACGCCCACCCCCTCACCCACGAGGAGGGCCAGCCTGTACGGCACGGTCGTCGACGCCGTTGACCAGGCACCCGACCCGAACGCGCGCCCCGCCGAGCTGCCGCGCCGGCCCGAGTCCGGCATCACCAGCACCGGTGGCGGGCGGGCCGTGATGCAGCACCGCGGCGAGAGCGTGACGCTCAGCGGCCAGGGCTATGTACTGGTGCGCTGGCAGATCTCCCCGCATGACCGGCCCGGCGGCCTGGTCATGCCGACCTGGACGGGCCTGCGGGGCAAGCTCTTCCACGTCGCGTCCGGCGGCGGCCGACGAATGGACGACGCCGGCGGCACCCGGCCCGGCTATGCCACCGGAATGGGCAGCCCGGACATCGGCTTCACCGTCCTGCCGGAAGGCACCCAGCAGATGTGGCAGAACGAGTTCTTCTACGTCGACGGCACCGTCACCCTCAACGTCAACGAGCGCGGCGCCTCCTACGGCCTGGCCGTCTTCCCGACCGACTGGGAAGCGGTGAACAAGGACATCACGACCGGCCCCGAACAGGGCGCCATCCGCTACGGCCTCACCCGCGACAACGGCAAGGACACCGCCCCGGTGCCCCAGTACGTCACCCGCTCGAAGCCCGCCGATCCGGCGACGGTGCCACAGCGCTCCCGGGTGACGACCTAGGGGGCTTCTGACGGCACCTGCCGAAGCGAGCACAGCGTGTCGATGCGGTTCGTCGTGATCGAGTCGGCTCCCGCATCCAGCAGCCGTCGCATCGAGCGGCGGGTGTCGGGGGTCCAGGTCGACAGGAGGTAACCGTCGCGGTGGACGCGGGCGGCGATATCGCGGTCGACCAGGCTGAAGCGGTAGTTGAGCCAGCGGGGGCGGATCGCTTCGAGGAGGGCGGGGCGTGGGGGCGCGAGCGTGGTCCAGGTGAGGGCGATCTCCGCGGCGGGGTCGGCCGCGCGGACGGCGAGCATGGTCTCGGCGCCGGCGCTGTAGTACACGCGCTCGTCGGCGCCGAGGTCGCGGATGACGTCGACGATCCGGCGTACGGCCCGGGGGTTCGCGGCGCCCGGCAGATCGACCATGAAGCGGCCGTGGTCGGTCGCCTTCAGTGCCTCCTCCAGGGTGGGAACGCCACCGGAGGTGAGTCCGTGCACCTCGTCCGAGGAGAGCGAGCTCAGCGGCCGGTCGTGCTCCCACAACCGCTTCAGCGTCGCGTCGTGCAGCAGCACCGGCACATCGTCGCGGGTCAGCCGCACATCGAACTCGACGGCGTCCGCGCCCCGTTGGAGCGCGGAACGCAGCGAGTCGATCGTGTTCTCGCGGACGCGATAGGGGTCGCCGCGATGGGCCACGGCTGTCACGGAACGCATGGGCCCATTGTGCTGGTTCAGTTCGCGAGCCATGCCGCGGTGTACGTGTCGATCTCCCCGGCCAACTCCGCCTTGCCGACCGGGTCCAGGAACGACGCCTCGACGGCGTTCTTGGCGAGCGCGGCGAGACCCTGTTCGTCGAGGCCAAGGAGGCGGGCGGCCACCGCGTACTCGTTGTTGAGGTCCGTGCCGAACATCGGCGGATCGTCGGAGTTGATGGTGACGAGCACCCCGGCCCGTACGAACTCCTTGATCGGGTGCTCGTCGAGCGTGCGGACCGCACGCGTGGCGATGTTGGAGGTCGGGCACACCTCCAGCGCGATGCGGTGCTCGGCCAGGTGCGCGAGGAGCTTCGGGTCCTGCGCCGAACTCGTGCCGTGCCCGATGCGCTCGGCGCGCAGGTCGGTGAGGGCGTCCCAGACGGTCTCCGGCCCGGTCGTCTCACCCGCGTGCGGCACGGAACGCAGCCCGGCCGCGATCGCGCGGTCGAAGTACGGCTTGAACTGCGGCCGGGCCACGCCGACTTCGGGCCCGCCGAGCCCGAACGAGACGAGGCCCTCCGGGCGGATCTTGTCGGTGGTGGCGAGCCGGGTGGTCTCCTCGGCGGCCTCGAGACCCGCCTCTCCGGGGATGTCGAAGCACCAGCGCAGTACGGTCCCGAAGTCGGCCTCGGCTGCCTTGCGGGCGTCCTCGATCGCGTCCATGAATGCGCCGTCCTCGATACCGCGACGGGTCGAGGAGAACGGCGTGACGGTCAGCTCGGCGTAGCGGATGCGCTGCCGCGCCATGTCGCGGGCGATCTCGTACGTGAGCAGGCGTACGTCCTCCGGGGTGCGGATGAGGTCCACGACGGACAGATACACCTCGATGAAGTGGGCGAAGTCCGTGAACGTGAAGTAGTCGACGAGCGCCTCGGGGTCGGTCGGCACCTTGGAGTCGGGGTGGCGGGCGGCCAGTTCGGAGACGATACGGGGGGAGGCGGAGCCGACGTGGTGCACGTGGAGTTCGGCCTTGGGCAGCCCGGCGATGAAGGAGTGCAGGTCGCGGGGGACGGGCACGGCGGGCGGGACGTTCGGGTCGCGGTGGTCGGTCAAGGGTTCCTCCCCGGGAACGGCGCCCGGCCGGTGTCGAGTTGTGTACCGGTGGGGCGCGGATGATCGGCTGATCGGTGGTGCGGGATCATCGTAGGCCGGGGTCCATGGGCCCGTGGTCCGGCCGTAACATGACGGAACGTACGACAGAGGGGACTCCGCGCATGTCCGACGCCGCGCAGCCGCCGGGTACGCCGGGGAACGGCGAACCGAACCCGTGGGCTCCGCCTGAGCACCGGGCTCCGACTGCCGGAGCCCCGAGCGCAGGTCCGCAGGACGCGACTCCCCAGGTTCCCTTGGACGAGCCGGGCGCTGGGGCAGCTTCGGGAGCGGGGGCTTCTGGGCCGCCCTACGGTGCCGGGGGCTCCGGGCAGCGGGGCGGCGCCGGCTCACCTTCCGTGCATGACCAGCCGACGGTCACCTCGATACCCAGCGCGGGCACGCCGCCTTCGCCGGGCGGCGCCCAGCCCTGGGCCAATCCCGTGGCACCGCCGGCCGCCTCCGGCCCAGGCAACCCGTTCGCGGGCCCTGGCGGTACGCCCCCGAATCCGCCGAGTCCGTCGAATCCATCCGGCAACCCCTTCGCGGCCCCGGGCGGCGGCCCCGGCGAACCCGTTCCCCCGCCCCCCATCTCCCCGGAAGGGCCAGGCCAGGTGCCCTACGGCTATGGCTACCAGGGACAGCAGCCCTACTATCCGGCCACCCCGGGCGCCGGTCCCGGCTACGGCTGGCCCGGGATGCCCATGGCGCCGAGCAACGGCATGGGCACGACGGGGATGGTGCTCGGGATCATCTCTGCGGTCGGTTTCTGTCTCTGGCCGGTGGCCATCATCCTGGGCATCCTCGCGGTGATCTTCGGCGCGATCGGCCGCGGCAAAGCCCGCCGGGGCGAGGCCACCAACGCCGGCCAGGCCCTGGCCGGGATCATCTGCGGAGCCGCGGGCATCGCGCTGGGCGTGACCATGTTCGTGCTGGTCATCATCGCCCCCGGCCTGCTCGACGACAGCGAAACCGACTACTCGAACACGGGCGACGACGGCTTCAACACATCACTCGTCGCCGAACGCTAGCGGCTCCGCCGGGGTGCGGATAGGCGGGGGGTTGGAGTGGGAGGGGTTTTCTTCCCCAGGCCCGCCCCTTCCCGAAACTGGGGCTGCGCCCCCAGACCCCCCAAGGGGGTGGGGGTGACAGTCGTGTCGCGGCCGCGGGTGCGTCGTGGCTGGTCGCGCAGTTCCCCGCGCCCCTGAAGGGGCGCTCCCGGAGCCGCCAGCCACCATGCTCACCAGCCCCGACGTGCCCGCACTCGCCCTCCGGCGGGAGGGGACGTGGGCCGGTGCGTCGTATGCCCGTCGCTTAGGTTCTGTCTCAGGCCACCAGGACCCTGTACCAGCAAAGGGCCGTATGCCCGGCCTGCGACGGGCTGACGCACCGGCCCACGGCCCCGACCCACCCACCGGACCCAAAGGGGCGCGGGGAACGGCGCGAGCAACCACCACGAACCCGCACCCGCCCCACCGCCGGAGGCACCCGCGACCAGCCACAACGAACCCGCACCCGCCAACGATCAACAGATTCCGTCGCTTAACCAAAAGGCAACAACGGAATCCCTTGTTGCGCAGACCCCCCTCTGTCAGGATCAGCCTTCAAATCGAGCTGGAGCCACGCCACCCCCCTCCCCCGGAGGGGAACGGCGGCGGAGGAGAGCGACATGCACAACGCGGGCCAGATCAAGCACGTGCAGCGCAGCATCAGGAACGGCGGACCCTCCGTCACCCGCCGTTCACTGCTGCGCGCCACCACCGGCGGCGCCCTCACCCTCGGCGGCGCCGCAACGCTGAGCGCCTGCGGCATCCCGGCGGCAAAAAACACCGCAGGTGTCGACTCCGACGACCACTCGGCCAAGGAGAAGGAGATCAGCTTCTCCAACTGGACCGAGTACATGGACGTCGACGACAGCGAGAAGCGCCACCCCACGCTCGACGCGTTCACGCAGCGCACCGGCATCAAGGTCAAGTACACCGAGGACATCAACGACAACGTCGAGTTCTTCGGCAAGATCAAGCCCCAGCTGGCGGCAGGCCAGGACACCGGCCGCGACCTCATCTGCGTCACCGACTGGCTGGCCGCCCGGCTGATCCGTTTCGGGTGGGTCCAGAAACTGGACCCGTCCAACCTGCCGCACGCGTACGCCAACCTCTCCCAGCAGTTCCGCAACCCCGACTGGGATCCGGGACGCGCGTACTCGTATCCCTGGACCGGTATCTCCACGGTCATCGCGTACAACAAGAAGGCACTCGACGGCGTCGAGGTGAAGTCCGTCTCCGACATGCTCGACAACCCCAGGCTCAAGGGACGCGTCGGCTTCCTCTCCGAGATGCGCGACAGCATCGGCATGACGCTGCTGGACCTGGGCAAGGACCCGGCGAAGTTCACCGACGACGACTACGACGCGGCGATCGCCCGCCTCCAGAAGGCCGTCGACCAGGGCCAGATCCGCCGCTTCACCGGCAACGACTACACGGCCGACCTCACCAAGGGCGACCTCGCGGCCTGTATCGCCTGGGCCGGTGATGTCGTCCAGCTCAAGGCGGACAGCCCGGACGTGGACTTCGTGATCCCGGACAGCGGCTACATGACGTCGACCGACAACCTGCTGGTCCCCAACAAAGCCCGCCACAAGACCAACGCCGAACGGCTCATCGACTACTACTACGAGCCCGGCCCGGCCGCGCAGCTCGCCGCGTACATCAACTACGTGTGCCCCGTGGACGGTGTGAAGGCCGAACTGGCGAAGATCGACGAAGACGCGGCGAACAACCCGCTGATCATCCCCGACGCGGCCATGGCCGCCAAGTCGCGCTCCTTCCGCTCCCTGAGCACGAAGGAAGAGACGGCGTACGAAGAGAAGTTCGCAAAGCTCACAGGGGCGTGACGATGATGACGAAAGACACCAGCGGCGATGTCCGCCTCTCCGGAATCAGCAAGACGTACGGCTCCTTCACCGCCGTGCACCCGCTCGACCTGACCGTCCCCCAGGGATCGTTTTTCGCCCTCCTAGGGGCATCGGGTTGCGGAAAGACCACCACCCTGCGGATGATCGCGGGCCTGGAGGAACCCACGTCGGGAAACGTGTCCCTGGGAGACCAGGACGTGACGAACCTGCCGCCCTACAAGCGGCCGGTGAACACCGTCTTCCAGTCGTACGCCCTCTTCCCGCACCTCGACATCTTCGAGAACGTCGCCTTCGGTCTGCGCCGACGCGGCATCAAGTCCGTGAAGAAGCAGGTCGAGGAGATGATCGAGCTCGTACAACTCGGCGAGCAGGCCCGCAAGAAGCCGCACCAGCTCTCCGGCGGCCAGCAGCAGCGCGTCGCCGTCGCCCGCGCGCTGATCAACCACCCCAAGGTGCTGCTCCTCGACGAACCCCTCGGCGCCCTCGACCTCAAGCTGCGCCGTCAGATGCAGCTCGAACTCAAGCGCATCCAGACCGAGGTGGGCATCACGTTCATCCACGTCACGCACGACCAGGAGGAGGCCATGACGATGGCCGACACGGTCGCCGTGATGAACGCGGGCCGTGTCGAACAGCTCGGATCGCCCGCCGACCTCTACGAGAACCCGAACACCACCTTCGTCGCCAACTTCCTCGGCACCTCCAACCTCATCGAGGCCGAGGTCGACACCAAGAGCGGCGACGAGATCGTGCTCAGGGCGGGCGGTGGCAAGCTCTCCCTGCCGGCCGCGCGCTGTTCGGCGCCCACCGCGACCGGCGGCAAGGTCCTGGTCGGCGTCCGCCCCGAGAAGATCTCCCTCACGCATGCCGACGACGCGGGCGGGATACCCGAGGGCCGCAACCGCATCACCGGGAAGATCGCCGACTCCAGTTTCATCGGCGTCTCCACGCAGTACGTCATCGACAGCCCCGTCTGCCCCGAGTTCGAGGTCTACGTCCAGAACATCGACCGCGACGCCCGCCTCGTCCCCGGCGCCGAGGTGGTCCTGCACTGGAGCCCGGCGCACACCTTCGGCCTGGACGCGACTCAGGACATCGATGCAGGTGTCGAGACAGTCGGAGAAGAGGCCTCGGCATGACGACCGTCACCGAGGCGCCACCGCCTCTCGCACCCACCCCACAGAAGAAGCCCCCGCGCAGAAGAGGCCGCCTCACCCCGTACTGGCTGCTCCTGCCCGGCATCCTCTGGCTGCTGCTCTTCTTCGCGCTGCCGATGGTCTACCAGGCCTCCACGTCCGTGCAGACGGGCTCCCTGGAGGAGGGCTACAAGGTCACCTGGCACTTCGCGACCTACTGGGACGCGGTCTCCGAGTACTGGCCGCAGTTCCTGCGCTCGGTCCTCTACGCCGGCACCGCCACCGCCCTGTGTCTGCTGCTCGGCTATCCGCTCGCGTATCTGATCGCGTTCCGCGCGGGCCGCTGGCGCAATCTGATCCTGATCCTGGTCATCGCGCCGTTCTTCACCAGCTTCCTGATCCGTACGCTCGCCTGGAAGACGATCCTCGCGGACGGTGGCCCGGTCGTCGGCGCCCTCAACTCGCTGCACCTGCTGGACGTCACGAGCTGGCTCGGCATCACGGCCGGTGACCGCGTGCTGGCCACGCCGCTCGCGGTGGTCTGCGGACTCACGTACAACTTCCTGCCGTTCATGATCCTGCCGCTCTACACCTCCCTCGATCGCATCGACGGCCGCCTCCACGAGGCGGCGCACGACCTGTATGCCAAGCCGTTCACGACCTTCCGCAAGGTGACCTTCCCGCTGTCCATGCCGGGCGTCGTCTCCGGCACGCTCCTCACGTTCATCCCCGCCAGCGGTGACTACGTCAACGCCGATCTGCTCGGCTCCACGGACACCCGCATGGTCGGAAACGTGATCCAGGGCCAGTTCCTGCGGGTTCTCGACTATCCGACGGCCGCGGCTCTTTCCTTCATCCTCATGGCCGCGATCCTCATCATCGTCACGCTCTACATTCGCAAGTCCGGAACGGAGGATCTGGTCTAAATGGTCCTCGTACGCTGGCTCAAGCGCCATCTCGTCGTCATGGCAGGCCTGTTGACGCTCGGATATCTGCTCCTGCCGAACGTCGTCGTCACGGTCTTCTCCTTCAACAATCCGAAGGGGCGCTTCAATTACGAATGGCAGCAGTTCTCCACGGACGCCTGGACCGATCCGTGCGGGGTTGCCGATCTGTGCGGTTCGCTGTCACTGAGTCTGCAGATCGCGGCCTGGGCGACACTCGGCGCGACGGTTCTCGGCACGCTGATCGCCTTCGCGCTGGTCCGCTACCGCTTCCGCGCGCGGGGCGCCGTGAACTCGCTGATCTTCCTTCCCATGGCGATGCCCGAGGTCGTCATGGCCGCCTCCCTGCTGACGCTTTTCCTCAACATGGGCGCTCAGTTGGGTTTCTGGACGATCCTGATCGCCCACATCATGTTCTGCCTCAGCTTCGTCGTGACAGCCGTCAAGGCGCGCGTCATGTCGATGGACCCGAAGCTGGAGGAAGCCGCGCGGGATCTGTACGCCGGACCGGTCCAGACCTTCGTCCGCGTCACCCTGCCCATCGCGGCCCCCGGAATCGCCGCGGGCGCACTGCTCGCCTTCGCGCTCTCCTTCGACGATTTCATCATCACCAATTTCAACGCGGGTGCGACCGTCACCTTCCCCATGTTCGTCTGGGGCTCGGCGCAACGCGGCACACCCGTCCAGATCAATGTCATCGGTACGGCCATGTTCATCGTCGCCGTACTGATCGTGCTGTCCGGAATGGTCATCAGCGGTCGCCGAAAGCGGCAGAGAGCATAACCGGGCACAACTGCCAAAATTCTGTGGGGAGTTGACATCATGGCCCCGAGCGCCATGACCCGTTGGAATCACTGGATGAAATCCCTCTCCGAAGCCCAGCCGGTTTCCCACTGGCTGGACGACCCTGCAAAGCCTCGCCCCGAGCCTGCCCTCACCAGCGCCGAGACCTGCGACCTGCTCGTCGTCGGCGGCGGCTACACCGGACTGTGGACCGCGCTGCTCGCCAAAGAACGCGACCCGCACCGCGATGTGGTGCTCGTCGAAAGCCGCGAGGCGGGCTGGGCCGCCTCCGGCCGCAACGGCGGCTTCTGCGCGGCCTCGCTCACGCACGGCCTGGCCAACGGCCTCAGCCGCTGGCCGGACGAGATCCACACACTCCAGGAGCTGGGCGCCCGAAACCTCGACGCGATCGAGGCCACCGTCGCTCGCTACTCCCTCGACTGCGACTTCGAGCGCACCGGCGAGATCGACGTCGCCACCGAGCCGTACCAGGCTGCCGAACTCCGTGACTGGTACGGGGAGTTGGAGCGCCACGGACTCGCGAACGGCATCGAGTACCTCGACGCCGACGCCGTACGGCAACAAGTCGACTCACCGACATTCCGTGCTGGCCTCCATGACCGCCACGGCGTCGCGCTCCTGAACCCCGCCAGACTCGCCTGGGGCCTCAAACGCGCCTGCATCGGGCTGGGCGTCCGCGTGTACGAGCACACGCCCGCGCTCAGCCTGAAGGCGCACGGCGCCGGTATGGCCGTACGCACTCCGTACGGCAGCGTCCGCGCCCGCCACGTCGCCCTCGGCACGAACATCTTCCCCAACCTGGTCAGACGCGTCCGCCCGTACACCGTCCCGGTCTACGACTACGCGTTGATGACCGAGCCGCTCACCGAAGCCCAGCTCGCCTCCCTCGGTTGGAAGAACCGCCAGGGCCTCGGCGACAGCGCCAACCAGTTCCACTACTTCCGGCTGTCGGCCGAC
The DNA here is from genome assembly GCF_054783935.1 of Streptomyces pseudoechinosporeus. NCBI lineage: Bacteria > Bacillati > Actinomycetota > Actinomycetes > Kitasatosporales > Streptomycetaceae > Streptomyces > Streptomyces pseudoechinosporeus. Next base: position 102,510 of record NZ_BAAGPS010000025.1, read on the forward strand.
AACCGTGTCCTGTGGGGCGGCTACGACGCGGTCTATCCGTACGGCGGCCGGGTGCGCGCCGAGTACGACGACCGCCCGGAGACCTACGCCAAGCTCGCCGGGCACTTCTTCACCTGCTTCCCCCAGCTCGAGGGCGTCCGCTTCACGCACGCGTGGGGCGGCGCGATCGACACCTGTTCCCGTTTCTCGGCCTTCTTCGGCACGGCACATCAGGGGCGGGTCGCGTACGCGGCGGGCTATACGGGACTCGGCGTAGGGGCCACCCGCTTCGGCGCGGACGTGATGCTCGACCTGCTGGCGGGGGAGCGTACGGAACGTACGTCCCTGGAAATGGTCCGCAAGAAGCCGCTCCCCTTCCCGCCGGAGCCCTTCGCCTGGACGGGCATCGCGCTCACCAAGTGGTCGCTGGCGCGGGCGGACGCGCACGGCGGCCGACGCAATCTGTGGCTGAAGACGATGGACAGACTGGGCCTCGGATTCGACAGCTGAAGCCGGGGCTAGCGACGACGGGAGTTCAGGAACACCGTGAGCGCGATCAGCAGCATCGCGCTCAACACCAGACTCGCCACCACATCCAACGGCCAGTGGTAGCCGCGCCGGACCAGCCCGAAGCCGACGGCGACGGCCAACACCAGGCAGCCGATGGTGAGTTCACGGCGGACGTACGAGCCGCGCAGCCAGGGCAGCAGAAGCAGGACGGCCGCTCCGTAGGCGACGGCGGCCGTCGCCGTATGGCCCGAGGGGTAGTAGCCGTCGCCCGCCATGCCGGGTGGACCCGTGCGCCCCACGGCTTCCTTCAGCGGGATGACCAGCACCGGTACGGCGGCCATGGTGACCAGGGCCGCGAGCGCCGGCAGCCACCAGCGGGGCGTACCGGCGCGACGCGCGCGCCAGGCGACGTACGCGAGAACGACGACCAGGACCGGGGCGGCGACCGTGACGTTGCCGAGATCAGCGAGGAGTTCGGCGACGCCGTCCGGCAGTGGGCCGTCCGCGATCGCCCGGCCCAGGCGCTCGTCGGCGCGGCGCAACGGGCTGTCGACGGCGACCTGCCAGGTGAGGAACGCGAAGAGCAGGGCCAGAGTGGCCAGAGCCGCCAGAGACAAGGTCGGCCGCCCCGGAACAGGGGGGGTAGTTCCGAGGCGGCCGCAAAGACCGGGTCGTCGCACGCCCCGGGGGGTTTGGGGCGAGCGACTGTCCGATCGGTGAGGAGACCCTCCGGAGCCGGAGGCTCCAGTTGTGTGCGCGAGGGCACGACCAGGGTGAAGCTGGGGAGGCCTCGACCCTGAATCGCCCACAGTTCCCTGTGGGCGGGGTGTATCTCTCATCTGGGTAGAACCTACGACAGGGGATCGGCGTCCGACAGACCGATTCGCCTCCCGCCATGCACCCCGCACACGTTCTTCACATGTCTTGCTCGTCGCCGCCCCGCAGCGGAAGCGGATGAGAGAAGTCCTGCTCAGATGCGGGTGAACGCCTGCTCCAGGATGTCGAGGCCCTCGCTGAGCAGTTCCTCGCCGATGACCATGGGCGGCAGGAAGCGCAGCACATTGCCGTAGGTGCCACAGGTCAGGACCAGCAGGCCCTCCTGGTGGCAGGCCTTGGCGAGCGCGGCGGTGGCCTCCGGGTTCGGCTCCTTGGTGGACGGGTCCTTGACGAGCTCGATGGCCAGCATGGCGCCGCGTCCGCGGACGTCGCCGATGATCTCGTACTTCTCCTGCATGGCGCCGAGACGTGCCTTCATGACCGTCTCGATGTGCCGCGCCCTGGCGCCCAGGTCGAGTTCCTTCATCGTCTCGATCGAGCCGAGGGCGCCCGCGCAGGCGACGGGGTTGCCGCCGTAGGTGCCGCCCAGGCCGCCCACGTGCGCGGCGTCCATGATCTCGGCGCGGCCCGTGACGGCGGCCAGTGGCAGACCGCCCGCGATGCCCTTCGCCGTGGTGATCAGGTCCGGGACGATGCCCTCGTCCTCACACGCGAACCACTGACCGGTGCGGCAGAAACCTGACTGGATCTCGTCCGCGACGAAGACGATGCCGTTGTCCTTCGCGAACTTGTCGAGCGCCGGCAGGAAGCCCTTCGCCGGCTCGATGAAGCCGCCCTCGCCGAGGAGCGGCTCGATGACGATCGCGGCCACGTTCTGAGCGCCCACCTGCTTGCTGATCTGGTCGATGGCCTGCGCGGCGGCCTCGGGGCCGCAGTTCTCGGGGCCGGTCGGCCAGCGGTAGCCGTACGCCATCGGCATCCGGTAGATCTCCGGCGCGAAGGGGCCGAAGCCATGCTTGTACGGCATGTTCTTCGAGGTCAGCGCCATCGTCAGATTCGTACGGCCGTGATAGCCGTGGTCGAAGACGACGACGGCCTGGCGCTTGGTGTACGCGCGGGCGATCTTGACGGCGTTCTCGACGGCCTCGGCGCCCGAGTTGAAGAGGGCCGACTTCTTGGCGTGATCGCCGGGGGTCAGCTCGGCCAGCGCCTCGGCGACGGCCACGTAGCCCTCGTACGGCGTGACCATGAAACAGGTGTGGGTGAAGTCGGCGAGCTGCGCGGACGCCCGGCGTACGACGGCCTCGGCGCTCGCACCGACGCCGGTCACGGCGATTCCGGAGCCGAAGTCGATCAGCCGGTTCCCGTCGACGTCCTCGATGATCCCGCCGTCCGCACGAGCGGCGAACACGGGCAGCACGGACCCCACACCGGCCGCGACCGCGGCGGTGCGGCGGGCCTGCAACTCCTGCGACTTCGGGCCGGGGATAGCGGTGATGACGCGGCGCTCCTGCGGAAGTGCGCTCATGAAGGGGGCTCCCTGGGGTCTTGCGGGCGGGGTCTGTGCGGCGGGGTGTTTCGGACAGATCGGTTTCTTTCTTCGCAGGCTAGGGCCGGGGGTGGGGAGTGGGCATGCTCCATGTGGGCGTTGTCGGAGGGTCGGGTTGTCCGTGGTGGACATGGCGGTAGCCGAGGGGCTGGCCCGGGCCTGGCCGGGCAATGCGGTGAACTCCCCCTGCGGGGGCATTAGATTGGCTCGCTGATGGTGGATCGAACGGCTGGTCAGGGGACAAGGGCGATGGACAGCGACGGCACGCAGGACGCACGGGGCACACACGCCGATCGTGTGCCGCGCCCGGCGGGGCCGCCTCAGGTACCGCCACGGCCCGCGCAGGCGCCGGGCGCGCCGCCGATGCCGGACGGCTCCGCCTTCCTGGCCTGGCTGCGGGCTCCCCGGCCCGAGGCGGCGCCGGGGGTGTGGCGGTTCGGGCACCGGCCGCGGCCGGACGAGGAGCCGGAGGTCGTTCCGACCCGGCAGTTGCTCAGCGGCGCGCTGATCGCCTTCCTCGTGGGATGGCTGATCTGGTCGCTGCTGCAGAACGGTTACCTGGGCGACTGGTGGTGGGTGCCGCTGTTCCTGCTCACACCCGACTCCTGGCGTGGCGACAACAGTGCGATCGGCGAGGTCGGCAATCTCTTCGTGTATCGGAGCTATCAGCTGCTTGTCGCCCTGGCCATCATGGTCGCGGTCGGGCGGCTCGGCCGCTGGAGTGAGGTCTGGCGCCGCTTCGTCGCCCCCCTCTTCCGGCGCCGAGAGCCCAAGCAGACGGCTCCCGAGCCGCAGGACGATCCCGCCGAGTGGCCCGGGCTCCGCGACGCCGGAGCCACCGACGCCGCCGAACGGCTCGCCGCCGAGGCCCGCTCCGGGCTGATGCGCGACGTCGACCACGCGCGCATCACCCGCGCCTGGCAGGGCGTACGCAGCGGGCGGCACAGTCTCGCCACCTTCACCGGCGCCGTGCTCAAGGACGGCGCCGCCGCCTGCCTGCACCCTTCCGGCGAGCGTGATCTTCCGGGGCGCCTCGCCCAGCACGACCTCGTCACCGGGCAGGTCCGGCTCGGTACCACCGCCGACGACGCGCGCAATCCGTACGCCTACCGCGGCACCGGACTCGGCCTCGGCCCCGAACTCCTCGGCACCTCCCTGCTCGCCGTCGGCCCCGCCGGATCCGGCAAGACCAGCGGTGTCGTCTGGCCGCTCGCCGAGTCGCTGTGCCTGCACGCGCTCGCCGGGCGGGCCGCCGTCGTCGTGGTAGGGGCGGCGGGCGCGGGGCTCGGGCCCGCGGACGCGTATGACGTCGTCGTACAGGTCGGAAGTCCCGAGTCCGTCTACGACCTCGACCTGTACGGCGGAACCCACGACCCCGACGAGGCGGCGGCCGTCCTTGCCGAGGCACTGGTCGGCGACCTCACCGATCCGCACCCCGGCGGAGACAGCCGCCGGTCCACCACCGTGCTCGCCCAGCTGCTCGGACCGTATCGCGCGGTCCACGGGCGCTTCCCCTCCGTACCCGAACTGCGGCAGCTCCTCGACGGCGCGCCCGGCCCGCTCGGCGCGCTGCGCAAGGCGCTCACGGAGGCTGGACAGGAGTCGCTGCTGCGCGAACTCGACGCCAGGGAGCGGCAGTTGGGGCATCCGGGGGATGTGGGGGGCGTACTCGCGGATCGGGTGGCGCTGCTGGACCGGCCCGCCTTCGCCGGCTTCTTCAACACGTCCGGGCAGTCGCGGCCGTTTTCGCTGAGGGCGTTGGATCACCCGGTGCGGGTACGCATCGACCTGCCCGAACGCGGACACGCCGACGCCTCGCGGATCCTGGCACGGCTCGTGCTTGCGCAGTTCACAGCGAGTGTGGCGGTGCGCGAGGACCGGTCGTTGTTCGCGTGTCTGGTGCTGGACGATGCGACGGGCGTCGTCACGCCCGAGGCGGTACGAGGAGTCCAGCGGCTGCGGTCCGCCAATGCGGGGGTGGTCATGACCCTGCGTACGCTCGACGATGTGCCGCGGCCGCTCAGGTCGCCGCTGCTCGGGGCGATCGGCTGCCGGGTGGCGCTGTCCGGGCTCACGCCCTGGGACGGGCAGGACTTCGCCGAGGTGTGGGGCAAGGAGTGGACCGAGGCGACGGACGTCACCGACCGGCAGATCATCGCCGAGACCCCGCTCGGCAAGACCGCCCACGCGCTGCGCCGAGTGATCACGGGACGTGCGCCCACCGCCCGGGCAGTCACCGTGCGGCAGGTCGAACGTGAGCGGTGGTCCGCGTCCGAGCTGGCGCATGCCGTTCCGCCGGGGCATGCGGTGCTGTCGCTCACGAGTGTGCGCGGGGAGCATGCGCCGCCGTTGCTGGTGGATCTTCGCGACTGAGCCGGACAGGTGGCAGGACATCTGGACATAAGGTGACGTGGTCACCGTACAGTGAGGCAGAATCGACACAGGTCGTTCATACGTGACGGCCAAAAGATCATACCCTCCGCTACTCACTGCACTTCCGCCGCTCCGGTGAAGGCCTCGCCAGGAAGACCTGAAGGTCCCATGCCCCCCACGCTCTCCTCGCTCGTCCAGCACTCGGCGCTCAAACTCACCGTGCGCGCGGGCGAGGAACACCTGGACCGGCCCGTCCGCTGGGCCCATGCCAGCGAACTCGCCGACCCCGTGCCGTACATGGAGGGCGGGGAGCTGCTCCTGATCACCGCGCTCCAGCTGGACGCGGAGGACCCCGAGGCCATGCGGCGCTATGTGAAGCGGCTCGCCGGGGCGGGCGTCGCGGGGCTCGGGTTCGCGGTCGGGCTCCACTACGAGGAGATTCCGAAGGCGCTGGTCGACGCCGCGGAGCGGGAGGGCCTACCACTCCTCGAAGTCCCTCGGCGCACCCCCTTCCTCGCCATCAGCAAAGCCGTCTCCGCCGCGATCGCCGCCGACCAGTACCGCGCCGTGACCGCCGGCTTCGCCGCCCAACGCGAGCTGACCAAGCGGGCCTTGAGCGAGGGACCCGAGGGCCTGCTGGCAGCGCTCGCCTCCCAGGTCGACGGGTGGGCCGCCCTGTACGACGCGTCCGGCGCCGTCGTCGCGACGGCGCCCGAGTGGGCGGGGAGGCGGGCGGCCCTGCTCACCGCCGACGTGGAGCGGCTGTGGGAGCGGAGCGTGCCCGCCAGTTCCGTCGTCGGGGGCTCCTCCGAGGAGGGCGAGGACGAGGACCGCGTCGAGCTGCACTCGCTGGGGACGGGGAAGCGGCCGCTGGGGGCGCTGGCTGTGGGCACGGCCGCGGCACTGGGTACGGCCGAGCGGTACGCCGTGCATTCGGCCATCGCTCTGCTGACGCTCACGACTGAGCGGTCGCGGTCGCTGTATGCGGCGGAGCAGCGGATCGGGGCGGCGGTGCTGCGCATGCTGCTGGCGGGGCAGCCGGACCATGCTCGGGCTGCCGCGGGGGATCTGTACGGGGAGCTGCTCGATGCTCCGTATCGCGTGATCCTTGCGGAGTCCGGGGCGGTGCCGGGTACGCGGGGCCGGGGCGTGGGCGGAGGCTTGGTCTCAACTTCGGCTTCGGCAGCGGCTCCGGCTTCAGGGACTGACGCGGCGGCCGATGCCGGGACTGATCCGGTGGGCGGGTTCGCGGAGGTCGTCGAGGCCGCGGCGGCCCGGTCGGGGGAGGCCGTGCTGGTCGTGCCCGATGGGGAGCGGCTGGTGGTGCTGGCCGCGGACGGGGGAGCGGTGGTTGCGTCCTGCGCCCAGTACGCGGAGGCGCTCCTGGCCGATCGGGGTGCGGCTGAGCAGGGCGTGGACGAGGACGAGTTGGTGGTCGGACTGTCGGCTCCTGCCGGCCCCATTGCCGCCGCGGCTGCCTATAAGCAGGCCGAACAGGCCTTGTCCGTTGCCCGGCGGCGGGGGCGGGTGCTGGTCGAGCACGAGGAGTTGGCCGCGGGGTCCGTGGTGCCGTTGCTCGCGGACGACGCTGTGCGGGCGTTCGCGGACGGCTTGTTGCGGGCGTTGTATGAGCATGACGCGACGGGGCGGGGGGATCTGGTCGCTTCCCTTCGGGCCTGGTTGTCGCGGCATGGGCAGTGGGATGCGGCTGCGGCGGATCTTGGGGTGCATCGGCACACGTTGCGGTACCGGATGCGGCGGGTCGAGGAGATCCTGGGGCGGTCGCTGGATGATCCGGATACGCGGATGGAGCTTTGGCTGGCCCTGAAAGCGTCGGCTTCCGGCGGTTAGCCCATCCACCCAGCGCCCCACCCCCGTATGCGCCAAAGTGGAGCACCGAGCACAGTGAGTGGTACAGGCCGGACAAGCCACCGCTCCGGCCGGCAGGCCTACCGTGGGGCACGTACAACACCACATCGACCGAAGGGCCGGACCCCCTATGACTGACACGCACGCCTTCTGGCTCGCCGGCCGCCAGGCCACAGGCGACGCCACGTTCGAGGTCACGTCCCCGTGGGACGGCCACGTCGTCGGCACGGTGAGCGTGCCGAGCGACGCGCAGGTCGACGAGGCCGTCGCCGCCGCCCACGCCGTGCGCGACGAGTTCGCCGCCACCCCGGCCCACATACGCGCCGCCGCCCTCGACCACGTCTCCCGCCGACTCATCGAGCGAACCGAGGAGATCGCCCGCCTCATCTCGGCCGAGAACGGAAAGCCGATCAAGTGGGCCCGCGGCGAAGTCGGCCGAGCCGTATCCGTGTTCCGGTTCGCGACTGAGGAAGCCCGGCGATTCAACGGCGGAGAGGCCCAGCGACTCGACACCGACCTCGGCGGACAAGGACGGCTCGCGATCACGCGCCGCTTCCCCAAGGGCGCCGTCCTCGGTATCGCACCCTTCAACTTCCCCCTCAACCTGTGCGCCCACAAGATCGCCCCGGCCATCGCCGCCGGCGTCCCGATCATCCTGAAGCCCGCACCCGCGACCCCGCTGTCAGGCCTGATGATCGGTGAACTGCTCGCCGAAGCCGCAGCCGAAGCCAAGACCGAACTGCCCGCCGGAGCGTGGAGCATCCTCCCGGTCGCCAACGACCGCATGCCCGCCCTCGTACAGGACGAGCGCCTGCCCGTCATCTCGTTCACCGGATCCGAGAAGGTCGGCTTCTCGATCATGGACTCGGTGCCGCGCAAGCACTGCACCCTGGAACTGGGCGGAAACGGTGCGGCCGTCGTCCTGGCCGACTACGCCAGTGACGAGGACCTGGACTGGGCGGCAAGCCGTATCGCCACCTTCTCCAACTACCAGGGCGGCCAGTCCTGCATCTCCGTCCAGCGAGTGATCGCCGACGCCTCCGTGTACGACCGGCTGGTGCCCCGTATCGTCGCCGCCGTCGAGGCCCAGGTGACCGGCGATCCCTCCGACGACGCGACCGACGTCGGCCCGTTGGTGAGCGAGGACGCCGCGAGGCGCGTGGAGTCGTGGGTCGACGAGGCGGTCGGGGCGGGGGCCCAGTTGCTGACCGGCGGCAAACGCGACGGGGCCTCGTACGCGCCGACCGTTCTCGCCGAGGTACCGGGCGACGTCACCCTGTCCTGCGAGGAGATCTTCGGACCCGTCCTCACCCTGCACAGGGTGGAGGGGGAGGCCGCCGCCTTCGCCGCCGTCAACGACTCCAAGTACGGCCTCCAGGCAGGGGTGTTCACCCACGACCTGCAGACCGCCTTCCGCGCGCACCGTGCGCTGGAGGTCGGCGGCGTGATCATCGGCGACGTCCCCTCGTATCGCGCCGACCAGATGCCGTACGGCGGAGTGAAGCAGTCCGGAGTCGGGCGCGAGGGCGTGAAGTTCGCGATGGACGACTACACGTACGAGCGGGTCATGGTGCTGACCGGGCTCAGCCTCTAGCTTGTGACAATCGTTTTCATGTACGCTCGGGTCGTATCCCGGGATGAAGAGGGCCCGGCACCGCTGCCTTCCGGTGCCGGGCCCCTTCTGTGCGTCGGCCTGGTCCGGACCCTCAACCGGAGAAGCCGACACGCGCGAGCCGAACCCGGCCGCGCAGTCTGATGTGCAGGTCGTGGACCCCGGTGACGTGCGCCGCCGGGCCGGTCACGGTGGTGTGGTCGTACGGGCCTGTCGTCGCCGGGATGTCGAGCCGCGCGAGCACCGGGCCATCCGCGAGTGCGAGTTCGACCGATCCCTCGCCCGCCGCCTCGATGGACGCCATGGTCGTACCGTCGGCGAAGTCGCAGGCCAGGAAGACCAGTTCGGCCTCATCATCGCCCGCCGGCGTCACCGCGTCGCCCGACTCCTTCGTACGGTCGACGATCTCGGCGTCCCGCTGCTCGTCGAAGTCGGCGGCGTTCAGGCCGAGTTCGAGGACGGGACGGGGAGGCGTGGGAGTGCCGTCGAGGTCGATCGTGCAGCGCAGGCGGATGTCCTCGCTGGATGCGCCCACGAGCACCTCGTACGCTCCCGGCTCCAGCCGCCATCTGCCGTGCGCCACATCCCAGAACTCGAAGGTGTGCAGCGGGAGTTCGAAGGAGAGCTCGGCGGAGGCGCCGGGGGCCAGGTGGACTCGGCGGTGTGCCGCCAGTTCGCGGCGGGGGCGCGGGACCGAGGGGTGCACCGCGCGCGTGTAGAGCTGGGCGACCTCGTCGGCGGCCACCCCGCTCGCGTTGGTGACCGTGACAGAGACCTTCAACTCGCCATTGCCCGGCTCGACTTGAAGGCCGTCGTAGGTGAAGGACGCGTACGACAGGCCGTGGCCGAACGGGAAGAGCGGGGTGCCCTCGAAGTAGAGGTACGTCTGGCGGCTGCCGATCACGTCGTAGTCGAGGAGATCGGGGAGGTCCGTGTCGGAGGCGTACCAGGTCTGCGGGAGGCGGCCGGCCGGGGAGACGTCGCTCGCCAGGACGCGGGCCAGGGCGGTGCCGGCCGCCTGGCCGCCGTGGGCCGTCCACAGCAGGGCCGGGATGTCCTCGGGGTCCACCGCGTACGGGTAGGCGGAGACGAGGGCCAGGGCTGTGTTCGGGTTCGCGGCACGGGCGGCCCGCAGCAGGCGCTCCTGGTGCTCGGGGAGGCGGAGTGTCGTACGGTCCTCCGTCTCCCGGCCGTTGATGTGCGGGTCGTTGCCCGCGACCACGAGCACCACGTCCGCGGTGGCGGCGGCCCGGGTCACCGCGTCCTCGCCACGCTCCGTGACGATCAGCTCGAAGATCTCCGCGTCCCGCGGGTCGTCGGCGGCAACCTTTACGCCGTCGGCAGCGACAGAGACGTACCGACCCGTCCCTACGTGCTTCAGGAGGTGCCCGTTCGCGTGGGAATCATGGGGTTCCAGGCGGAATATCTCCTGGACCACCCAGCCGCCGGGCTGCTCCGCGGACGCGCGTACGTAGCCGTCGTCGGCGACGGAGAGATAGCGGCCGTCGGGGGCGCGGAGGGTGAGGACGCCCTCGCCCCAGTCGATCAGCGCGAGGTCCGTACCGGTGACGTCGGTGGTCAGCGGGGGCAGGTCGGTGCGGCCCGCGAGGAGGGCCGGGTCCAGTGCGCCCTCCGCGCCGCGGGCTTCGTCGGTCACGTCGTCGGCCAGGGGCACGCTCAGATACGTACCGGCCGAGGTCTTCAGGCGTACCCGGTCCACGCCTTCGGCGAAGTCGACGCGCTCGGCGCCGAAGCGCTCGTACAGGCCCTCCAGGGGTGTGGAGCGGTGGATGAGCGTGCCGCTGTACCAGTCGAGCTTGCACTCGTCGGCGAGGAGGCCGACCACAGCGATGCGGGTGCCTTCGGCGAGGGGCAGCAGGCTGTCGTTCTTGAGGAGGACGATCGCCTGTTCCGCGGCCTCCTGGGCGAGCGCGCGGTGGGCCGGGGTGTCGAAGGCCTTCGTGTCCGCGTACGGGTCCAGGTGCGGGTCGAACTCTCCGAGCCGGAAGCGGACCGAGAGCTGGCGGCGGACCGCCGCGTCGATGTCCGCCTCGGTCAACAGGCCCTGGTCCAGGGCGCCCTGGACACGTTCGACGATCTTCGAGCTGTCCGTGCCGTGGTCCGTGAAGCTGTCCACGCCCGCGCGCAGGGCGGCGGCCGTCGCCTCCTCGTGCGTGTCGAAGTAGTGCTCGGAGTCGACCAGGTTGGAGGGCGCGCCCGCGTCCGAGCAGACCAGGAGGTCCTCGTCCGTCCAGGTGCGCAGATGCTCGCGCAGATACGGCGACACGTGGTTGGGGCGGCCGTTGACCAGGTTGTACGCGGGCATCACGCCGGCCACCGTGCCCGCCTCGACCGTCTCGCGGAAGGCGCGCAGGTCGTACTCGTGCAGGACGCGGGGCCGGACGGACGACGAGGTGATGTCCCGCTTCGTCTCGTTGTTGTGTGCCAGCCAGTGTTTGAGGACGGGGGCCGTGCGCCAGTACGCGGGGTGGTCGCCGCGCAGGCCACGGGTGTACGCCGTCGCGATCGCCGAGGTCAGTTTGGGGTCCTCGGAGTAGCCCTCCTCGTTGCGGCCCCAGAGGGGGTGGCGCAGGAGGTTGACCGTGGGCGCCCAGACGTTGAGGCCGACGCGGTCGTCGCGGGCGCGCATCGCTCGGGCCTCGGTGGAGACGGCCTCACCGACGCGGCGTACGAGATCCTCGTTCCAGGTCGCGCCGAGGCCCACCGCCTGCGGGAACACGGTCGCCGGGCCCATCCAGGCCACGCCGTGCAGCGCCTCCTGGCCGGTGCGGAACGCGGCGACGCCGAGCCGCTCCACGGCGGGCGCGAACTGGTGCAGCAGCGCGATGCGTTCGGCCACGGTGAGCCGCGACAGGAGATCGTCGACGCGCTTCGCGAACGGCAGCTGCGAATCGCGGAAAGGCGGCGTTTGTGCGGTCACGCGAGCATCCCTTTGTGGAGGAGCGATGAAGAGCTTTCGAAGCGCTTCGATGCTCATTCGACCGGAGGGTGGGTGTCAAGACATCCCGAGGCAACATCTCCGCATCCTCTTTGGCATTTCAAGGCCCAGATCAGACAGGTTCAGTCCTTTACACCTCGGAGGAATGTTCGGAACGACTCTTGTGCACCCTCGGGTGTTCACTTAACCTCACAGCAACATCGAAGCGCTTCGACTGATCGAAGGGGCTCATCCGGTGTCCACCTGGTGCGCACATCCTCCGAGGTCCGCTTCAGCTCAGCCAGCTTTCACTCAAGACACCGCAGCCGACGGCCACACCGCCGGGTGTCCTGGTGTGCGCCATGAAGGGTTGACGCAATGACGCCGAACTCCGCCTCCTCCGGACCCAGTCGGAGAAGCTTCCTCGCCTCCACGGCGGTCGCCACCGCAGCGGTGGCGGGCGGGATGCCGTTGCTTGCCGCGTGTGGGGGCTCGGACACCGACTCGCGCGAGGGCACCACGTCTGGCAAGGCCGCCGACAAGCTGCTGCCGGCCTACGCGGCCAGCGCGTTCGCCAAGCCGGACCTTCCGTCGAAGAACGGTTCGGCGGCCGGCTACACCGGCAAGGTCGACCTCGCGAGCCTCACCACCTCGGTCCCGGACAAGCTCGGCACCGGCGCCGCCCTCAAGATCATGTCCCCCTTCTGGGGCTCCCCGCCGAAAGCCAACTGCGCCTACTACACGGCGCTCGACGCCGCGGCGGGCACCAAGGTCACCTGGCAGAACCAGGACGGCAACACCTACGGTGAGAAGCTCGGCGCCGTCCTCGCCTCCAGCTCCATACCCGACATGGTGGTCGTGCCCGGCTGGGAACTGGTCGGCAAGATCGCGAACGCGGTCACCGCGAAGTTCATGGACCTCGGCCCCTACCTGGCGGGCGACAAGGTCAAGAAGTACCCGAACCTGGCCGCGATCCCCTCCGACGCCTGGCGCATGGGCATCTTCGGCGGCGCGCTACGCGGCATCCCGATGCCCGCTGCCACCGCGAACTGGATCACGCCCTTGTACCGCAAGGACCTCTTCGACGAGAAGGGCTACGCGGTACCCAAGTCGCCCGACGAGTTCATGAGCTGGGCCAAGGAGGCCACCAGCTCCAAGGCCAAGGTGTGGGCCTGCGGTGACATGACCTGGTCGGCGTGGAGCATGTTCGGCGTCCGCGGCTCCGGGACGATCGGCTGGGACATCGGGTCCGACGGCAAGCTGACGTACCGCATCGAGCAGCCCGAGTACCTCGAGGCTCTGGAGTGGGTCCGCAAGCTGTTCGACGCGGGCGTGGTCCATCCCGACGACAAGGCCCGCTCGGGCGACCAGGGCCAGCGGTTCACCGCCGGGCAGATCCTGGTCTACAACACCAACATCGCCGACTGGTACGGGAAGACCGCCGAACAGGCCCAGTCCAACCCGGACCTCCAGATCGAGGCCATCGACCTCTTCGGCGCGGACGGCGGCAACCCGACGCTGTACGCGTCCCAGCCCGCCACCATCTGGTCGCTGATCCGCAAGGGCGCCTCGAAGGCGACGATCGAGAACGCGCTGGCCGCCGCCAACTTCTCGGCCGCGCCCTACGGCACCAAGGAGCGGATGCTCGTCGACTACGGCGTCGAGGGCACCCACTACACGGTCAAGGACGGCGTCCCGGTCAAGAACGACCTGGGCAACTCCGAGGTGCTCAACGCCTGGGTGATGCTGGCCGCACCGGCCGCCTACTACGCCCACCCCGACTTCCCGGACGTCGCCCGCAAGCAGGTCGAGTGGCAGCAGCGGATGGGTGCCTTCATGAAGAAGACATCCACCTTCGGCATGAACATCGTCGAGCCGTCCCGCTACGCCAACCTCTCCAGCCAGTTCGAGCAGTTGGAGATCGACTACGTGCGCGGCAACAAGAAGCTGTCCGACGTCCAGCAGGCCATCTCCACCTGGAAGTCCTCCGGTGGCGAGAAGCTGCGCGACTGGTACAAGAACCTCATCGACCAGAACGGCAGCGGCAACTGATGTCTCTCACGGCCGGGAGCAGGCCCGACGGGACCCGTCCCCCCGCGGCCGTCGAGGAACCGACGGCCGCGGTCGCCCCCGCCGCGGCCAAGGCGCGGGCGCCGCGTGGGACGAGCAAGGCCGGCAAGGTCCCCTGGCGGATCCGGCTGCGCCGCGACCGCGCGCTCATCCTGATGACGCTGCCCGTCATCGTGCTGCTCCTGATCTTCAACTACGTCCCGCTGCTCGGCAACATCGTCGCCTTCCAGGACTACGACCCGTACGTCTCCAGCAACGGCGTCACGGCGATCTTCCACAGCCCGTGGGCCGGCGTGGAGCAGTTCTCGCGGATGGTCGACGACCCGCTGTTCTGGGACGCGGCGAAGAACACCATCGTCCTGTTCGTGCTCCAGCTGGTGCTGTTCTTCCCGATCCCCGTCGCTCTCGCGCTGGTCATCAACAGCGTGATCCGGCCCCGGGTCCGGGCCGTGGCGCAGGCGATCATGTATCTGCCGCACTTCTTCTCGTGGGTCCTCGTGGTCACCGTCTTCCAGCAGATCTTCGGCGGCGCGGGCATCATCGCCCAGACCCTTGAGGACCACGGGTGGAGCGGTTTCGACCTGATGACCAACGCGGACCTGTTCAAGTACCTGGTTACCGCGCAGGCCGTGTGGAAGGACGCCGGCTGGGGGATCATCGTCTTCCTCGCCGCGCTCGCCGCCGTCAGCACCGATCTGTACGAGGCGGCAGCCATGGACGGCGCGGGGCGCTGGCGTCGCATGTGGCATGTGACGCTGCCCGCGCTGCGCCCGGTGATCGCGCTGCTGCTGGTGCTGCGGGTGGGCGACGCGCTGAGCGTCGGATTCGAGCAGTTCCTGCTCCAGCGGGACGCGGTCGGCGTGGGGGCCAGCGAGGTCCTCGACACGTACGTGTGGAACACGGGTATCCAGTTCGGCGACTTCAGCTACGCGGCCGCGGTCGGCCTCGTCAAGGGCGCCATCGGAGTCTGTCTCGTCCTGGGCGCGAACAAGTTCGCGCACCTGCTCGGCGAGCAGGGGGTGTACAAGAAGTGAGCCTCAACACACAGCTCATCCGCAGCCTCAAGGCTCCCGCCCGCCCCGTGTGGGAGGAGCCGCCCAGCAAGGTCGGACTCACCGCGAAGAGCGCCTTCCTCGCGCTCTGCTGCCTGGGGGTCCTCGGTCCGCTGTGGATCGTGATCGTCACCAGCCTCTCCCCGAAACCCGTGATCGACCGGGTGGGCGGCCTTGTGGTGATCCCCCAGGGCATCACCTTCGTCAACTACACGGAACTGCTCAGCGGCGGCCAGGTCAGCCGGGCGATCATGGTCTCGGTCGGCGTCACGCTCTTCGGCACGCTGTTCTCGATGACGGTGTCGGTGCTCGCGGCCTACGGCCTGTCCCGGCCGGGCAGTCTGGGGCACCGGTTCCTGCTGATGACCATGATGGCGACCATGTTCTTCGGGGCCGGCCTCATCCCGACGTACCTTCTGGTGCAGTCGCTGGGCCTCACCGACACCTATCTCTCGCTGGTCCTGCCGAGCGCGGTCAGTGTCTTCAACATCCTCGTCCTGCGGGCCTTCTTCATGGGCATCTCCCCCGAACTCACCGAGTCCGCCCGCATCGACGGGGCCGGTGACCTGCGCATCCTGCTGACCATCATCATGCCGCTGTCGCGGGCGGTGCTGGCCGTCATCTCGCTGTTCTACGCGGTCGGGTACTGGAGTGCCTGGTTCAACGCGTCCATCTATCTCAGTGATCAGGAGATGATGCCGCTGCAGAACGTGCTCATCCAGCTGGTCCAGCAGAACAGCGAGGCGCCGACCGGCCTCCAGCAGGCGGTCCGTACCGGTCAACTCTCCGCCCTGGGGCTGCAGATGGCCGTCATGGTCCTCGCGCTGATCCCCGTCGCGGTTGCCTCCCCCTTCGTCCAGCGGCACTTCAAGAAGGGCATGCTCACCGGCGCGGTCAAAGGCTGACTTCGGTCAGCCCGCTTTCCTCCGGCTCCGGAACCCGCCGCGCCGATCCGCGGGGCGAGCCGGGGGCTGCCGAGTCCGTTATGAACTGCGGGCCGTTCGTTGCTGGTCGCGCAGTTCCCCGCGCCCCCGAAGGGGGCGCGCCCGAACCCCGACTTGAACAGGGCGCCCCGCGTCCTTCACACCCCCAGAACGAGGTATGTCATGCGCACGCCCCGCCTGAGCAGACGCGCCGTCCTTGCCGGGACCGCCTCCACCGCCGCGCTCTCCGCTGTCTCCCTCGCAGGGAGCCCGGCATGGGCGGCCATCGCCCCGGCCGAGGCAGCGGGCAACGCGAACGCGCCCCGCTACCGCTGGCGCAACGCCGTCATCGGCGGTACCGGATTCGTCACCGGCGTGCTGTTCCACCCCTCCGTGCGCGGGCTCGCCTACGCCCGTACCGACATCGGTGGCGCCTACCGCTGGGACGACCGGACCGACCGCTGGACGCCGCTCACCGATCACCTCGGCTGGGACGACTGGAACCTCCTCGGTGTCGAGGCGATCGCCGTCGACCCGGCGCACCCCAACCGGGTGTACCTGTCGCTCGGCACGTACGCACAGTCGTGGGCCGGCAACGGCGCCGTCCTGCGCTCCGACGACCGCGGCGCCACCTGGTCCCGCACCGACCTGACCGTGAAGCTCGGCGCCAACGAGGACGGTCGCGGTACCGGCGAACGTCTCCTCGTCGACCCGCGCGACAGCGACACCCTGTGGCTGGGCACCCGGCACGACGGGCTGCTCAAGTCGACCGACCGGGGCGCCACTTGGGCAGCCGTGACCGGCTTCCCGGCGAAGGCGAACGCCTCCGGGCAGGGCGTGACGTTCCTCGTCGCGGCCGGGCGTTCCGTCTACGCCGGCTGGGGCGACGGCGACGGCACCTCCGGCACGGCGAACCTGTACCGCACCGCTGACGGCACGAGCTGGGAGGCCGTCCCCGGGCAGCCGTCCGGCGCCTCGGCCAAGGTCCCGATCCGGGCCGCGTACGACAGGCACACCCGCGAGCTGTACGTGACGTACGCCGACGCGCCCGGCCCCAACGGCCAGTCCGACGGCAGCGTGCACAAGCTGCGCACCGCCACCGGCAAGTGGACCGAGGTGACCCCCGTGCAGCCCGGCGGCACCACGGAAGACGGCTCGGCGGACAACTTCGCCTACGGCGGGGTCGCTGTCGACGCCCGCCGCGCGGGCACCGTCGTCGTGTCCACCAACAACCGCTGGGCGGACATCGACACGCTGTTCCGGACCACCGACGGCGGCCGTACCTGGACGTCCCTCAAGGACGCTGCCGTGTTCGACGTATCCGAGACTCCCTTCCTCAACTGGGGTGCTGACAAGCCGAAGTTCGGCTGGTGGATCCAGGCGCTCGCCCTGGACCCGTACGACTCGAAGCACATCGTGTACGGGACCGGCGCGACCCTCTACGGCACCCGCGACCTCAAGCGCTGGGCGCCGCAGATCCGCGGCCTGGAGGAGACGGCCGTGCGCCAGCTGATCTCGCCCCCGGTCGGGGAGGCGCACCTGCTCAGCGGGCTCGGGGACATCGGCGTGATGTACCACGAGCGGCTCACGGCGTCTCCGTCGCGCGGCATGGCGGCGAACCCCGTGTTCGGGTCGGCGACGGGACTCGCGCAGGCCGCGGCCAAGCCGTCGTACGTCGTCCGGGCGGGCTGGGGCGACAACGGCAACGGCGCGTACTCGAACGACGGAGGCCGGACCTGGGCGCCCTTCAAGGCCCAGCCGGACATCGCCAAGAGCGCACCGGGGCCGATCGCCACCAACGCCGACGGCAGTACGCTGCTGTGGTCCTTCGTGCACTGGGACGGCACGAAGTACGCAGCTCACCGCTCCACCGACAACGGCGCGACCTGGTCCGAGGTCTCCTCCTTCCCGAAGGGCGCCACGCCGGTCGCCGACCCGGCCGACCCGACGCTCTTCTACGCATACGACACCGACACAGGAACGCTATACGCCAGCACTGACAGTGGCCGTTCCTTCACCGCCCGTGCGGGTGAACTGCCCTCCGGAGACAGCCAGTTCAAGGTGGTGGCCGCCCCAGGACGCTCCGGTGACCTGTGGCTTTCCGCCAAGGAGAACGGTCTCTTCCGGTCCACCGACGGCGGCGCCGTCTTCTCGAAGGTCGCCAGCTGCCGGTCCTCCCACACCCTCGGCTTCGGCAAGGCCGCCGCCGGCGCCGACTACCCCGCGATCTACCAGGTCGGCGCGACGGAGGCCGGGGCCGTCACCGGCGTCCTCCGCTCCGACGACGGGGCCAAGAGCTGGGTCCGTATCAACGACGACCAGCACCAGTGGGGCTGGATCGGCGAGGCGATCACCGGCGACCCGCGCATCCACGGCCGCGTCTACCTCGCCACCAACGGACGCGGCATCCAGTACGGGGACCCGGTCTGATGCCCACGAACAAGGGGCCGAGCCTCGCCGACGCCACCCGTGGCCGCATCCTTTTCGGCGGCGACTACAACCCCGAACAGTGGCCCGAGGAGACCTGGCACGAGGACGTACGCCTCATGAAGGCGGCCGGGGTCAACTCCGTCACCCTCGGCGTCTTCTCCTGGGCGGAGCTCGAACCCCGGCCCGGGGCAAGGGAGTTCGGCTGGCTCGACCGGCTGATGGACCTGATGCACGAGAACGGCATCGGGGTCGTCCTCGCCACGCCCACCTCCTCGCCCCCGCCCTGGATGGGCCGCCTGCACCCCGAGACCCTGCCCCGCGACGAGGACGGCCGCACCGAATGGTGGGGCGGCCGTCAGCACTTCTCGCACTCCAGCGCCACCTACCGTCGCTACGCCGCCGCCATCACCGAGGACCTGGCCGCCCGCTACGGCAGCCACCCGGCCCTCACGATGTGGCACATCAACAACGAGTACTGCACCTACGACTGGGGCGACGAGGCCGCCGTCACCTTCCGCCGCTGGCTCAAGGACAAGTACGGCACACTCGACGCGCTCAACTCCGCCTGGGGAACGGCCTTCTGGAGCCAGGGCTACGGCGACTGGGACGAGGTCCTTCCGCCGCGCCACGCCCACTACCTGAAGAACCCCACGCAGGTACTGGACTTCAAGCGCTACACCTCCGACATGCTCCTGGAGTGCTACGTCGCCGAGCGCGACATCGTCCGCCGGCACACTCCGCACATCCCGGTCACCACCAACTTCATGCCGATGTGGGTGGGACAGGACGCCTGGAAGTGGGTCGACGAGGAGGACCTCGTCTCCGTCGACATGTATCCGGACCCCCGCGACCCCTTCGGCGCCCAGAACGGCGCGCTCATCCAGGACATGACGCGCTCTCAGGCCTGCGGCGAACCGTGGATGCTCATGGAGCAGGCGGCCGGTCCCGTCAACTGGCGCGGAGTCAACCACCCCAAGCCACGCGGCCTCAACCGCCTCTGGTCCCTCCAGGCCGTCGCCCGCGGCGCCGACGCCGTCTGCTACTTCCAGTGGCGGCAGTCCAGGCAGGGCGCCGAGAAGTTCCACTCCGGAATGGTCAGTCACGCGGGGGAGGAGGGACGTACGTACCAGGAGGTCAAGCGGCTCGGGGCCGAACTCGCCGCGCTCGGGGCCGAAGTGACCGGCAGCCACATAGAGGCCGAGGTCGCGATCCTGCACGAGTGGAACGCCTGGTGGGCGGGCGCGCAGGACGGCCGCCTGTCCTCCGAGGTCGACTATCCGCAGGTCGTACGCGCCTGGCACCGCGCCCTGTGGGAGGCCCACCTCACCACCGACTTCGCGCACCCCGAGCACGACCTGTCCGCGTACAAGCTGGTCGTCGTCCCGCAGTTGTACCTGCTCACGGACGCGGCGATCGACAATCTCCTCTCGTACGTACGAGCCGGAGGCACCCTCGTCTGCGGATTCCTCACCGGTATCGCCGACGAGGACGACCGGGTACGTCCGGGCGGCATGGACGCGCGGCTGCGGGACCTCTTCGGGATCCGCACGCTGCACGAGTGGTGGCCGCTCGATGCGGGGGAGAGCGTCGAATGCGACGGTTTCCGGGGGACGTTGTGGTCCGAGGAACTCGAAGCCGAGGGCGCCGAGCAGGTCATCCCGTACAAGAGCGGCGAGCTGGACGGGATGCCCGCCGTGCTGCGCAAAGGCCGCGCCTGGTACGTCTCCACGCTGCCCGAACCGCCCGCGCTGCGTGACCTGTTGGCGGACGTGGCGGCCGGTACGGGGGTCCGGCCGCCCCTTGACGGCCTCCCCGCGCAGGTCGAGGCCGTCCGCCGGGGCGAGCTGCTCTTCGTGTTCAACCACGGGCGCGAGACGGTCACGGTGGAGGTGCCGGGCACGCACCGGGACGTCCTCACTGGCGAACTGGTCACCGGTTCCGTGGAGTTGGCGCGCTACGGAGCGGCGGTGCTCGCGCCGTGAACACCCGATCCCAGGACTTCCTCCCGAGCGCGCGACCGTTCTCCCCGCGCGCCGGAGAAGACCGCGTCCTCCTCCCGGAGCCGCGGTAGTTCCACAGCATTTCCCCCCACCCATGGAAAGGGACAGCCATGGCAACACGCACCCGCAAGAGGGTCGCCAAGGCCCTCATCGCCCCCGCACTCGCACTCGGCGCCACCATCGGCCTCGCCTCCGCGCCGGCCTCGGCCGCTGTCTGGAACTCCTGCGACCAGTGGGGCAACACCAGCCTCAACGGTTACACGCTCTACAACAACATCTGGGGTTCCGGCGCCGGCGCGCAGTGCATCTGGGCCAACTCCGGCACCAACTGGGGCGTCAACGCCAACCACCCCAACACCGGCGGCATCAAGTCCTACCCCAACTCCAAGAAGGTGATCAACAAGTCGATCACCTCGCTCGGTTCGCTCAGCAGCAGCTACAACGTCACGGTCCCGTCCTCGGGCGCGTACAACTCCTCGTACGACATCTGGGACACCGACTACGACTACGAGATCATGCTCTGGATGAACTACAACGGCGCCGTCGGCCCGATCGGCACCTCGCAGGGCAGCGTCACCCTCGGCGGCCACAGCTGGAACGTCTACAAGGGCAGCAACGGAGCCAACGAGGTCTTCTCGTTCCTGCGCACCTCGGACTCGAACTCCGGCAACGTGAACATGCTCCCGATCCTCAAGTGGATCAAGGACACCAAGGGCTGGATGGGCAACGAGACCATCGGAGACGTCCAGTTCGGCTTCGAGATCACCTCGTCGTCCGGCGGTCTGGACTTCCGCACCAACAACCTGACGGTCAGCAGCAGTTGACCCAGCGGTCGACTCGGCCGACCGATTGACCGGCTGAGCGGGCCGGCTCCGCATCCAGGCGGGGCCGGCCCGTGCCGTCAGGCCCGGTCGACCTCGGCCCGCAGGGCGTTGTAGTCCGCGAAGGCCGACTCGACATCGGCGCGGGCCAGGCCGTAGCGGGCCAGGTCGTAGCTGTGGGGGCGGGTGCCCTTGGGGCGGGCGGTGACCTCGGGGAGCCGGGCGGCGTCGGAGTCGGTCCACCGGGCGCCGATGGACTCGTAGAGCTTCGGGGCGCCCGTGGCCGGGTCGGACCCGAGCCAGGAGTACGGGACGTCCACCAGGGCCTCCCGGGGGATGGCGGCACGGGCGGCGAGAGCGCGTGCCATGGAACGGCTCAGCAGTTCGAGCCAGGTGGCGCCGATGCCCTGCAGGTCGACGGGGCGGACGCTGATGGCCATGCCGTGCTCGACCAGGCTGCAGAAGGACGCCAGGACGGTGACGGGGTCGCGGTGCGTCCACACGATCGTGGCGTCGGGGAAGACGGTGCGCAGCGCGTCGAGGTTCTCGATGTGCATGGGGGACTTCAGCATCCAGCGGCGGCGCGGGCGGCCGTACTGGAGGACCTGGTAGACCTGTTTGAGGTGGCGGTAGTCGGGGACGAAGTCCCGCTCGCAGTGCCAGGCCTGGTACTCGGGTATGCGGGCCGCGGAGAGCGGCATCAGGGCGTGCGGCAGGGCGAAGGTGCACTCCTCGGGGCCCTCGGCGACCATCCGGTGGATGTCCTGGAAGCGTGGGGCGAGCAGTTCGGTTCCCTGGACCATGCGGCGTGCGGGCGTGATCGCCTTTCGCCGCTGCCCGGGCGGTACGTCGAGGTCGGGTGCGAGCAGCTCCCACAGCCGGGGGCAGCGGTGCTCGTCCGAGAGGGACAGCACGCCGTGGGTGAGCGTGGTCGCGGTGCGCGGCAGACCCACCACGAACACCGGGTTCTCGATCGGCTCGCGCTCGATGGCGGGGTGCTCGGCGATCAGCCGCCGGACCCGGGCCCGGTTGGTGAGATGTCTGCGGACATGGGCCTGTGCGGACTGCCAGCCGACCGGAGTGAGATTCTCGGCCCGCGCCCAGCAGCGCAGCAGGAACCGGAAGTCGTCGGCGAATCGCTCGTCCCCCGCCGCCTGCCCGGCCTTGGCGACGAGCCGGTCGAAGGCCCGGTCGGGGGTGAGGCGGGAGCCGAACGCGGGCCGGACGAGCAGATTGGCCAAGGTGAGGGCGAGCGGGGTGGAGGACACGGGGGCGGGTTCCTTTCGGAGGAGGGGCGGAGGAGGGAACGTATCCCATCGAACTGGCTTACTGTGCCTATAAGTTGACCGACGCCAATAAGTTGACAGCGCAATGACCCGGCAACCTTCGCCCGGCCGGCGGCGACTCGGGAACGCAACCGTTTCCCGACGGACGAGGCCCCGATGATCAGACCGAGCCGTACCTCGAACCGCGACCACGACCGCTTCCGTTCCCCCTTCCGTCCCCGCCGACGCCGCCCCGGCAAGCTCCTCTCCGGGGCGCTCGCCGCGCTTCTCGTCGCCACTGGCGGTGTGCTGACACTGCAGCACACCGCGGGCGCCGCGGAGGAGATCCCGGCGCCCGCGAACAAGGCCACCTCGGCGCTGGCCGCCGCCCGCGTCGCCGAAAAGCTCGACCGCGGTCTCGTCGCCGTACCGGCGAGTGGCGGCAACCTCGTCACCTGGCGCATGCTCGGCGACGACCCGGAGAGCGTGACGTTCCGGCTCTACCGCGGCGGCACTCTCATCGAGGAGACCCAGAAGACCAACTTCCTGGATGCGGAAGGCAGTTCCAGCTCCTCCTACGAGATACGCGCGGTCGTGGGCGGCACCGAGACGGCGGGCGGCACCGCCCGCGTCTGGGCGGGCGGCCGTCTCGACATCCCCCTCCAGAAGCCCCCGGGCGGCACCACACGCGACGGCGTCGCCTACACCTACTCCGCCAACGACGCGAGCGTGGGCGACCTCGACGGCGACGGGCAGTACGAGCTGGTCCTCAAGTGGGTGCCGTCCAACGCCACCGACGTCGCCAACTCCGGTACGTGCACGGGCCCGACCGTCTTCGACGCGTACGAGCTGAACGGCACCCGGCTGTGGCGGGTCAACCTCGGTACGAACGTGCGCAGCGGCTCGCACTACGACTCGTTCCAGGTCTACGACTACAACGGCGACGGCAAGGCGGAGATGGCCGTCCGCACTTCCGACGGCTCCCGCGACTCGGCGGGCACCGTCATCGGCAACGGGAGCGCCTCCCATCTCGCCGACAACTGCGCGGTGATCAGCGGCGCGGAGTACCTGTCCGTGTTCAACGGCCAGACCGGTCGCGTCATGGACTCCGTCCCCTTCGAACCGGCCCGCGGCTCGGTCGCCGACTGGGGCGACACCTGGGGCAATCGTGAGGGCCGGCTGCTGTCCGCCACCGCCTACCTGAACGGCTCGACGCCCAGCATGGTGTTCAGCCGCGGCATCTACGAGCGCATCGCGCTGGCCGCGTACACCTGGAACGGCACGGACCTCACCCGCACCTGGAAGTTCGACACCAACTCCTCGACGAACTACGGCAAGGGCTACGACCAGCAGGGCAACCACAACCTCGCGGTCGCCGACGTCGACGCGGACGGCCGGGACGAGATCCTCTACGGCGCCATGGCCGTCGACGACAACGGCAGTGCCCTGTGGACCACCAAGCTCGGCCACGGCGACGCCCTGCACGTCGGCGACCTCGACCCGGCCCGCCCGGGCCTGGAGTCCTTCAACGTCCACGAGCACACCGACGCCGCCTACGGCTACGAGATGCACGACGCGCGGACCGGCCAGATCCTCTGGGGCTCGCGCACCGGCACGGACGTCGGCCGCGGCCTGTGCGCGGACCTGACGCGTGGCCACGCGGGCGCCGAGTGCTGGTCCAGCGGGGGCGGCCTCTACGCGGCCAACGGCACGAAGATCAGCGACAGCGTGCCCACGTTCGGCGGCGGAGCCTCGTACAACTCGGCGATCTGGTGGGACGGCGACGCGCATCGCGAACTCCTCGACCACCGCTGGTCCGGCTCGGCGGGCGTCGGCTACGCCCAGGTCCTGAAGTACAACGGCTCCAGCGAGCTCAGCCGCATCTGGCTGGACCAGGACGCGAAGTCCAACAACTGGACCAAGGGCAACCCCGCCCTGTCCGCCGACCTCCTCGGCGACTGGCGCGAGGAGATGCTGTGGCGCAACGCCGACTCCACAGCGCTGCGGCTCTACTCGACGCCCCATCCGACCGACTTCCGGTTGCCCACGCTGATGAGTGACCCCGTGTACCGGCTCGGCGTGGCCTGGCAGAACGTCGGCTACAACCAGCCGCCGCAGGTGAGTTACTACCTGGGCACCAAGTAGCGGCAACACGCACGTGGGGGCGGCCGGACCTCTCAACGGAGACCGGCCACCCCCACGTCGTCGTGCGACTACTCCGCTACCGGCAGCTTCGCCCCGTCCCGCAGGAACAGCGGAATGCGGTCCAACGGGGCGTCGACGGTCACGGCCGCGCCGCCCTCGTACGTCTCGCCGGTCCACGCGTCGGTCCAGCGCGCGCCCGCCGGAAGATAGGCGGTACGGGCCGTCGCGCCCGCCGTCAGCACCGGCGCGACCAGCAGGTCCGGGCCGAAGAGGTACGCGTCGTCCACCGACCAGGTCGCCTGGTCCTCCGGGAACTCGAGGAACAGCGGGCGCATCACCGGCAGCCCCTCCTCGTGTGCGGCGCGCATGACGTCCAGGACGTACGGCTTCAGACGCTCGCGCAGCCGCAGGTACTTCTCCATGATCGCGGCGGCCTCCTCGCCGTACGACCAGACCTCGTTCGGGCCGCCGGTCATGGCAGGGCCGAGCGGCATGCCCGGGACGCGGAAGCCGTGCAGGCGCATCAGCGGGGACAGCGCGCCGAACTGGAACCAGCGGACCATGACTTCCTGGTACGCCGGGTCGTTCGGGTCGCCGCCGTGGAAGCCGCCGATGTCGGTGTTCCACCAGGGGATGCCGGACAGCGCGGTGTTGAGGCCCGCCGCGATCTGGCGGCGCAGGGTCGCGAAGTCCGTGCCGATGTCGCCGGACCACAGGGCGGCGCCGTAGCGCTGACTGCCCGCCCACGCCGAGCGGTTGAGGGTGACGACCTCGCTCTCACCGGCGGCCACCATGCCCTCGTAGAAGGCACGGGCGTTCTCGCGCGGGTAGAGATTCCCGACCTCCAGGCCGGGGCCCGCCCAATAGCGCAGGTTCTCCTGGAAACCCGGCTTGATCTCCGGCTCGCAGGCGTCCAGCCAGAAGGACTGGATGCCGTACGGCGTGAGGTAGTTGTCGCGGACCTTCGACCACATGAACTCGCGGGCCTCGGGATTCGTGGCGTCGTAGAAGGCGACCTGCACCGTGGAGGCGACCTCCTTGTCGGGCCAGTCGGCGTGCGCCATCGGGCCGTACTGCGTGCCGATGAAGTAGCCGCGCTGCTCCATGAGGTCGTGGTTCTCGGAGAGCGGGGACACCGACGGCCACACCGACACGACCAGCTTGACGCCGAGTTCGTCCAGCTCCCGCACCATCGCCGCCGGATCGGGCCACTCAGCGGGGTCGAACTTCCACTCGCCCAGATGCGTCCAGTGGAAGAAGTCGCAGACGATGACGTCGAGGGGCAGCCCGCGGCGCTTGTACTCCCTTGCCACGGCGAGGAGTTCGTCCTGTGTGCGGTAGCGCAGCTTGCACTGCCAGAAGCCCGCGGCCCACTCGGGGAGCATCGGTGTACGACCGGTGGCGGCGCTGTAGCGGCGCTGGGCGTCGGCTGGATGGCCCGCGGTGATCCAGTAGTCGATCTGCCGGGCCGAGTCCGCCACCCAGCGCGTGCCGTTGCCCGCGAGCTCGACGCGGCCGATGGCCGGGCTGTTCCACAGCAGGGTGTAGCCGCGGCTGGAGGTGAGCACCGGGATGCTGACCTCGGCGTTGCGCTGTACGAGGTCGAGGACGGCGCCCTTCTGGTCGAGCATCCCGTGCTGGTGCTGGCCGAGGCCGTACAACTTCTCGCCCTCGTACGCGGCGAAGCGCTGCTCCAGTCGGTGGTAGCCGTTGCCGACGGGGGTGTAGAGGCGCGGGCCCGGCCACCAGAAGTGGGCGCGCTCCTCGGTGAGGAGTTCGGAGCCGTCGTCGGTGCGGGTGAAGCGCAGGAGGCCCTCGGCGCTGACCTCGACCGTGAGCGCGCCGACGGTCAGCAGACCGCGCCCGTCCTCGATCTTGACGGCGGCCTCGGTGGCCGGCGCCTCGTCGAGCAGCGCGCCCGGCAGGCCCTCGACGACCGGGCCGCCGAGCCGCGCCCGGACCCGGACCGCGTCCGGACCCCATGGCTCGACGCGTACGGTCTCCTGGCGGCCGCTCCACTCCAGGGCGCCGTCGCGCTCGCGGAACGTGCCGATGGTGGGGGAGGACTGGGCGAGGCTGACCGCGCCTTGCTGGGGCTTGGTCTCGGCAGGCTGATTCACGTGGGGTGCTCCCTGAAGGAGTGACGGCGGGGAGGGGGTGCCTTGCGAGGGCCGGGAGGACAGGGCTGAGGGCCGGGGGCGTCGGCTACGAGGTGGCGGGCGCGGGCCCCGTGCTGGCCCGTGTCGTCAACTCGGGTGCGATCAGGACGACTTCGTCGGTGCCGTCGCCGTCGAGCTTGGCGACGAGCAGTTCCACGGCGTTGCGTCCCATCTCCTGCGCGGGTATGGCGACGGAGGTGAGCCGCACCGAGGCCTGGGTGGCGACCTGGTCCGGGCAGACCGCGACCACCGACACATCCTCGGGCACGGCCCGGCCCTGCTGGCGCAGGAGCCCGAGCAGCGGCTCCACCGCGGACTCGTTCTGCACGACGAAGCCCGTGGTGTCCGGGCGCTCGTCGAAGACCCGGGCAAGAGTCACGGCCATCGCGTCGTACCCGCCCTCGCAGGGCCGGTGCAGCAGCCGCAGCCCGAGCTCGCGGCTGCGTGAGCGCAGCCCGTCGAGGGTGCGCTCGGCGAAGCCCGTATGCCGCTCGTAGACCGCGGGTGCCTCGCCTATGACAGCGATGTCACGGTGCCCGAGCATGGCCAGATGCTCGACGCACAGCGCGCCCGTAGCGCCGAAGTCGAGGTCGACGCAGGTCAGACCGCTGGTGTCGGCGGGCAGTCCGATGAGTACGGACGGCTGGTCCGTGCCGCGCAGCAACGGCAGCCGCTCGTCGTCGAGTTCGACGTCCATCAGGATCATCGCGTCGGCGAGCCCGCTCCCGGTGACCCGGCGCACGGCGTCGGGCCCTTCCTCGCCGGTGAGCAGCAGCACGTCGTACCCGTGCGTGCGGGCGGAGGTCGCCACCGCGATGGCGATCTCCATCATCACGGGTACGTACATGTCCGTACGGAGCGGGACCATCAGCGCGATGATGTTGGAGCGGTTGCTCGCCAGCGCCCGGGCCCCCGCGTTGGGGTGGTAGCCGAGCTCCTGGATGCTCCGCTCGACCCGCTGCCGGGTGCCCATGGAGATGGACCGCTTGCCGCTGAGCACATAGCTCACCGTGCTGGCCGAGACTCCGGCGTGCTGGGCGACCTCGGCGAGGGTGACCATCCAGCTCTCCAAGGTGTGTGAAGCGCTTCGACAGCGCGTGGTGCGGGTAAGGGCGAGTGAGGGTGGCTCGACAGTAGCTTGATGGGGGGTGGGTGTCCATAGGTTGTCGAAGCGCTTCGACTCCATCGGTTTGGCGGGGCGCCTGGGGGTGGTGGGGTGGGGTTGTCGGGCGGGTGCGGGTTGGTGGGGGCTTGTCGTGCAGTTCCCCGCGCCCCTGAAGGACCTGCGGGCCCTTTTCCGGGCGTCGCTTCATGCCTAGCATGACCGGCCGTGGGGGGCCATGGAGTGGGGGGCGGTGGGGTGGCCGAGCGGTGGATCGGGCCCTACCGCGTCGTCGGACTGCTGGGTGAGGGCGGCATGGGTGCCGTACACCTGGGGCGTGACGTACGGGGGCGGGCCGCCGCTGTGAAGGTGCTGCGGCCCGAACTGGCCGCGGACGAGGACATGGTGCGCCGCTTCCGGCGCGAGGCCGACGCGGCCGCGACGGTGCGTGGGCGGGGAGTGGCCCGTGTGCTCGGGTACGACCTAGACAGTCCTGTCCCGTGGATCGCCGCCGCGTATCTGGCGGGGCCCACGCTGCACCAGGCGATCGCGGCCTGCGGGGTGCTCGACGAGGGCGGGACCAGGGCGCTGGGCGCCGAATTGGTCCGCACGGTCGCGGAGATCCACGCCGCGGGCCTGGTCCACCGCGACCTCAAGCCCTCCAACATCGTGCTCACCCGGGCCGGCCCCCGCGTCATCGACTTCGGCATCGCCCGCCCCGAGTACGGTCTCACGCTCACCGAGCCGGGCCTGGCCCCGGCGACGCCCGGCTACGCGCCCCCGGAACAGGTCACCGGCCGCCGGGCGGGCCCGCCCGCCGACGTCTTCGCCCTCGGTGCCGTGCTGGCCTTCGCGTGCACGGGGCGCGGCCCGTTCGGGGCGGGGCATCCCGCGGCCGTGAGCTTCCGGGTCGTACACGAGGAGCCGTCCCTGGAAGGCGTACCGGAGACGCTGGTACCGGTGGTGCGGGCCTGTCTGGAGAAGGACCCGGCGAGGCGGCCGGTGCCGGAGGAGATGGCGGGCGCTCTGGCGGGGGAGAGGGCACTGGCTTCCGCCCTCGTTCCGCGCGCCGGGCGCCCCGTAGTGCTCGCCTCGCGACCCCCTTGGCAGCAAGGTCCTCTCGCCGACGAGATCGCCCGGCGCGCGGGCGAAGCCGCCGAGTTGTTGAGCGCGGGGAGCGGTCCCTCGCGCCGCGCCGTGTTCGCGGCGGGGGCGGGAGCGGTCGTCGCGAGCGGGAGCGGTGTCATCGGCTGGTGGCTGTCGCGGGACCGGGGCGGCGGGGCGTCACCGGTCACCGCGGACGGTGTTCCCGTCGCCGAGCCGCTGGCCCGCCCCACGGCCGGTACGGTTCCCCAACCGCTGTGGACGGCAGGGAAGTTGAGCGAGTCGGGACCGGGTCCGGTCACCGTGGGCCGTGTCGTCGTCGCGGGAGCGGGCGACGGGGTCGGCGCGTTCACGCAGCACACCGGTGCGCGGGCCTGGACCTGGGCGGGCGGCGCCGCGCCGGACCGTGACGGGCCGCTCCTGGTGTCGGGCCGCACCGTCCTGGTGGTCACGCGGGACGGCGGGCTCACCGCCCTGGACGCGGACCGCGGCGCCCGGTTGTGGAGCGTGCCGGCCGACGCGCGGCAGGCGCTCGCCCTCGACGCCGCGCACGTCTACGTGCTTGACAGCGACCGCCGCGTGAAGGCCCTCGCGCGGACGGACGGCACCGAGCGGTGGACGGCGCGCCGCGCCCTCGGCTCCACGGGCGCCGTGTCCGGCGCGGTGTCGGGAGGCCGGCTCATGGTCACCGCCCGGGACGGCGGGACACTCGTCCTCGACACGGCGGACGGGGCCGTCCGCTGGGAGCGGGACATCGGACGCCCACGGTTCGTCCTGCCGTCGGTCGGACTGACGCCGGCGCCGGTGCGCGACGGTTTCTGCGTAGGCGGCGACACGCTCGCCGTGCTCGACGCGCGCAGCGGCGACGAGCGCTGGTCGGTCCCGGCCGAGGACTCCTTCTGGGGCGCGCCCACAGTCGCGGGCGGTCGCGTCTACGCGGCCCGGCTGTACACAGTCCGGAAGGACGAGCTCACCTGCCTGGACGCCGGAAACGGCGACCCGCGCTGGTCCGTCCCGCTCGACTTCGGTGCCGAACCCGTGCGCCCAGGCGTCGTCCTCGGCAACGCGCTGTACGGCGCACTCGGGCGGATCACCGGCCCCGCCCACGAGCGGCTGCAGGACCTGGGCGTGTACACGGCGGACAGCCGTACAGGTCGGCTGCTGTGGACCTTCAACGACGATGTGGATCAGGCCGGTTGGCGCCTCGCGGGCGCGGCCGGGCGGGTGTTCGTCGCCCGTCGCACGACACTGCGCGCGCTCCCCGTCTTCTGAACTGCCCTCTTGAACTGCCCTCTCACGAGAGGGACTTATGAATCGGACGTTCCGGGCTTAGTCTGGCCGACCGGGGGCGAACGGGGGTTCGTATGGACAGGCTGAGGGCTGATGACCCGCCGGTGCTGGACCGGTACCGGCCACTGGCCCGGCTCACGGCAGCCGGCGGGGAGCGGAGGCTGCTGGCCCGCGGGCCGGACGACGGGCTCGCCGAGATCGTCCTGCTCACGTCGAACGCGCCGGCGGACCTCCAGGGCGTGGCCGAGGCGCTGCACGAGGCCGCGGGTCCGGGCCTGCCCGCGCTGCTGCACGGCGGCGCCGGACCCGGACCCGCCTCGGGAACGGCGACCCGGCGGACCCTCCTGCTGTCCCGCGCCGAGAAACGGGACCGGGAGCCCACGCCCGTGGTCCCGCCGGAACCGGCCTGGCTCGCCTTCCCCTACGTGCCCTCCCTCACCCTCGCCGAGGCCGGCGCCCTCATGTACGGCGGCCTGCCGGACGAGACGCTCCGCGCGGTCCGTGCCGTGCTCACCGGTGCACTCGGCCGACTGCACGCCTTGGGTACCCCTCACGGCGCCGTCACCGCGGAGGGGGTACTGATCTGCGCCGACGGACCCCGTCTCGTACGCCCCCGGCCACGGCAGGGGAGTCCGCGGGAGGATCTGGCGGCCCTGGACGCCGTACTGGCCCAGGTGTCACCCGCGGGCACACCGCCACCGGACACGGCGCACGATCCCCGTCTCCCGGACCCCGCGGCCCCGTTCCCCTTGCCCGCCCGCCTGGTCACCGCCCTGGCCCGCCAGGCCGACCGCGCCCTGGCCATGGAGGGCGCCACCGACATCGGGCAGGCAGGGACCGGCCGGACGGAGAGGCGACCGCCGGGCCGCCGGGCCGTGGTGATCGCCGCCGGGGCCGGGCTGCTCGCGGGCGCGGGCGGTGTCGCCGCGTTCACGCTGCCGGACCGCGGCTCCGGCACCGGCGCGCGGTCCGCCGCGAACCGCGCCCGTGTCCCGGAGGGCATCGCACCATCCGCCCTGTGGCGTTACGACTCCCGGCACAGCCATCTGAGCTACGAGAACTCGACGGTCTGGGCCGTCCGCGAAGGCGAGGCCGCTCTGCTGGCCGAGTCGGAGGAACTGACCGCGCTGCGCCTGTCCGACGGCCGTGTGCTGTGGCGCGCCGACCAGGAGGACGTCCACCTCTCCAGCGCGCCGAACGACTCGATCGTCCCCGGCGCTCCCGGCACCGTCGTCGTCGCGCACGGCACGGGTTTCGTCGCGGTGAGCACCGAGGACGGCACGCGTCTGTGGTCCGAGGACATGGGCATCGCCCCGGAACTCTCCTTCCGGAAGATGCTCGCCTTCGACAGGCGCCGAGGCTTCGTGCTCTACCAGGCGGCGCTCACCACGGCACCCAAAGGAGCCGATCCGGGCGAGCACCTCATCGCCTTCGACTACCGGAAGCGGACCGAGCGCTGGCGGCTGCACATCCCGGTCTCCAAGAGCGACGGCCTGGGCTTCGACGTGCGGGAGGGCCGCGTCTTCGCGGTCGCCGCCCGTGACGGCACAGCCCACGTGATCCCCATCGACCTCGACCGGGGGAGGGCGGGCACGGGCCTGGCCCACCACTGGATACCCAAGGGCCACCAGATGACCGTGGACCCGGTCATGCGACTCGTCTACGCCATGGGTGACGGCCACCTCACCGCCGCCCGCCTCGACGAGGACGAACCGCTGTGGCGGCTCAACCTCAACGACGACGCCTCGCGCACCGAGGAGTCACTGATCAACAGCCCCTCGACGACGGAGATCGCGGGACTGGGCAAGGTCGCCTTCACCAGTGACCAGAACCGCACCGTGTACGCCGTCGACCCGGCCCGGGGCCGCGAACTGTGGCGCGTACGACTCCTCCCCGATCCGCCCGGTGAACACGTCCGGCTCGCCCCGGGACTGACCCTCAGCGACTCCCGCCGCACTCTGCTGGTCGCCGGACGGGCGGCGGGCGTGGTGGCCCTCGATCCGCGCAACGGCACGGCTCTCTGGTCCTTCCAGGCGGGGCAGTCCCCCGAGGATCTCTACAGAGTCCACCGCATGCCCGGCGATCGTGTCCTGGTCGTCAACCAGTCCTCCGTGTACGCACTCCCGGTGAGGTGAGCCGTATGCAGCCCCTACTGGGCCTGAGCGCCGACGACCCGGCCGAGGTCGGCGGACACCGCCTGCTCGCCCGCGTCGGCTCCGGCGCCATGGGCACCGTCTATCTCGCCCGGACGCCGACGGGACGCACCGTCGCCCTGAAGCTGCTGCGCGCCGACCTGGCGGCCCAGGTCCCGTCGCACGCACGGTTCTCACGGGAGATCGAGGCCGCCGCCCGGCTCGGCACGCACCCGCACTTCCCCAGCCTGGTCTCCGCGGGCGCGCAGGGGGAGCGGCAGTGGTTCGCCGCGGAGTACGTCGTCGGGCCCTCGCTCGCCGAGGCGGTGACCGAACACGGGCCCTGGCCCGAGGAGTCCGTACGGGCGCTGGCCCGGCAGCTCGCCGACGCGCTGCGCACGCTGCACGGCGAGGGCTATGTCCACCGGGACCTCAAGCCGTCGAACATCCTGCTCGCCGCCGACGGCCCGTACGTCATCGACGTCGGCCTCGCGCACGCCGCCGGGTCCGAACACCTCACCGCCACGGGCGAGTTGCTCGGCACACCCGCCTACATGGCTCCCGAGCAGAGCGGCGGCGCGGACCCCGGCCCGCCCGGCGACGTGTTCGCGCTCGGCGCGGTCCTGTGCTTCGCGGCCTGCGGGCGCCCGCCGTTCGGCGAGGGCGAACCGGGCGAGGTCCTCTACCGGATCGCCCACCAGGAGCCGGACCTCACCGCCGTCCCGCCGTCCCTGCGCCCGCTGCTCGCCGACTGCCTGGCCAAGGACCCGGCCGACCGCCCCGACGCGGCGGTGGCGGCCGGTCGGGCGGGGCCGGCCGGGCCCGGGCGGACCGGCGGCGGGTTCGCCGAACTGCTGCCGCCCGCGGTGCTC
>NZ_BAAGPS010000026.1:0-44631 GCF_054783935.1 Streptomyces pseudoechinosporeus
AACGCCGAGCGCCGGTCGTAGACCGCCTGGGCGAAGTCCATCCGCCGTCCCGCGGCGCGGTAGGCGGGGTCCTCGCGGTGCTCGGACGGGACCTTCCACCTGATGTGGTATCCGCTGCTCATCAGGCCTCCTCGCCCTACGGTAGACGTCGTGCGCGCCCGCCGGAGGCTGCCCGGTCTTTCTCGCTGCCAGCCTTCCAGGTGTTCTCGAATGACGCCGACGATCACGTGGCCGACGCGGCGAGCGTGAGCCGGGCCCAGCGACCAGGGATCGGAGAGCGAGTGCTCAGTCGTGCGGGACTTCCTCGATCACGGTCTCCCCGAAGCGCCACGAGCCCCGGTTACCTGCCGCCTCCGCGCGCAGGCCCATCTCCCAGGCGATCCGGGCGGCCCGGCGCTGCGACACGTCGGGGTAGTCCTCGGGGTGCACCTTGATGTAGCCGCGACGGTCGGCGGGGTACGTGCGCAGGGCCTCGCGGAGCTTCTCCTCCTGCTCGGCCTGCGTGCTGTGGTTGCGGGTGACGGTCTTGTTGTAGACCTTCCGCATCCCGGCCGACGGTTTCCCGTCGTCCCGCCGCCTTGCGGTGTCCGGCCCTCGCCAGGCCATCCAGCCGACACAGCCGAGTGCGGCGAGAGCGAGTGCTCCTGAGCCGAGCAACTCACCGGTGGAGTCCACTTCGCCCGGCGTCCGGGGCTTGAGCCTGCCCTCGGGGTCCTCGATGACCGTGAGCACCTGGCCGACGTCGTATTTATCGGACGTGGTCTCCATCTCTGGGCCCGGGACCCGAGTACCGTCCTGCTGCTCCAGCGTGTAGTGGGAGTGACGGGCCTTGCGCCCCTGAGGCGGATCGAGCCGTTCCTTCGTGACCGTGGCGGTGACTTTCTCGCCCCGCTGCTGAAGCGTGAGGTCCTCGCGGGCCATGCCGGCGACGTACACGGAGAACAGAGAAGTGCACACGATGAACAGCGCCGCGTAGGTGCTGGAGTCCCCGGCAACCCCCAGCTTCCGGATCAGCATGATGAGCAGCGCCGCGTGCACGATCCACAGGGGCACCAGGAGGGCGAGGCCGAAGTCGTCCGCCAGGAAGAACATCCCCACGATCACGGCGAGCACGTAGCAGCCGATGCCGACCGCCAGCGGGATGCGGTACTGCGTGCGCTTCTCCCGCGCCTGGCCCTCCGTATCATAGGAATCACGGGCGCTGACCTGAAGCAACCGCGCACCGTCCGCGGAGAGCGCGCCGGCAAAGTCGATCCGTGGAGCAGGAGACCAGTGCCATGCATCGGCCATCCCCGAAAGCGGCACCACATTGCGAAAGTCGTTCACTACGGCGCGAATGTCCACGATTCCTCCACGCGGCGGCTGCCCACAGGTAGGCGGTTCTACGAACGTTACAGATCCCCTGGAATGTGTAACATTCGCGGCCGATACCCCCTGACCCGGGATGCTGCCAATACCGGGCGAAGTATCACCTTTCGCCACGGACGCCACCAGACCGTTGTCGCACGTGAGTTGTGAACTCTCCGGCCTTTACCACGAAGCGCGAAGCCCTTGGGCCCCCTTCAACTCATGCTCGAGGAGGCGCAGAAAGCCGACTAGGTCGGACGCGACAACCTCGCACGGAAGCGCTCCCTCCGTGTAGACGCCTCCCTCAACACCAGAAGGAGGAAGCCGGTACACGGTCGCCCCATCGGTGGTACTCAGCGCGAAGAACGCGCCCCCGCCATCGGACCCGAAGACGACAACGGAGTCCTCGCGGGCGCCAACGATCCGCGTCGGGAGATCACCACGCATCCCCGCCACCGTCTGGCCCACCGAATGCACAAAGAAGCCGGAACCCACATCCGGGAGACTCACCCGCCCTACCCGCCGATACAAGACAACCAGGTCCTCGGGCACGCCCCCAACACCCACGAGTTCCTTGACCTCTGCCCCTGATACCCCCGAAGCCGATACCACGTAGTTCTCGCCCGGCGGGTAACCGAACGCGAGTTGGAAGCCCTCGATGAAGGCAGAGGTGAGCGCCTCCACGCGCTTCACCCAATCATCGACCCACTCACCGGTAATAGCCACGAGCCCTCATCGATCGTCCGAGGTGCGCACCGGCCATCGATGAATGATCAGTCCCATCCATATCACTACTGGTCCCAGCCGACCAGCTCAGCCACGACTACAGTGGCCGCCTCGAACTCGTCGCGAATGGGCGCGCAAGATTCACGAAGATTTTCGAGGAAATCCCCACCGAGGCCATTTTCCTCTTGATTTAAAATCAAGGTGCGGATCGATTCGACGAAGGAATTTTGGGCACCTTGCTCCAACTGCTGGAGGCGTCCGACTTCCTCGTCCTCGCCTGCCCGAATCACGGCGCCCTCAGCGCCGCCCAGTTTGAAGTCAAAGCTTCCAAGGGTCGTTTCGAGCGTCTGCCCAGACATCTCGGCTCGCGCCGGATTCGGGTTCATGTAAACGGCGATGGCGTTTACGGCCAGCATCGCGGACTGTGCGATAGAAAACCCTTCGCTGCCCGGATCGTCGGCATCCATTGACGCAGTTCTTGTTTCAAATCCCTCGAGAATCTCGATGAGGTCGCCCTCATCGACTTGCCCAGTTGGGGCCTTCCAGGCAGCGTCGAGGGCATAGGAGAGCCACTCTGCATCTGCCGGTTGGGCCAGCGCAGTAAATATTCCACTCCCACGTTCCGCGCAGGCCAGACAAAATCCTGCCATGAAATCAGCAGGGATCTCATGAAGCGCGGAGTAGGCTTCCACATTGCGAGCCAATTCAGTCTCCTCCAAACCGATCCACTCTGGGCCGCCCTGCTGTCGCAAGCCGACCGTGGTCCGTTCCGTCGCTCATCTCACCGAATGATGGTCCAGGAAGGCGGCGAGCACCTCGGGAGGATTGGCGGCCTCGGTGGCTTCCGTCTCCCAGCCCGGGCGGTCCATGTCGAACAGCACGATCGGTACCGGTCGTTCGAGTACCCGGGCGAGGTGGCCGCCAGCTCGCAGGTGGCGGGCCACATCGATGCACACCTCGTCGAATCGGCGGACAAGCTGGTCGTCGCGGGCATCGCACACCTCGTCGGAGAGGCCGTCCTCGTCCTCGTACCAGAGCCCTTCCGCCTGCGCTTCGGCCAGGTGCAGGCGGCTGCCGGCCGGATCCTCGGGAACATGGCCGAGCCTTTCGAACCCTTCCAGCAACCAGTACGAGTACTCCCAACGGGCGGACCCTTCGTACGCACAGCCCTGATCCAGCACCCGGCGGACCTCGCTCTCGGTGTTGTAGCCGATGGCCGCGTAGGGGTAGCGAGGATCCTGGTCGACGCGCCAGACCTCGAACGAGATGACGTAGATCTCGGGACGGAGTACATCCGGGAAGCCGTGCAGGACGCGTTCGGCACCGCGGCACATATGGTCGTGGAAGGCCGACTTCGGCGCATTGTCCACGTCAGAAACCCCAGGGATTCGGGTGCGGCGTGAGGGACGGATCCTCGGACCAGATCAATCGCGCTTCCAAGTCGCTGCCCAGCAGTTCGGTGAGGCGGTCCACCGCCCAACCGTTCCAGTAGACACCGCCACGGAATTCCGGTACCCGGAACGCCGGTAGGTCAGCGGGCAGGGTGTCCGGCCGGAAGACCGCCTTCTTGATCTCACCGTTTCCCTTCTTCGGTTTTGAAGATCTCCGCAGGTCCACGCAGTCGATCACTTGCTCTACGGTGTAGAGAACGTATTCGTCGGTTTCCGAGTCCGTGATACGTACAGGCAGGAAGCTCCCCGCCGCCAGAAGGTCATCCCGTAGAAGACCTGCGATACGACGGCTCATAACAGGCGCACCAGGATAACCGGACGGGAACTCACCCTTTCGGTCTTTCGGGTCACCACCCCACTCCGCGTTCAGTGCCGTGGGTAGATCCTCCGGAGAGTCCGTGCGCAGCCAGCGAATTACTTTCCTGAGCGAGGACCCTTCGAGCATGAGGAGTCGAAATTCTCCCATACTCGGCAGCAATCGGTACACCGAGCGGGGTTCCAGGGAAGGTTCGGACATCATGGATTCACCGTCCAGTAAGCGCCCGGCCCTGGGGCGCCGGTTGCGAGTTCACCCTCGACAGCTCTGCCGACATCTCGCAGCGCCCGTCGCAGCTGGGTCCGGATGGCTCGCGCCCCCATGCCACGGTCGATTCCCTCCTGCACGACTTGCTGGAGGTGCTGGTCGAGCCGCCCCAGGAAGGCATTGCTATGCGTGAAATTGTGGGGCCTTGGGTGCCCCAATGGAATTCCGTTCGCAGCATCATTGATATCAACTCCGTACCTCTGCAACAGAGCGCGCATCTGCGGGGCTCCCCCGCGATTGAAGCCAGAGGGGACAATATGTGCCGCCGCTTGGCCACGTACCTTCGCACGCCCTTCCCGTGCCATGTTCCTTGCCAGTTGCTCGGCATTCTCCTTGCACGTCAGGAGACCCAAATAGTCTACCCACAGCAAAGGGTTAACCACATAAGCCCGTGGATTCGGCCCGGCGTCCATTCCCAGCGGATCCGGGGTGACGTACGTCGCGGTCGCCGGATCGTAGTGCCGGAAGTAGTTGTAGTGGAATTCGGTTTCGGGGTCGTAGTACTGGCCGGGGAAACGCAGAGGTGTGCTGGTATCCGTGCCCGTGCTCCAAGTGGTGAGCCCCCAGAGAGTGGCATCCCCACGCCAGGCGATGTCGCCGTCCTCCGAGACGAGCTCGGTCGGAGTGCCGACCAGGTCGGTGACGATGGAGAAGAAGCGCTCGTCGACGAGGTGTTGCGGGTCGTCGGCAGCCGTGCGGCGTTCTGTCTGGGCGAGAGGCCGTATGCCGTGGCGGTCCCAGGTGAGCGTGACCTCCTCGGGCAACCGATCAGTACGGGTCGTCTGCTCGACGAGGTCCGGACCGTCCCAAGTGAAGCGGGTCTCCTCGACTACGGTCGAGCCGTCGGGGCCGAGACGCTGTTTGGCTGTACGTCGCCTCAGCGGGTCGTAGAGGTAGCGCCAGACCGTTCCATCGGGCGTGATTACCGAGGTGAGGCAGTCCTCCGCGTCCCAGGTGTATCGCCAGATGTCGGGCTTACGAGACAGCCGGGTCTTGCGGCGCAGGACAACGCGGCCCGCGGCGTCGTACTCGTAGTGGATGGAACCGGCGCGCGTCAGACGATTGCCGTCGTAGGCGCGGTCGCCCCGCGCCTCGCGGACCGGCTGCCGACCGGGCCAGTCAGCCCGCGTCTGGTTGCCGGCCGCGTCGTACGTGTAGGACTCGGTCCAGTCCGCGGCCTGGACCCCAGTGACACGGCCCGCGCCGTCGACATCGAATGTCCGGCGCCCGGTCGCATGGTCATCGAGGGCGACGACGCTGCCATCGGCCCGGTAAGTGAAGGTCTCCTGCTTCAGATGCCTGCCCTGAGCGGTCAGCGTCCGTCCGGTGATGCGGTCCTCGGCGTCCCAGGTCTGGGTGAGGGCAGGTCCCTGGCCGCCGAGCCGACGCAGGATCTCCCGTCCTAGAGCGTCGTACGTGGAAACGAGGGAGCGCCCAGCGGAAATCAGCACGGTGCGGTTGCCCGCCGCATCATAGGAGTACGTCGCGATGGCGCCGGTCGGAGTGGAGCGGCGGACGGGCTGGCTCAGGGCGTCGTACGCCGTGGTGAGCACGCGTCCGTCGACGATTTCCGCAGTGATCCGGCCGATCGAATCGTACTGGTAGGCGAGCGTGACGTCCGGACCGGTGGCCGTCAGAAGACGTCCGGCAGAGTCGTGCGCGAACACAGTCGTGCGGCCGTCGACCGTCTTCTCGATCTGGTTGCCCACAATGTCGTACGAGAAGGCCGTCGTCTGTCCCAAGGGATTGGTACGGCTCAGAAGCTGGCCAGCCATGTCGTAGGTATAGGCGAGCGTCCGTCCGTCGAAGTCCGTCTCCGCCGTGAGGCGACCTGCCGCGTCATACGTGTAATCCCAGGTGAGGCCCCGGACGTCCGTTACCTGGACCAGCCTCAGCTCGGTGTCATGCGTGAATGTGTGGCGGACCCCGTCGGGCGTGGTCCGCGTCGTCAACAGGTCGAAGCCGCCATAGGTGAAGCGGGTTACCTGGCCCAACGCGTCCGTATGGCTGAGGCAGTTGCCCTCACCGTCATACGTCCATGCCTCGGTGGTGCCGTCCGGGTTCGTACGCCTTGCCGGGTGCCCCTCAATGGTCCAACTCAGGTGCGTGGTGGCGCCCAATGGGTCGGTGATGGCGGTGTTCCGCCCGAAGGAGTCGTACGCGATGCTCGTCACCGCCCCGAGCGGATCCGTCGCCGAAACCGGCTGACCGGCGGCGTTGTTGACGAAATGCTGCACCGCGCCCGTCGGATCGGTCAGCGAGGCCAGGGCACCGGTCTCATCGCGTGTGAAGACGATGGTCGCGCCCGCGGGGTCCGTCATGGATATGCAGTTCCCCAGCTCGTCCCACTCCTGCCGCAGAACCGTGCCGTCGTAACCGGTCAGTTCTACCGGCAGATTGAGTTCGTTGAAGAGGCCCGAGGATGTGGATCCGTCGGGGAGGTGGACGGCGATCAGGTTGCCGGCCTCATCCCACTCCATTCGGGTGGTTCGCCCCAACGGGTCGGTGCGGGAGAGAAGTTGGTCCCGATGGTTCCATTCCTGGAGGGTGATATTGCCCAGTGGGTCGGTCTCGGCGATCAGCTGATACGCGTCGTTGAACTGGTAGTGGGTGGCGTACCCGAGCGAATCGGTGGCGATTGTGCGGTGCGCGTCATCGTCATAGACGAAGGTGTAGTCCAGCATTCTGTCGATACCGCGACCCGCAACGCAGCGGTCGGCGTCGTCGTACTCGAAGCGATACCAGATGCCGTTGCGGTCCTCCCAACGGGTCATGCGGTGCCGGTCGTCGTAGGAAAACTTCAGTGGCAGGCCGGAGGAGTTGTAGATCTCGGCGAGATCTCCACGCGCGTTGTAGCCGTAACGAACCAACGTGGGTCGCTCGGGATGGCTGCGCAGGTTCAACTCCGTGATTCGACCGTTCTCGCAGGTCACACCCACGCGGTAGCCACCATGGTGGGCTATCTCTTCAGGGGTGCCGTCGGCGGCGTACGTAACCGAGATCGTGTTGTTGTTGCGGTCACTGATGACCGCGAGCGGCAGTTCGGCCGAGGGCCGGTCAGGCAGCGGACGGAAGCGGAGGGTCTGTCCCGTCTCGGGTCGGTGCACGGTGAGTTCGCCCTCGGCCCAGCCGAGC
The DNA here is from genome assembly GCF_054783935.1 of Streptomyces pseudoechinosporeus. NCBI lineage: Bacteria > Bacillati > Actinomycetota > Actinomycetes > Kitasatosporales > Streptomycetaceae > Streptomyces > Streptomyces pseudoechinosporeus. Next base: position 7,243 of record NZ_BAAGPS010000026.1, read on the forward strand.
GGCCAGTGCGGGCCCGCCACCGGGAGCACGGGCACGTCGGGCTCAGGCACGGGGCATGTGAGAACCATGCCGTCATCGACCACGAACCGCACACCGGCCTCGTCGAGCAGCAGCCTCTGATCGAGGGTTGAGCTCCAACTCCGGCCCAGGAAGCGCCCGCTGCGGACGCCGGTACGGTAGTGGCGCTCCAACAGCAGAGGAAGCATGCCGTCCAGGGTCACATCGGTGGCCGACATGACCATCTGGCCGGTGGCCATGTCAATGGGATCGCCGCGAGTAAAGAGCTTCTTCATCTGGCGGCCCATGGCACGGGCGCCCTTGCCGAGGCCCTTGACGCCCATGGCCATGCCCTTGAGGCCGGTCTTACCGAAGGCCTTCAGGCCCTTGGCGAGGCCGCCGAGGGTGGTCAGGCCCTTCATGCCCGGGATGCAGTCCAGCGCCGCGAGCCCCACATCCCATAGCGAGGCTTGGCCCTTCGCGTATTTGTTGAGGGTGTCCGCCAGCACCACCAGGGCGGCGACCAGGACGATCGCACCGAGGATCGGCCCGCCGATGATCATCGCGATGATGCCGACAACGGCGACAACGACCTTGCAGACCTCGACGATGGTGTCCCAGTTGTCGGAGACCCAGTCGCCGACCTCCTCGTACCAGGCACGGTTCTGAATGCCCGCGTCCGAGGCCTCCTCCAGCTTGTTCTTCGCCTCCCGGGCGGCGTCCTCGCGCATCTGCCGCGCGTCCGCGGCCATCTTCTTCGCCGCATCCAGCGCGCTCTGCGCCGCGCTGACGTCCGACTGGGCGGCGGTCTGCGCCGACTTGGCGCTGGTCGCATCCCTCGTTGCGGCCCGCACCTTGGACTCATCCGGCTTCGGCACATCCTTGCCCGCCGACCCGGGATCGTCCTGGTACTTGTCGGCCTCCTTGGTCGCCCGGGTCACCCACGAATCGGCCGTCGACAGCCGCGACTTGGCCGACGCCAGATCCGCCTGCGCCTCCCGCCCCCTGACCAGCGCCCGGTCCGCCAGCGCCTGCGCCCGCTCCAGCTTCGGCCAGTACGCCGCCAAGGCGTCCCCGGCCAGGTCGTAGGACTTCTTCAGCTTCTTCAGGTTCTTCGGGACCCCGGAGAACTCCTCCCGGAACACCTCGGCCGTCTTGCCCACCATCGCCAGGACGGCATCCTCGTCCGCCATCCCCTTCACCAGCCGCAGCGCGTCCTGCACATCGTCGGCGAAGGCGTGCAGCTGCCGGGCCAGCGACCGCACCCGCTCCGGATCCCCCGGCGTCGGGTCCTTGTCCAGGTCCAGCACATGCCAGTCCGTCGGCCGATACCCCACCACGCCGCAACCCCCGTCACATCCACCCCGCCAACCACACATACGCACAAGTGAAGTTAGCGGGTACGAGCGTTCGATGTGAAGGCCGCAAATTTACGCAGGGGCAGGCGAAGCCCCCGCACTCGCCCAGGTCCTACTCCGCGAAGCGGAACGTAGACGTGATCGCGTCGAAGATGTCGAAGAACGAGTCCGCGAGGTCGAGCACCTGGCTGCTGCCTGCGATGAGCGCGACCTTGCCCTCCTGGCCGGGCACGGGGATGAACGTTTGCATGAGTACGGCACGAATCGTGCGGTTGAGGCTGTCGCCGGGGACCGGGATGTCCTCGATGCCGTACGTACGCGCCGCCGGCCCGACGCCGGGGATGTCAACGGTCGTGACCTTCCGCCACGCGTCGCCCTCCTTCTTGGCCTCGCGCACGGCGAGTTGGCCCGCCATGAACTGCGGGTCGGTGGAGAGAGGCTCACCGGCCTGCGTACGCCCGCCGACGAGCGAGACGGTGATCGAGCCGGTGATCGGCGTGTCCCCGCCGAAGCTCTCCGCCATGCAACCGCAGTACAGCGCACCCGACTTCCAGGCGTCGGCCGCGGACTTCTGCAGGAAGGCGGTGTACGTGTCCTTGTACTTCTCCAACTCCGGGCGGGCCCGCACTCGTTCGGCCACCATCCTGCGTATGGAGTCGTCCCGCGACTCGGGCCGCACGTCGAACTCCCACCACGACTCCGGCACCTTGATCCGAAAGCCACCGCGCTCGATGGTGAGCGCCTCCATGTAGCGGGCCATGCCGTTCTCCCCCGGTTCTGATACGAGCTGGTGTGCGTCAAGCGTACGAGGGCACGTACTCCTGGTCGCGGCGGCACACTCTTCTCATGGCCAGGACCAAGACCAGGATCACCATCAGCCTTGAGCAGGAGCAGGCCGAGCACATCAGGCGGCACGCGGAGCGGGCAGGCATGGACGTCTCCGCGTACGTCGTGCACGCTGCGACCCGGCAGGTGGCGGAGACCGAAGCCATCGAGGAACAGTTCTCCGGGCTCGATGCCCTCATTGCGAAGGCGGAGGCAGAAGCGGCAGCCCTTCCGCCCGAACCAGGCGTTGCTGCAAGGGAGTTGGCGGAGGAGGAGCGACGAGACGTCGAAGCCGCTCTCAACCTCTTTTACGGTGAAGAGACGTGGCCGTGCTGAACTCGGACGACGTCCTCGTCGAGGCGGTGCGACGGAGGGACGCCGGGGCGGACGACGCCGTTACTCCTGGCTGTCGTCGGCGGGCTCGTTCGCGTCCGGGTACGCGACGAAGGTGCCCTTCGCGGGGAGCGTGATGACGAGGCCGCGGTCGCGGAGTTCGCGGGTGGCGCGGCGGGCGGTCAAGTGCGCGACCCCGTACTCAGCGGCAAGGTCGCGCTCGCCCGGCAGCCGCGCACCAGGTCGCAGCTCCCCCGAAGCGATGCGGGCCGCGATGTGGTCCGCCATCTGCATGTAGACATAGGCAATCTTCGTCGGGTCGATCGGCGACTGCCCTGACTCTCCTGTCATATCGAACAACGTACGACAGCACGTAACTACATGGCTCCTTGGAGTGCGGATAACCGCTATACACCACCCATGTGCACCCTGTACCGTGCCTGTTACTGAAAGAGACCCCGGCGGCGGGTGCAACCGCCCCGGGGCATGGCCGTCGCTGAATAGGAGCGCCAGCATGTTGGACTTTATCGTCCGCTTCGCCGCCTGGATGCTGAGCATCTGCACCCCACGCCCCCGAGGCCGCCACCGCCTCGGAGATGTACCGCCCCTGCGGTACATCCCGGTCCCACCACCCCGGTTCACCGGACTCCTCGACGGCAGCACGTCCCGTCTCGTACGCCCCTACGTCCTGGACCCCGCCGAACACCGCCGCCAACGCGAACGCCGCTGCGCTCTGTACTTGGCAACCCTGGGCATCGACACCGGCCCGACCCACATCCACGGCATCCGCGTCCCGGCGACCACCCGATGACCCGCCCCGCCGTGCGGATGTGCACCCGCTGCCACCGCACCACGAACACCCCGGTCCTGGTCCACGAAGTCCACGCGGCGACAGGCCCCGGCTTCAACGTCTACGCCTGCCCCGAATGCGCCGACCACTACCCGCCCATGACCGACCCACTCGAACTCCCCGAAACCCCCTCCCCGGTGCTCCCGCCTCACCCTGCGCGTCTACAAGGTCAACGCCCACGGCACTGTGACCGAGGACCGAGGCACAGTCGAAGTCCTGAGCGGCGGCCGAGCCGAGCCCGTACCGCTCACGTGGGCATTCCCACCGTGCGAATGCCCCAACTGCCTCGACCAGCCCGCAACCTGAACGACCTCTTCGCGTCACACAACGCGAATCCCTGCAAACACCCTCAACCCGCGGCCCCGAACGCTCACTCAGCGTTCGGGGCCGCTGTGCACCCAGACACGATCAGGCCACAAGAGCAATCCCGTTGCCCCCATTCATCCCCATCTGCCCAGCCATGCAAGGAAGTTCGCCGTGGCGAAACCGTCCGCCCCACGGATACCGTCATTGCTCTTAGCTGAACCTATGTCTCACGGGGAGCCCACAGTGAACCGCCGCCCTTTGCCCGTTGCTGCCGCGCTCGCCGCAACCGCAGCCCTACTCCTGACAGCCTGCGGCAGCGGGGATGACAGCTCGAAGGAAAACGACAAGATCGCCGGTGCCGACACGGGGGCCGAGACGCCGAAGGAGTCGCCGGAACCCTCGGCAGCACCGGCGGAGGACAAGCCTGACGGCGTGGACGTGTCACTGCCCAAGGACATGAACCTGGTCTTCGACTGGGACAAGCCGGAGAAGGAGAACGAGGCGGCCGCGATGGACGACGCCGCCAACTTCCTCCGCGCCATCTACCGGGGCGTCGACAAGCGCACCAGCAACGACGCAGCCGTGGTCGCCTACGCCACCGGCGACGGACTGCATTACGCCGAGGTGCAGATCAACGAATGGATCAAGGGCGGCTGGACCGCCACCGGCACCCGCCGTCACTACGACGCCACCACACGCTCAGCCCCGAACGGCAAATCCGTGGAGGTCGCGTTCTGCGCGGACACCGGCAAGTTCCTCGGCAAAGAAGTCAAGACAGGGAAGGTCCTCAAGGCCGAGCCCAGTGCCAAGGACTTCGCCTACTACAAGGTCATCATGGTCAAGTCCCCCACAGGCGAGGGACTGTGGCAGGCATCCAAGGTGTTCGTCGAGACGGAGGCGGAGAAGTGCCGGTGAACAGGTCACGGCGTACGGTCCTCGGCACCAGCACTGCTGCCCTGACCCTCGCGATCAGCTCCCTCATCCTCACAGCGCCCAACTCCGCGGCGGAACCGGTGGATACGGGCAAGGGCGGCGACGCGGAAGCGCAAGGGGGCGGCGACGAAACCGGCATCTTCGCCGCCGCGAAGGTCCAATACTCCGGAGCCGTAGCCAAAAACGGCACCACCGGAAACGTATCCTCCACCGACGTCAACTGGACGCCGCCACCCTGCTGGTACGCCCCCTACCTCGGCGCCAAGGACTTCAAGGAGAAGATGTCCAAGGACATCGAGAACCAGAAGAACACCCCGGGCATGGGCGGCACCGCGGGCGCCGCGATCGGCGAGACGCAGCGCCACTACGAGGACGAGTACGGCTGGACCGACACCCCCGGCTACAAGGACTACAACGTCGAGAAGGACGGCGAGGGGATGTTCTGGGCCGGCGTCGAGAACCCCAACGAGCCGGACTACCTCAAGCGGACCTCGTGCAGCGAACTCCCCTTCTGGGTCGACAACGGCGAACCCCCGCCGCCCCAGTACGAAGAGGCCATCACTCCGCAGATGCTCGCCGACCTCGCCTACCAGCACATGCAGCTTCCCGACACCGAGGTCACGCTCGCTCCCGAGGCCAATACCAAGGTGAACCTGCCGACTTGGGCATGGCTCGACGACGCCGTCTTCGACGACGTCCAGGCGACGGCGGCCATCGACGTCCCCGGCTTCAACATCCAGGCGACAACGACGGCCACCCCCGTATCCCTCACCCTCGACCCGGGCACCGAGGACGCCACCACCCTCCCCGCCAACGGCGAATGCCCCATCGTCGACGGCAAGATCGGCGAGCCCTACGCCAAGGGCAAGGCCGAGGAAACCCCTCCCTGCGGCATCATCTACCGCCGCTCCTCAGCCGGCGGCACGTTCCCCCTCCAGGCCACCCTCACCTGGGAGATCAGCTGGACAGGCACCGGCCAGGCAGACCCGGTCGACCTGCCCAACGGCACGATCGAGGCCGTCCAGGACATCACCGTCCAGGAAATCCAGTCCGTCAACCGCTGATCGAGACACGCAGAACACACAGGCAGCCATGACCATCACGCCGCGCCCCAGACACCACGCGCACGCCCTCGCGTTCGTGCTCCTCCTGCTGTCCGCCCTCTTGACGACCACCGCCACCCCCGCAACCGCCGCCGACACCACCCAAGCCGCCCACCTCGCCGACCGCCTCCGCGCCAACCCGGTCTACGTGACCGACCAACTCCCCCGGGAGATCCCCCAGTCCACCGCTCCCGACTTCGCCCGGCTGGCGAAGGACACAGGCGTGCCGACGTACGTACTCGTACTCACCGACTGGAACAACGGCAAGGCGCTGCTCGGCGCGGTGCACGACCGGCTCGGGCGGGACGGGCTGTACGTGCTGGTGAACGACATCGGCGTAACCGACGCGGTGGCATACGGAGTGCGGGCGCCGGCCAACGATGCCGCGACCGTGGCGCAGTTTGAACTGCCTTTTGACGCAGGACCGTTGAGGAATTTCGAGCGGTTCGTCGAAGTCGTCGCGCTGGGCGGCGAGAAGGCGGCTGAGCGGGCGGCGGCGGCGCACGAGAAGTACGGCGGCGGCACCGGCGAGGATCCCGAACGGCTGTACATCAGCCCGACGGACCGCGACAACCAGTCGTTCCTCACCGGGATCCTGCTCACCGGCGCACCTCTGCTGATTCTGCTGATCACACCGTTCGTACGTCGCTGGCGGCGCCACCTGCCCTCGGCGCGCACCGCGACGTCGGGCACAGCCCCAGCCCGCCGCGTACCCCGTGGCACAGTGCCCGGCCTCGCCCTCCTCACCGCCGCCGCGATCGCCCTCGGCGCCTCGCTCACCTTCGACCAGACCACGTCGAGCGCCGCGCAACCGCCCACCGCCGCCGATCTGTCCGCTCGGATCGACCGGGTCGCGGAGGGGCTACGGCAGAACCCGGTCTACGAGGATCCGGAGAGCCCACGCGTCCTCGACGCCGAACAGAAGCGCAAACTCGACGGGAAAATAAGGGAGTTCGAGCGCTCCCAAGACGGCGGCCCGGTCTACCTGTCCATCGTCCCGACGACGTCCGGGGACGAGTCGGACGGTAACGCGGAGGTCTTCACCTCAGCGGTGCACAAGAAGCTGGGCAAGGACGGCGTATACGTCGCGGCCGACCCGCTCGACGGAGACATCAGCGTCCTCAGTTACGGCCTGCGTCTCGACAACAGCCACCTCATCCTCGAGCTGCCGGACTCCATCGGTTACGGCGATCACTCCGCCGACTCGGGCGAATCCGACGGCTACCGGCTCGGCGAACGCCTCGACCAGCTCATGACGTTCCTCGACAAGGCACCGCGTACGGACGAGCCCAGCTCCCCCGACACCATCCCGAGCCGGGAACCCATCGACACACACGCACTCCCCCCGCTCTTCTCCGGCGACTTCTGGCCCGGACTGATCATGGGGGCCGTGGCCGCGCTGCTCGTCTTCGGACTCGTCGCGACGGTGCTCGGGATCACCGGCGCGGTGCTGCGCCGACGCAACCCCGCGCCCGTACCCACGGCGGTGCTGCCCCTGGAGGCGCCGACAGACCCGTCGACCGCGTACCTGCGCCGCACGGCTCGTACCGAACTCGGCACGCTGGCAAGGGAGTTCACCGACGGCAACGGACAACCCGACCCCACCGTCACCGCACCCGACCCCGAGGCGGGCACCCGCGCCTGGGACTGCTTCGACGCCGCGATGCTGCTGGTCGACGGCGATGCCGGAATCGACGACGACGCCGTGGAGCCCGCCTCCCTGGTGGCGGTCATCGTCCTCGCCCGCGCCGGCCGGGCCGCCCTCACCGGCGACACCAACAACCTCTGCTGCGGCCTGAACCCCCTGCACGGCCCGGCGGTCAGCCGCCATCACGTACGCATCTCCGGCCCCGCCGAGCCCGTACGCCGACGCATGCTCCCCGTCTGCGAGGTGTGCCGCGACACGGCCGTCGTCGAGCCGGGCACGGTGCACACGATCCGGATGACGCTGCCGGGTCAGGGGCGGGGGCAGGGGCGCGACGAACGCATACCGTACGAGGAGGCCGAGGGCCCCCTTCCCGCCGTACGCGACGGAATTCCCCAACTCGTCAACCACGTACGGGAGTTCGCCAGTGTCCGCTAAGCGAGGCCCCGCCGTCCTCCTCCTCACCGCACTCGTGACCGCCCTGCTCCTCGCCCTACTCGCCGCTGTCCCGGCGCCGGCCTGGGCGAAGGACCCGAGCCCCGGCGAGCGCATCGCGAACGCCCTGCGCTCGTCGCCCGTGTACGTCGACCCGGCGTACGAGGGCTCGGTCCCACCCGCCCGTCAGCAGGAGCTGACCAACCAGATCGCCCGAACTGGCCTCCCCATCAAGGTAGTTCTAACGCCCCTCACCAAGGGCGACTCCTTCAACGGTGACTCGGACACGCTCGCGGAGATCGTCCACGACCGCCTCGCCCTGCGCGACCTCATCCTCATCACCACGGACGGCGACTTCACCGACTACCTGAACGGTTACGAGTGGCCGGGCGAGGCCCACCAGGCGCAGGACGCGGTGGCCGCGGTCGGCCACCTGGGTGAGATGGAGGACGCGGGCCTGGCGGACCGTACGGCGAAGGCGATCGAGCTGGTGGAGGAGGGGAACGGGGAGAAGGCGTACGAGGAGGCGACGGAGGACTTGCGCGACGGCTCGTACTTGTCGAACTCCCGTGCAGACAAAGGCACTTCAACGCAACCTTCCTGGCTGTGGCCGACCCTGATCGCCGTACTGGCTCTCGCGGCGGTCGCCTTCACCACCTTCCTCTTCGTACGCCGCCGACGCGCGCCCTTCCCGTACCCCCGGACCGTGTTCACCGCGGCCCGCACGGCCGACGAGGCCCAACTCCGCCGCCAGGCCGAGGCAGAGATCCTGTCCCTCGGCGACTCGGTCCAGTCGGCATCCGCGTCAACCCCCGCCCTGCAAAGGGCACTTGACGCCTACGCTGCCGCCGGCACCGTCCTCGACGCATCCCGCGGCGTCCCGGACCTGGCCGGAGTCCTGGCCCTGACCGCCGAGGGCCACGCCGCCCTGACGACCACCACCCCCGCTCCCCTCCCCCTCTGCTTCTTCAACCCCCTCCACGGCCGCGCCACCTCCCGCACCGACTGGCGCCTCCTCGGCCGCCGCGAATCACTCCGCGTGGCCACGTGCACGACCTGCACGGAGGCGCTGCGCGCGCGACGTGCTCCCGAGGTACTCATGGACATGGACGCGGCGGAGGACGACCGACTCGTGCCGTACTTCGAGGTGCCCAACAGCCTTTGGGCGAGGACGGGTTACGGCTCGCTACTGGCGGGGCCGGAGGACAGCTTGGCGGTTCGGGTGGGGCGGGGGGACTTCTCACGGGGCGTCACCGACTCGACCCGAGAGACCTAAGGGTGACGCCGCTCGTCACGCCTCACGCGTAGGGAAGGTGCTGGTGTCGATCTTCACGCGCTCACCGGTGGCCAGGGTAAGACTCACCTGCTCCCCATACGGGATCTCGACGACTCGGTCGTAGCCGGAGGCATGCGGCTCCGACATCAGCGTGACGACCTTCTTGAACGGGTCAGCGATCATGTAGTAGTCGATCCCGAAGCGGCCGTACTTCTGCACGTTCCTGACGTAGTCCTTCTCGTCCTCCGGCTCGGACGGGACCTCGGCCACCATGAGCACATCGAGGCAGGAGTAGCTGTTCTTGCGGCGCTCGGCGTCGAAACCGATGACCGTCAGGTCCGGTGCCGCATCGTTCTCCCCGGGAAAGGTGACGAGGACATCGCCGAATACGCGGTCGCGAGCGATGCCAGCGGCCTTGACCGCATCCCTGACATCCGCCGCGGTCCAGTCCTGCTCCGGACTCCGCGGGGTCATAATCACCCTTCCATCGAACATCTCGACCTTGTACCCCTCCGGGATACCGCCGCGCTCGATCAACTCACTCATCACAGTCACCGCAGCTCACCTCCTATGGGCATCATGACTGGCCGCAGGCCCGTGGGAGCGGCCTTCGGCTTCACGGGGAAGATCCAGGGCATGATGCTCGGCCGAGCTCGGTATTTCCACCCTCCGACGTCGGCCTCGGCGGATGAACCGGACGAGGAAAGCCCATCGTTGCCTGCCCGCTCCCGCAGGGACAGGCAGGCAACGTTCGCGTCAGCGATTCAGATCCATAACGCCGACTCCGAGCCCCTCGTACGGCTCCGGAGCGACGGTTGCGACCAGCGCGCCCTCGGGAACCATCTGGTTCGGCCGCGCTGCGTGCACCGCTGCGGCCACGCCGAAGGAAACACCGTCACGGCACAGTTCGGCGATCGTCACGGCCATCGCGTAGTCATCGTCGATCAGGTGCACCACATCGATCAGCAAGCCGACATGTTCAACGATCCCCGAACGCTCACGCTCCGCCTCCAGGACGCACAGGACAGGCGCCCAGAGACGCACATCACCGCTGGCCGCAGCAGCGTGAATGAGGCCGGATACCTGCTTGTTGCCCCCCAAGGCGAGCAGAGTCGGAGTGTCCAGGACGTAATGCTCAGTCGAGCTCAACGGGTCGCCTCCGCCTCGGCGAGTGCGGCCCGGTGAGCGGCGGTTGCCGCAAGCATCTTGCGCCGCATCTCGGCGGATTCCTCATCCGTCACGTCGTGCCCGAACCGCTCGGCAAGCAGCGCACGGGTGCGATCGGCCCGCTCCTTGATCTGCTCAGGAGTCAGCGTCTGAGCTGCTATGTCCTGCATAAGGGCACGAAGACTCGTCCCTCGCGCCTCGGCCACGGCGGCAAGCTGGTCACGGACTTCGGCGGGCACACGGATCATGACGTCGGACATGGGGCGAGTATACGCGACGTATACGCACTGCGTTCCGGGCAGGACCTGCATCAGGCAGAGCTGGAGCTGCCCTGACCGCGCGAGCCGACGCGCAGCCGTGCCGTGTCCCCCAGCCCGAACTGTTCCCAAGGGATCAGCACCAGAGGCGCCCAGCTGAAGCCGACGAAGGGAACGCTGATCAGCGAGACGACCCTCTCGGGAAGGATCCAGCCGAGCTGAGCGGGAAGCAGCGAGACGACACCCAGGTAGACGCCGAGCAGCACAACGGCGAGCGCCTTGAGCAGCGCCTCGCCCGGCCTGAGCCTGGGCTTCTCCTTGGTCCCCCGGACTGCCGCGAGAAGGAGCAGAGGCAGCATCAGGCTCCCCATGCCGACACCCCCGATGATCACGGCCACCCGTCCGTCATCAGGAACCGCTGACGACAAGAAGGAGTCGTCAGCCAAGCCATGGGTGAGGGCCGCGCCCGCATAGGCGCCGAGCATGATGGTCGCCAGGACCAGCACCGCCGCCGTACCGAACGCGATGTCCCCTGCCAGCGAGCGCCCACGGCCCTGCGGATGTGCGCCCGCTGCCACCGCACCACGAACACCCCGGTCCTCGTCCACGAGGTACACGCGGCAACAGGCCCCGGCTTCAACGTGTACGCGTGCACCGAGTGCGCCGACCACTACCCACCCATGACCGACCCACTGGAACTCCCGCAGACCCCTCCCCGGTGCTCCCGCCTCACCCTGCGCGTCTACAAGGTCAACGCCCAGGGCGCCATGACCGAGGACCGAGGCGAGGTCGAGGTTCTGACTGGCAACCGAGCAGGCCCCGTACCGCTTACATGGGCATTCCCACCGTGCGAATGCCCCCGCTGCCGAACGGAGAACACAGCACGGCTCAGAGGACCTGCTGAACAACGAACGCCGGATCCAGCCCGAGCCCGCCATCGAGGAGTTCCAGATCTGAACGAACGCCTCACGCCACGACGGAACCCTCGTCGCGCAAGCAACGCCTGAATCCCGGCAAATAGCACTCCGCACTCGGCCCCGAACGCACATCCCGCGCTCGGGGCCGCCGCGTATCCAGACACAATCGGGCCACAAGCACTCTTGACTTGCCCCGTTTTCTTCCCATCTGCCCAGCCATGCCAAGGACCTGGCCGGTGTCGCTTTTTGCTCCGACGAGAGCAAAGCATTCAACAAGAACCGAGAGACAAATAAGGTCGACAAGACTCCCGTGAGCGACAACTCGTACGTCCTCTACAGCACCCGCCTGGAGAAGAACGAGCAGGGCGTCTGGCAGACCACGAAGCTCGAATCAAAACGGGGGAACAAGAAGTGCACGCCGTGAATAGTCATCGCAGGTCGTTCATAGTCGGCGCAGTTGCCGGAGTGATCCCCTGACGCCAACCACACGCCAACCACAGCGATGGCGGGATGGGGACCTGGCGTCGCATGCAGTCTGAACGCGTACCTCGGGTCGACCGCCTACAGAAACCGCCAGCAGAGGAAAACGTCATGGCGAACGCCCGAAGGACAAAAGGGCCTCTGCCTGGCCATACCGATTTCGAAGTATGCATTTCACCGGATCCGAATCAACAATGGAGTACCGCGAATCGCCAGGAGAGAAATCCCACTGAAGTACACGGAATCACCGGCACTACCGCTGACGCGCCTCGCGGCTCTTCCCCTTGCCCTTCTTGCGCAGCTTCCGCATCCGCTCCCGCTCACGCGCCTGGCGCTCCTCGGCACGAGCACTCCCCACGCGGTACGCGGCCCAACCGACAAGCATCGCGGTAGCCAGGCAGGCGATGAGTGCGCTGCCCGTCCCAGGGATGTACTCACAACCGTCGTCGTACGACGAACAATTCCGGCCAGGCAGAGAGGCGAAGATGTACATCACCATGGCGAATGCTCCTCCACCACAGACTGCTATGCCGGCGACGCGTCCTGCCCGCTGCGGCCGTGACTCCCCAGGATTGCGGGCAGAAAACCACCAGGCTCCGAGCGAGCCGAACACTACGATCAGCCCAGAGACAGCGCCGAACGACCACGAGCCACCCGGCCAGTCCAGTACCACCGGCGCCGTCTCCCGGACGAACCACTTCCACGTACCGAGGGCCACGACAATCACAGCGCCCAGGGCAATGACCACTCCGGCGAGTGCAAAGCCGTCCCTGGCCCGAAACCCGCTGCTGGACTCACTCATCATCAATCACGCCCAGTGCAGCGTTCCGGCAACTGTGTCGAACAGCTCCACCAGTTGGTCCGCCAGAGGGTCCATGGGTGTGGAGAAGTTCAGCATCAACCACCTCATAGTGGCCGGGATCGGTACGTAGTAAGTAAGCGTCGTGGTGGGGAGCGTATTGCCCATCTGGGTTGCCGGGTCCGCTGCTTGCCTGCGCCGATGGCGAACGGCGCTGCCCGCGGCCTCCAACAACACGACGCTTAGTTCGCCGTCTTCGCCGCCCCTATGACCACGCCGACCGGCCAGGTGCTCGGCCAGTTCCTCGGCATCCGAAATCTGGGGCCATTCGTCGGGTGCGGGGACACTGATCAGCAGTGAGGAAGCGAGCGGCATGGGACCAATGGTCAGGGTGGAAATATAGAGTTCTGTGCCACCGACCTTGTAGGCATCTTTCGCCTTCCGCTGCAGATCCCGCATGAACTCCTTCTTGATATGAGGAGCGTTCTCCACACCGCGGAACTGCCGGTCGGCGAGAGCGATGATGCCACGGTCACGATCTTCGGGATCAAGGGGAATCTGGAACCAGCCGTCAGGGACGATCAGGTTGTAGTCCAGAGGAGGTGAAGTGAAATCGCTGGCTGTCTTCATGCCGGTACAGGCTCACTTTGGAGGATTCGGGATGGAAGTGATCTCGTTGCCATCAGCGTCAAGGGGAACGAGTCGCATGGTGGACACCAACTCATCAGTGAGCTGGGTGAGTTCCTCGGTCTTTTGGACCGCCTCCCAAGTGACCGTGACAACAATGAGGCTGTTGAGCCCGGGAGGGAACACCGCGTACTTGACGAACTCTGAGAGGCGGCGACCGAACCCGAGCAGGCGCTTGGCTTTGAGCATCGCCTGGACCCTCACTGCGGGGCCGACCGGGAGATTGAGGTACGTGATCTCCGGTTCACTCGCCACCTCGGCGTTGGCCCAGTCCAGCAACATTGGCTGGACCTCCGCGGGCGTCGGTCGCGGTACGCCTTCCTCGCCATACGAGTCGACCTTGAGGTTGGCCAGCCCCACACCGTTTTCCGAGTAGTAGGCACCCGCGAGGATCGGACCGTCATCGTTCAGATCGACCGCCCGATCAACCATGTCGTCGAGGACTGCGCTCTTCTCGATCTCCAGGCTCAATGGATTGAGGCGATTCACGGTCTCCGTGGCCAGTTCCTTCGCTGCCGCCTTCGTGGCCTCGGGAAGTGTGAGATCTACCCATCCGGGCTGGAAGTCGAAACGGCATGCGTAGTCGTCGACGGCGCCGTCATCTTCTGGTGTGGTCATCTCGGTTCCCATCACAGGTTGTCTACTGTCAGGCCGACCAGCGTAATACCCGTGCCGATCGCCGACAGCTTCGTCGCCTTCTTGGAGATCTCGTTGACTGCTCCGAAGTTGTCGAGTCCTTTCGATGCCTGCTTGATCGTCTTGAGGTCGGAGGCCACTCCGGGATCAGCCAGCGACAACGACTTTCCAGCGCCGATCATACGGTTCCCTCCACCGCGCGAAGCGATCGTGTTCATCGCTTCGCTGTAGCTTCCGCCGCCCGGCTTCAGCGTCTTGAGGTTGCTGCTCCAGAAACTCTTCGAGAAGGGTTCGGTGAAGGGCTCCTTCAAGGACTGCAGCATATCCTTCTTACTCAGGCTCAGTTTTGTCCCAGCGATCTTGTTGAGCTTCTTCTGGTTACGCCCGATCTGCTTCGAGGTGGTAGCCTTCCCCGCTTTGCCCATGCGAGCGAGCGCGGTCTTCGCAAATTTTCCGGCAACCTTTGAGAATCCCTTGCCAACCCCAATCATGAGGAAGCCAAGGGCTGCAGTTGCCAGATCCGTCCAATCGGCGTTTCCCTGGAAGACTTGAACAAGTGTTGCCAAGGTGTTCACCAGAGTTGCAATCATGGCGATGGCACCCAGGACGCCAGCCAGCGCCTGCCCGATGACCGGAATCCAGCCGACCAGAAGGGACAGGATGCCAGCCCAGGTGGAAATGAAGTCGGTGACATCGGCGATCGTCTGAACCAGAGTGTCCCAGAAACCATCCTTCAATGAGTCATGGTTGATGACCGCATCGATCGACTCGCAGGCGCGCTTTGCAGCTTCGTCCCGGATCCTCTTAGCTTCATTGATCTTTTCCCTGGCTGCCTCGATCTCGTCGCCTGCAGCATCTCGCTGCGCCTCGATCTTCTTACGGTCGGCATCAGCCGACTCACCCTTGTCGGACTTCCTGTCGGAGAAGGCATCCAGGCTCTTCTGCGCAGCGCCCTTGCGCTCATCCGCGTCCCTGGCTTCCTTGAGCGCCGCGTCGGCGATCTCCTGGGCACGGTTCAGGTCGGATGCATAGTTCTTGGATTTAGCATGCAGCTTGTCCTGATAACCACCGCCGACCTCAGTCACCTCGGTGCCTATGGCATCAGCCGCTGTGTCGTACCGTTTGAAGGCAGCTTCAAGCTTCTTGACGTTGCCCTTGGCCTTCTCCCGGAACTCCTTTCCGGACTTGTTGTCCCAGGCATCGACCTCGGCGACGGCTTTGAGGTTTTTGATCTGGCGCTCAAGTTCATCGGCAGTCTTACGCAGCGTCTTACCCAGTGACACCATCCGGTCAGGATCCCCAGGAATAGGATCCCCGTCCGCCACCGGATGCCAATCACGCGGCCGTCCCCCCATGAACTATTTCCCCTTCTTCTTGGAGTCCTGAGCGCCCCGAATCGCCTCGGCCAACTGGTGATCAATATCCTCGTACGCCTGCGCTGCCGCCTTGGCGATCTTGGCCAGAGTATCTACCTCTTCCGTCAACTTCTTGCGACTGATCTCCCAGTTGTCCGCAAAATCTCCAAATTTGTCAGCAAGATCGCCATTGCCGAAATCTTCCTCGTATTTGCCGAGCTTCCCTATCCCATCAAACGCCTTCTTCACGTTGTTGAGACCCGTACCCATACTCCTGATCACTTCAAGGTCAAGCCGGGTGTGCTCGCCCTCGCCAGCCATGGCGCCCCCGTTGTGTCGATTTTTCGGAATCAAGCCAATATCAGTTCGAAGCGGGCCGGCGCGATGGGACACTTAGGCCCCACCGCACCGGAACGCACCTCAAGCCGGAGGCCTCAGCCCCCCTTAACCCCCCGAGCCAGCTCCTCGTCCAAGTTCTGGTAAGCCTCCTTGGCCTTGGTCAGGAACTTGGACATGCCCTCCAGGCCTTCCATGGCCTTCTTCGCACCCTTGGTGAAGTCCTTGAAGGACTCCTCGAAGGCCGCCGAGCCCTTCTGGGTGGTGTAGCCGCCGTTGTCGACCAGGGTCTTGATCCGGTCGTCGATGGAGTCGAGTTCGCCGTGCAGCCGCTCCATATCCCTCAGCAGCTTGCCGGCTTCCTTCTCGAGTTCGGCATATGTGATATCTGCGTCTTTGGCCATGACGGCTCCCTCCCGTTCAGATCGCCGCAGGGCCTTCCCCCGTGGCTCTGTTGTGCGGATCCCTGGGCCGTGCACTGGCCCATCCGCACGAGCAAAGAGCTTACGTGTGGGGCAGTTGGGATCAACAGCCCGGCTGAGCAACAGGTTCGTGACCGTCCTGCGGATCCCGTTGTCGCGGGTAAGGAGCGGGCGGCTATCGTCACTGCCACTGTGTTGTGCGTTCTGGGGGCGGCCTCAGCCCAGCGAGGAGGACGATCGTGCGCCTGAGTCTGACCGTCGTCGATCCGGTCGGCGGCGCCAGTACCGATGTGGTGCTCGATGCCGATCCGGAGTCGTCGATCGGGGACATAGCGCGGGAGTTGGCGCGGCATGTCGGTTTGTCCGAAGGTGCGCAGGTCATCCCCATCGGAGGGCGCCCCATGCCCGGCGGCGGTGGGGCGCCTCAGATGTTCGTCGACGGATACGCCGTGGACCCGAGCGCGAACATCGTCGCTTCGCCGATACGTGAGGGTGCCGTCGTCAGCCTGCACGACCCGGCCGGCTGTCTTCCCGGGGAGCCGACCGGTGTGGTGGAGCTGCGGGTGGTCAGCGGTCCCGCGGCCGGTGCCGTGCACCGGCTCGGGGTCGGGCGGTACGACATCGGCAGCGGCCCGGCCGCACAGCTCCGCGTCGACGATCCCGAACTCGCCCACCGCGCCGCGACGTTGTCGATCGCAATCGACGGCACCTGCAAAGTCACCCTTCATGGCGACAAGGGCGGCAAGGGTGATAACGGGGACAACGGCGACAACCGGCAGGACAGCAACAACAGGGACGACAAAGGCGATAAGAAGGGCGATAAGAAAGGCGGCCCGCGCCTCGACGGCGAAGAGTTCGAAGGCGGCGAATGGCCCCTCGGCGCCCAACTCGCCCTCGGCAATACATTGCTGGAAATTGCCGGATACACCCCACCGAATGCCGCATTGAAGTGGTCGGAAGACGGCGTCGGACTCGACTACAACCGGCCGCCACGCCTGCGCCCGCCCGAGCGCGAGACCAACTTCCGGCTGCCCTCGAAGCCCAGTGATTTCGAGGCGCGCCCGCTGCCCTGGCTGATGGCGCTGTTCCCGCTGGTCGGTGCCGTCGTCGCGGTCATGATCTTCGGCAAGTGGTACTACATGATCATGGCCGCGCTGAGCCCGTTCATGCTCTTCGGCAACTACTTCATGGACAAGAAGCACGGCCGGAAATCGCATGCGAAGCAGGTCAAGGAGTACAAGGAGCACAAGGCCCGTATCGAGAAGGACGCCCAAGAGGCCCTGCTCGCCGAACGGGTGGACCGGCGCCAGGCCATCCCCGACCCCGCCGCGGTGCTGGCCATCGGCACTGGTCCGCGTACCCGGCTGTGGGAACGGCGGCGCACCGACGCCGACCACCTGCTGGTGCGGGTCGGTACGGGACGGGTCCCGTCCGAGGTCGTCCTCGACGATCCGGAGCAGGACGACCACAAGCGTCACGTCACCTGGCACATCGAAGACGCGCCTGTCGCACTGCCGTTGAAGGATCTCGGTGTCATTGGCATCGCCGGGCCCGGTGACTCGACCCACGCTCTGGGACGGTGGGTCGTCGCCCAGACCGCGGTCCTGCACAGCCCGATGGACGTGCAGTTCTACGTACTGACCGAGAACGCGGCGCATCCGCGCTGGGACTGGGTGCGCTGGCTGCCGCATGCGCGTCCGTCGGGCGGCCAGGACATCAACCTGCTGATCGGTACGGACTCCGAGACCGTCGGCGCCCGCGTCGGTGAGCTCACCCAGCTGCTGGACGCGCGCCAGAAGGCCTTGAAGGAGTCCGGGAACCAGGCCGGTTTCAGCGACCCCGACGTCGTCGTCGTATGGGACGGGTCGCGTCGGCTGCGCTCGCTGCCCGGTGTCGTACGGCTGTTGCGTGAGGGTCCGGCCGTTTCGATGTACGCGATCTGCCTGGACGAGGAGGAGCGGTTCCTGCCCGGCGAGTGCCAGGCCGTGGTCGTCGCCGAGCCTCGTCCCACCGAACAGACCGCCGCCGCGGGGGCTATGACCCCGCAGGTCGCCGGGGGCGCAGCCGGTGGGGGCGGCGGGTTCCCGTCCTTCCAGGCCTGGCACCGGGCGGACGAGCAGGGGCAGCAGGGCCAGGAGCAGGCACTCGAGCTGCGACTGCGAGTCGAGCAGAGCGGTGCCCGTCGCATGAGTGACGTACGGCCTGATTTCGTGTCACCGGCCTGGTGCGCGCGGCTGTCCCGCTCGCTGTCTCCCGTGCGTGACATCAGCGGTGAGACCGAGGACTCCGCGCTGCCCGCCTCCAGCCGGCTGCTCGACGTTTTGCAGCTGGAGCCGCCGACGAGTGACGCGATCACGGCCCGCTGGCGGATGGGCGGGCAGTCGACGATGGCCGTCGTCGGTGAGTCGTACGACGGTCCCTTCGGTATCGACATGAGGCGCGACGGTCCGCACGGTCTGATTGCCGGTACGACGGGTTCGGGTAAGTCGGAGCTGCTGCAGACCATCGTCGCGGCGCTCGCCGTCGCCAACACCCCCGAGAACATGACGTTCGTGCTCGTCGACTACAAGGGCGGCTCGGCGTTCAAGGACTGCGTGAAGCTGCCGCACACCGTCGGCATGGTCACCGACCTGGACGCGCACCTCGTCGAGCGCGCCCTGGAATCGCTCGGCGCCGAGCTGAAGCGACGTGAGCACATCCTCGCCGCGGCCGACGCCAAGGACATCGAGGACTACCAGGACCTCGTACGACGCGATCCCTCGCACCCTCCCGTGCCCCGACTGCTCATCGTCATCGACGAGTTCGCGTCCATGGTCCGTGACCTGCCGGACTTCGTCACCGGCCTGGTCAACATCGCCCAGCGAGGCCGCTCCCTCGGCATCCATCTGCTCCTCGCCACACAGCGGCCCAGCGGTGTCGTCTCGCCCGAGATCCGGGCCAACACCAACCTGCGTATCGCACTGCGGGTGACCGACGGCAGCGAGTCCAGCGACGTCATCGACTCGCCCGAGGCCGGGCACATCTCCAAGAGCACACCCGGCCGCGCGTACGTGCGTCTGGGGCACGCCTCCCTCATCCCCTTCCAGTCCGGCCGGGTCGGCGGACGCCGCCCCGGGGCCGCCGACCCGCAGACGCTCGCTCCGTGGGCCGGTCCGCTGACCTGGGAGGACCTGGGACGCGCCGCGCTGCAGAAGCCCAAGGCGGAGGCGCGCGAGGAAGAGGAGATCACCGACCTCAAGGTGCTGGTCGATGCCGTACGGGGCGCCAATCAGACCATGGGCATTCCGGCGCAGCACAGCCCCTGGCTGCCCGCGCTGGAGGAGACCCTGCTCCTGGACGACATTCCGCAGGTCCGGAGCGCGGGTGCGCTGTCGGCCGCCCCGTACGGCGTGGAGGACCTGCCGGGAGAGCAGGCCCGCCGCCCGGTGGCCGTGGACTTCGCGACCTTCGGGCACCTGCTCGTCGGTGGCGCTCCGCGCACCGGACGCTCCCAGCTGCTGCGCACTATCGCGGGTTCACTGGCCCGTACGCACTCGGCGGCCGACGTCCATCTCTACGGGATCGACTGCGGCAACGGCGCCCTCAACGCGCTGACCCGCCTGCCGCACTGCGGTGCCGTCGTCGGACGTAATCAAGTGGAGCGGGTCGTACGGCTCTTCGCGCGGCTGTCCGGTGAACTCACCCGCCGCCAGGACCTGTTCGCCGAGAAGGGGTTCGCCGACATCGGGGAGATGCGGGCCTCCGTCGCGGAGGACGAGCGACTGCCGCACATCGTGCTGCTGCTGGACCGCTGGGAGGGCTGGCTGCCCACGCTCGGCGAGTACGACCACGGTGATCTGACCGACCAACTCATGGCCATGATGCGGGAGGGCGCGAGCGTCGGCATCCACATCGTGATCACCGGTGACCGCCAGATCCTGGCCGGCCGGATCTCCTCCCTGACCGAGGACAAGTACGGTCTGCGGCTGGCGGACCGCGGTGACTTCTCGATGCTGGACATCAACTCCCGCAAGGTTCCCGAAGAGATCCCGCCCGGACGCGCCTTCCGGAACGAGACGGCCACGGAGACGCAGTTCGCCCTGCTCTCCGACGACACGACCGGCCAGGGCCAGGCCGCCGCGCTGGTCGCCATCGGCGAGGCCGCCGCGGCACGGGATGCGGGCCTCCCGCGCTCCCGCCGCCCCTTCCGCGTCGACGTCCTGCCGAGCCGGATCTCCTTCGCCGACGCCTGGGCGATGCGCGATCCGGAGACGACCGGGTCCCCGCTGTGGGCCCTGGTGGGCGTCGGCGGTGACGAGATCACCGCGTTCGGCCCCGACCTCGCTCAGGGGACGCCCGCCTTCGTGATCGGCGGCCCCGCCAAGTCCGGTCGCAGCACGGTGCTGCTGAACTTCGCGCGCTCGTACCTCACTCAGGGCGTACGTCTCGTCGTCGCGGCGCCGCGGCAGTCCCCGCTGCGCGAACTGGACGGCCAGGAAGGCGTCTTGAAGGTCTTCACCGGCAACGACATCGAGACCGACGAGCTGGAGGAGGCCATCGGCTCGGCAACTCCGGAGCAGCCCATCGTCGTCCTCGTCGACGACGCCGAGGTGCTGGACGACTGCGACGCGGAGGACGTCTTCGAGCGCATCGTGAAACGCGGCACGGAGGACGGCGTGGCCGTCGTCATCGCCGGTGACGAGGAGGAGATCTGCGACGGCTTCTCCGGCTGGCAGGTCGACGCGAAGAAGGCCCGCCGCGGGATTCTGCTGTCGCCGCAGGACTCGTCCGCCGGCGAGTTGATCGGCATCCGTACGACCCGGAGCATGGTCGGCGGTCCCATCGCGCCGGGCAAGGGGATGCTGCACCTGGGCAGCGGGGAGCACATGACGGTCACGACGCCCATGTAGGACCGCCGGCTTCCCTTCAGCTGGTCTGCCGGCGGTGGTTCGTCACACCGCCGGCAGCGCGTAGACCTCGTAGCCGTGCGTCGCCAGCAGTCGGTTGCCCGCGTTGGCGAGCTGCCACGGCTCTCCCGGGCTCTTGTTGTCGTTGTAGACCCAGCGGGTCTTGCCGGTCCTGGCGTTCATGGCGAAGATGCCGCCGTCGTCCTCGTCCGAGGCCCCGTAGAGGGTTTCGCCCGCGCGAAGGAACCGCGTCGGGGCCTCGTCGGCGCCCGGCTCCTCGCTCAGCCAGACCTTCTTGCCGGTCTTGACGTTGACGGCCCATACGCCGCCGTCGTGGTCGCCGGCGTAGAGGACACCGTCGATGACGGTCGGATTGTCGAAGCCGCCGCGACCGTTCGGCGGCAGCGTCCAGCGGGTCCTGCCGGTCTCGGTGTCGACCGCTTTCAGGTTGTCGCCGGGGAGGAGGACCAGACCCGCGCCGGGGGCGATCGTGGGCGTCCAGCTCCAGTCGTCGCCGATCTTCTTGGTCCACAGCTGGGTGCCGGTGGCCGTGTCGCGGACGGTGAGGTTGTAGTTGGAGTCCGCGTAGACGAGGTACTTTCCGTCGACGGTGCCCTCGACGTCGTAGTCGTCGGTACCCCAGTCGCGCTTCTGCAGCCACGTCTGCCTGCCCGTGCTGTGGCTGATGGCCGCGACACCGGTGCGGTAGTCGGTGGCGCTGCGGGAGTCGCTGAAGTCGGTCACCGTGACGTACACGTTCTTCGCATCGACGGCGATCGTCTTCTCGACCTTCAGGTCCTTGCCGAGGCGGCTGCGCCAGGCCTCCTTGCCCGTCGTCACGTCGAGCGCCTTGAGTACGCCGCTCGTGTCGGTGTCGGCCATGAAGAGCCTGCCGCCGGCCAGCAGCAGCGGGGCGCCGAACGGCAGCACGTCCTTGCGGGTCCAGCGTGCCTTCCCAGTCTTCACGTCGTACGCCACCAGCGGATCACCGCTGATCAACAGCAGCCCCTTGTGCGTCAGCAGGGGCTTGGTGGTGCTGATGCTGTCCTCCGCCACGGACTCGTGCCACAACGCCTGCGGGGCCGTGCCCGCGGGGGGTGTCGTGAAGTTCTCCGCCGCGGGCTCGGCCGCTCCTCCGTTGCCGTCCGCCGTCGACGCCCCGGTTGCGTCGCCGTCGTCGCGGGTCAGCAACCAGGCCGTGGCCGCACCTGCGGCGGCTACGCCCGCGACGCCGCCGCCGGCCGCGAGGCCGACGAAACGGCGGCGGGACGGGGGCGCGGGTTCGGAGGGCATGGGTGCCGACGGTGGTGTGCCCCCGTTGAGGACGGTCGGGGGCGGGCCGAAGCTCGGCGGAGCCGTGGGGTGGGCAGGGGGTGCGCCAACTGGCATACCAATGCTGGGAGTTGATGGATACCCGTACCCGCCCGGGGTTGACGGATACCCGTAGGCACCCGCGGTCGGAGCCACCGGCGCCACCCCGTCCGATGGCGTCTCCAGGTCCAGGATTCCCGCCGCATGCGTGGCAATCGTCGAGGCCACCGCCGACGGCAGCCAGTCCCTGAACAGTCCGTCGACGCCCTGCGGAGCCAGGGCCCGCACGATCTCCGCCGGAGCCGGCCGCTGAGCTGGGTCCTTCATCAGGCAAGCGCGGAACAACCCGGTCAACGACTGCGGTACGCCCGTCAGGTCCGGCTCGCCATGAACGATCTGGTAGAGCATCGCGGCGTGCGAGGCGGCGCCCTCCCCGAAGACATTGCGGCCCGTTGCCGCGAAGGCAAGCACGGCACCGAGCGAGAAGACGTCTCCAGCGGTCCCGACGTCCTGCCCCAACGCCTGCTCGGGCGGCATGTAGCCGGGCGAGCCGACCACAACTCCCGTCTGCGTCATACGGTTTCCGTCCACCGCGCGGGCGATGCCGAAGTCGATGACGCGGGGGCCGTCCGCCGCCAGCAGGACGTTGGAGGGCTTGAGGTCGCGGTGGATCAGACCCGCAGCGTGGATTTCCTGGAGGGCGGCAGCGAGGCCCGCTCCCAACGCGCGGACCGTGTGCTCCGGGAGAGCGCCGTGTGCCTCCACCACATCGGTGAGGTCGGGGCCGAGGACGTACGAGGTCGCGAGCCACGGCAGCGACGCGTCCGGAGCCGCGTCCACGACCGGTGCCGTATAGCGGCCGGAGACCGCGCGGGCTATCTCCACCTCGTGCTGGAAGCGGCGGCGGAAGTCGACGTCGGCCGCCAGCTCCGGTCGTACGACCTTCACCGCGACCGTGCGGCCGCCCGGCGAACGAGCGAGGTAGACGCGACCCATGCCCCCCACACCGAGCCTCCGCAGCAGCCGATAGCTGCCCAACTCCCGCGGATCGTCCGGCTGCAGTGTCTCCATGGTCGGGCCTTCCCCGTTTCCTCGTCCGCGCGGTGTTTTCGTTCACTTGTTTGCAGACACAGTAGTAATGGGTGTGACTGGTGGGAGTAGTCGGGGACGGCAGGGGAGACGAACGGTGAGCGGATCGGCCAGGCCGAAGCGGAGGCGGGCGGCGGGGGCTGCCTTGCGGTACGAGCCTGTGCGGGGGCGGGTGGCGGTGTCGCGCGGGCCGGAGCGGGAGCCGAAGGTGACGTGGGATGCCGTTCTTCGGTGGCTGGTCCACATCACCCTCTTCCTCGAAATGGCCGGGCTCTGTTTCGTGACGATCTTCTGGGTTCGTAACCATGTCTGGGGCGGTCCCGCCCTCGCCTGGCCCGGAGGCCCGTACGGTCTGGCCGCGACCGCCGGCCTTCTCGTGCCCCTCACCATCGCCGCCCTGGTCGTGACGCTGACGCGGGTGAAG
Source organism: Streptomyces pseudoechinosporeus (assembly GCF_054783935.1). Taxonomy (NCBI): domain Bacteria; kingdom Bacillati; phylum Actinomycetota; class Actinomycetes; order Kitasatosporales; family Streptomycetaceae; genus Streptomyces; species Streptomyces pseudoechinosporeus. The sequence goes on from NZ_BAAGPS010000026.1 coordinate 31,070, forward strand.
TGGCCGGAGGACAAGGTGGGTTCGCTGAAGTGGATCGCCGCTTCGTTACCCGGGCAGGCCATGGCCGCGCTGCTCGCCGTGGTGCTCTTCACGGCGATGCGGCCCAGGCGCGGTCGCGGTCTCGACTGCTACAGCGAGGGCGGCGCCTGCTGGCTCCGTGAGGAGTATCCGTACGTCTGGGCCATCATCTGGGGCACCGCGCTGCTCTCCGGCGCGGCAGTGCTCGGCGGGCGCTTCCTGCACCGCCGCCGGAAGGCTGCTACTTGACCCTGTTCATCCGAGCCACCGGATCCCCCGCCTCCTCGTTGTCCGTCTCGTACCTCAAGTCGTCGTCCACCGGAATCAGGCGGACCTCGTGGCGGCCCATCACGCACACGGCGTCCTTGGACTTCTTGGCGACGCTGGTGGCGGTGATCTGTTGGGGGGTGGCCTTCTTGAGGATGAGTACGGTGTCGCAGTGGCCGCCGATCAGGTCGGTCTGGCGGAACGTGGCGAACTGTTCGCCCACGCCGGCCTGGCGGACCGTGACGCGGAACTTGCCCATGGGGAGGGTGCCGTTGAGGGCTACGCCGTCGCCTTCCCAGGTGCCGAGGTAGCGCTGGGGGACAGCCGCTCCGGTGGCCGGTGCGGACGTGGGCGCGGCGGACGCGCTCGGCCTCGCCGCCGTGTCGTCGGCCGCGTTCCCGCCGCCCTCCGAAGCTCCGCCCGGCAGCAGGTCGAAGACGAACACCGAGCCGAACGTCACCGCCGCCAGCGCTCCCGCGACCGCCAGCGCCACCGTGCAACTCAGCTTGCGCCCACGGCCGCCCGCACCCGGCACGGACGTCGCGGCCACGGAGACGGACAGCTTCCCCGGAGCGGGAGCGGAAGAGGGACCGGGGCCGGGGCCCAATCCCCCGCGACCGTCAGCCTCGCGCCGCTCCGGAACGTACGTCGGCGCCCCCGCCACCTCCGCGGCCCGCTCAGCCTGCACCGACCGCCCAGCCCCGTCCGCCCCCACCCCGTACGAAGGATCCGGCGGCCCGAACTCCCCAGCGGGAACCGACCCGTTGGCCTCCGCCCCCACCGAAGGACTACCGACCGAAGGACGACTGAACCCCACCACCCCCGAAGCCTCATCCACTCCCGTAGCCTCAAGGTTCAGCAACTGCACCGCACTTCGGCTGACCTGCTCCACCAACGGCCCCGGCAGCCACCCCGCCGCCACCAACCGCGCCGCCCCCTCCGGCGCGAGCCGCGCGGCGAGCGAGGCCGGAGACGGACGCTCGCCCGGGTCCTTGGACAGACAGGCCGCGACCACATTACGCAACTCCCCCTCCAGGGAGCCGAGTTCGGGTTCCTCGTGTACGACCTTGTAGAGAAGGGAGGCCGAGGAGTCGCCGGGAAAGGGGGGCGCCCCGATTGCCGCGTACGCCAGTACCGCCCCCAGCGAGAACACGTCCGCCGCCCCCGTGACCCCCTTGCCGAGGATCTGCTCCGGTGACATGTAACCGGGCGAGCCGACCGACACACCCGTGGACGTCAGGGACGCCGTGCCGTCCGTCGCTCGCGCGATGCCGAAGTCGATGAGCAGCGGGCCGTCCAGCGTCAGGAGTACGTTCGAGGGCTTGACGTCGCGATGTACGAGCTCCAGGCCGTGCACCGCCGACAGCGCCTCCGCCAGGCCCGCCCCCAGGACCCGTACGGAATGTTCCGGCAGTGGACCGGCGTCCGCGACCGCCGCGGCGAGCGAGGGTCCTGCGGCGTACGCGGTCGCCACCCATGGGATCGAGGCGTCCGGGTCTGCGTCGAGGACCGGTGCCGTGTACGCGCCGCCCACCCGCCGCGCCGCGTCGACCTCGCGGCGGAACCGGGCGCGGAACTCCTCGTCGAGCGCGAAGTGCGGATGCACGATCTTGACCGCGACGGTACGGCCGCCCGCGCTGCGGCCCAGATAGACCCGGCCCATCCCTCCCGAGCCGAGCCGGCCGAGCAGCCGGTAGGGCCCCACCGTGGTGGGTTCGCCGACATCGAGCGGCTGCATGGCGTGTGCCTCCCCCGTACGCGCTCCACTCCCACCAGCAGGGTAGGGGCTGTCCTACGGCTCCAGCAGAGCCACCTTCACATCCGCCGGGAAGCCGGTCGTCGGGCCGACCCGGCGGGCGAACTCCGTGACGGCCTCCAACTGCGGCCCGCCGAAACGGAAGTCGAGCGTCGTGAAGTAGTTCTCCAGAACGCTCTCGTCGAAAGCCTCCCAGCGCGCCGCCTGCTCGGCGACCTTGCCGACCTCCTCCAGCGACAGGTCCCTGGACGCGAGAAAGGCCTCGTGGACCTTGCGCGTGACGACCGGCTCGCGTTCCAGGTACTCGCGGCGGGCCGCCCAGACCGCGAAGACGAACGGCAGGCCCGTCCACTCCTTCCACAGCGTGCCCAGGTCGTGCACGGCGAGTCCGTACTGCGGCCCGTCGAGCAGGTTGGCGCGCAGCGCCGCGTCCCCGATGAGTACGGCGGCCTCGGCCTCACGCATCATCAGGGCGAGGTCGGGCGGGCAGGTGTAGTACGAGGGCTGTACGCCGAACCGCTCGGCCAGCAGCAGCTCCGCGAGCCGTACGGACGTGCGCGAGGTCGAGCCGAGGGCGACGCGGGCGCCGTCCAGGTCCTCGAGCGGGACCTGGGAGACGATCACGCACGACATCACCGGGCCGTCGCAGCCGACCGCGATGTCGGGGAAGGCGACCAGGTCGTCGGCGTGCTTGAGGAACTCGACGAGCGTGATGGGCCCGATGTCGAGATCGCCCTGCACCAGCTGCTCGCTGAGCTTCTCCGGGGTGTCCTTGGTGAGCTCGAAGTCGAGAAGCGTCCCCGTACGGGCGAGCCCCCAGTACAGGGGCAGGCAGTTCAGGAACTGGATGTGGCCGACGCGCGGCCGGGTGCGAGAATTGTCCACATCGCGAGGCTAGACCCTTTGGGGTACGGTGCAGGCTTCGGGTCCCGGAGTGGTGCAGAGCGATTCCGGAAACCATCTCGGCCTCTTGTGTCAACCCCCGTGACACCCCGCCGCCTTCCTTACGTCAACCCATCGGGCGAACTGCTCAAACATCCGGGTGACGTGATCTTGCTCCCTATTGCTTCCGGCTGCCCGCGTGCTAGGCTCGGCCGCAAGTTGCAGTTTGGTTTCCCTTGCAGTACAGAGCCTGCGGAGCGCATGTAACCGCGGGCTCTCGTCGTATTCAGACGAATGCAGTTGTTTACACAATCGCTGGTTCTGGAGCAGGGCAACCCTTTGGGCCCAAGGAGGGCTTATGGCTACCGGAACCGTGAAGTGGTTCAACGCCGAAAAGGGCTTTGGCTTCATCGCCCAAGAAGGCGGAGGCCCCGACGTCTTCGTCCACTACTCCGCGATCAACGCGAGCGGCTTCCGCTCCCTCGAAGAGAACCAGGCGGTTACCTTCGACGTCACCCAGGGTCCGAAGGGCCCGCAGGCGGAGAACGTCACCCCCGTCTGATCCTTCGGCTTCAAGAGCGAACGCTCTGATGCTCTGATCTCCGGAACGAGCGCAGTACCCAAGGAGCCCCGCCACCATTTGGTGCCGGGGCTCCTGCCTTTGCCTCCGGCGGCGCCTACCGGGGTGGTGTGTTGGGATCGTGCGCGGCTGCGGGTTCGTTGTGGCTTGTCGCGCAGTTCCCCGCGCCCCTTGGGGGCCTGCGGCCCCCTCGGGCGCAGTGGCGTCTCGCGCCGCCCTACCGCTCGTACAGCCCCTCGATCTCCGCCGCGAAGTCCCGCGCGATCGCATCCCGCCGGAGCTTCATCGTGGGGGTCAGGTGGCCCGCCTCCTCGCTGAAGCGTCCCGGCAGAATGGCGAAGCGGCGTATCGACTCCGGGCGGGAGACCAGCTTGTTGGCCTCGTGGATCGCTCGTTGGAGGATGGTGTTCAACTCCTCGTCTTCGACGAGGAGTTCGGCGGGCACCGCAGGTTTGTGGTTCATCTGGCGCCAGTGGGCGATGCCGTCCTGGTCGAGGGTGATCAGGGCGCTGACATACGGGCGACCGTCGCCGAGGACCATGCACTGGGCGATCAGAGGGTGGGAGCGGAGCCAGTCCTCCAGGGGGGCCGGGGCCACGCTCTTGCCGCCGGCCGTGATCAGGATTTCCTTCTTGCGGCCGGTGATCATGAGGTAGCCCTCGTCGTCCAGAGCGCCGATGTCGCCCGTCGCGAACCAGCCGTCGGGTGCGGCGGGAACGACTCCGCCCGCGTGCGGGTCCCAGTAGCCGCGGAAGACATGGCCGCCGCTCAGCAGGATCTCCCCGTCCGCGGCGATACGGACCCGGGTGCCGGGCATGGGCCAGCCCACCGTGCCCAGGCGGGGTTTGAGGGGTGGGGTGATCGTTGCCGCCGCCGTCGACTCCGTGAGGCCGTAACCCTCGTAGATCTCTATGCCCGCGCCGGCGAAGAACGCCGCGAGGTCGCGGCCGAGCGGGGAGCCGCCGCAGATGGCGTAGCGGACGCGGCCACCCAGGGCGTTGCGAATGCGGCGGTAGACGAGGGGGTCGTAGAGGGAACGGGCCGCGCGGAGGGAGCGGGTCGGACCCGGGCCCATGCCGTGCTGCTGGGCCTCGATCGCCTCCCCGTACGCGCGGGCGACGCGGGCCGCGCGGTCGAAGGACGAGGCACGGCCCATGCGCTCGGCGGTCGCGCGGCCCGTGTTGAAAACCTTCTCCAGGACGTACGGGATGGCCACGAGGAACGTCGGCTTGAACGAGGCCAGGTCGGTGAGCAGTTCCTCGGAACCGATGCCCGGGGCGTGCCCCAGCCGGACGCGGGCGCGCAGACAGCCGACCGCGATCATGCGGCCGAAGACGTGGGAGAGGGGGAGGAAGAGGAGGGTGGCCGCCGGTTCGTCGGTGCGGGACCTGAAGGCCGGGTAGAGGTGTTCGATGGCGTTGTCGACCTCGGCGAAGAAGTTGCCGTGGGAGAGGGCGCAGCCCTTGGGGCGGCCGGTCGTACCCGAGGTGTAGATGATCGTGGCGAGGGTTCCCGGCCCCAACATGCCGCGGCGTACGGCGACTTCCGGGTCCGGCACGTTCCGGCCCGACTCGGCGAGCCGTTCCACGTGCCCCTTCTCGAAGACCCACACATGCCGCAGATCCGGGATCCGTTCCCGCTCCGGGCCCAGCGCGGCGGCCTGCGCGGCGTCCTCGACGGCGAGCGCGACGGCCCCGGAATCCTGGAGGATCCAGCGGGTCTGGAAGAGGGACGAGGTCGGGTAGATCGGCACGGTCACCAGGCCGGCGGCCCAGGCCGCGAAGTCCAGCAGCGTCCACTCGTACGTCGTACGCGCCATGATGGCGATCCGGTCGCCCGGCATCAGCCCCTCGGCGATCAGTCCCTTGGCCAGCGCCAGCACTTCGTCCGCGAACGCGTTCGCCGTCACGTCCACCCAGTCGCCGTCCGGCCCCTTGCGGCTCAGTACGACATCGGCGGGGGCCGCGCTCGCGTTGTCGAACGGGATGTCCGCGAGGGATCCGTGCCTGACCGGAGCGACGAGCGGCGGCACCGCCGCCTCCCGTACGACACCGTCCAGCCGCTTGATGTCCGGCTCGACGAGCGCGGGGGCGGGAGTGGAGGACTTCCTGGCGGACATGGGGCGGCTCCTTGTCGTCATGCCTGTGGGGGAGGGTGTTCCGAGTCGGCTCACTCATCACGCATCACAAGGGGCGGTCCCCCACGGGTCCCATGGGTCCCCATGGGTGCTACGGGGCTGATCAGGCTGGTGTTCATCGGGGGGTGAGCCTTCAACGTACGCATTACGACGTACACGGGTGCCGTCAGCGAACCGTCTTCACCAGCGACGACGCCACCCTCCACAACATTCACAGGCGCCGGGGTACGTCTCGACCTCTTCCTGACCTCTGAGTAATCTTACTCCGGAGTAAGATTCATGATGGTGCCGATCGGGAGCGTGACCCGCATGCACACCCAGACCCTCGCCGCCTCCCCCGCCCTCACTCCCCTCCTCGCCCGTGGCGCCCTCCTCTCCCCCTTCAAGCGGCCCCGGCGCGGCGGTGCGGTCGCGCCCCCGACTCGCCTCGTACTCCCCGGCGTTCGCATCGACCTCGCCAAGCTCGCCGGGTACGAGCGCGTCTGCGGGTACGGCGTGGGCGCCGACGCGCTGCCTGTGACGTATCCGCATGTGCTGGGGTTTCCGCTGGCCATGCGGCTGATGAGTGCGCGGGCGTTTCCGTTGCCGTTGCTCGGGCTGGTGCACACGGCCGTCGAGATCGTCCAGCGGGAGGCGCTGCCGGCCACTGGGGAGTACGAACTCCACGTCTACGTCGAGGGGTTGGCGCCGCATCGGCGCGGGACCGAGGCGACCCTCGTCACCGAGGTTCGGGGCGGCGGCAGCCTCGTATGGGAGTCGAGGAGTACGTATCTCGCGCGGCATCGGACTTCGCAGACTTCGCATCGGACCTCGCAGACCTCGCAGACCTCGCAGACCAAGGCGCACGCCGGGCCGCCCTCGCCGCCGGGCGAGGTCCGCAAAGCCCTTCCCGCCATCGCCGAGTGGCGGCTCGGTGGGGATCTCGGGCAGCGTTACGGGGCGGCTTCCGGGGACCGGAACCCGATCCATCTGTATCCGCTCACGGCACGGCTCTTCGGGTTCCGGGGGCCGATCGCGCACGGTATGTGGAGCGTGGCGCGCTGTCTCGCGGAGCACGGTGTTCCCGAAGTCGTGTGCGTCAAGGCCGAGTTCAGGGCGCCGGTGCTGCTGCCGGGGGTGGTGACGTACGCGGCGAAGGGGGGTGCCTTCGAGTTGCGTGGGGAAGGGGAGCGTGTCCATCTCATGGGCGAGGTACGGCCCCTGGCGTGAGGGGTTCCTGGCGAGGCACACCCCTGGCGTGACGCGTTACGACTTCGGTGGTGTCCAGGCCCGCCCGTCCATCAGGTTCCCGAGGCCTGCCCAGGCGAAGTTCATCAGCGTCGCCGCCGCCTGCTTGGCCGAGACGCCGGGCGTCGTGTTGGCCCAGGCGGCAAGGGACTCGGCCGCACCGACCAGGGCCTCGGCGAGGCCGGCGACCTCGTGCTCGGCACGCTCGGCCGGCGCCGGGTTGCGGTGGGCCTCACGGGCGGCCACCGCTATCAACTGGGTGACGAACGCGACGAGTTCCTCCCGCATCGCGGTGACCTCGGCGGCGAACGGCTCGCCGTGCGTACGGGCCTGGAGGTGCAACACCGCCCAGCCGTCAGGGTTCTGCAAGGTGTGCGCGAAGAACGCCAGCAGGCCTTCCCAGAGCTGGCGGTCGGCGGGCAGGTCGGTCCGCACGCCGGCGCGTACGGCGTCGGTGAGCGCCTTGGCCTCGCGCCGAATACAGGCGGTGAAGAGCTCGTCCTTCGAGTTCAGGTACAGATACACCAACGGCTTGGACACACCCGCGAGTTCAGCGATGTCGTCCATCGACGCGGCCATGTACCCACGCTGCCCGAAGATGTGCACGGCCGCGTCCAGCATCTGCTGTTCACGCACCGCCCGCGGCATCCGCTTGCTCTTCACAGCACCCATGTGGGTTAGCGTACGGTCCCCACGCCGAGGGCGTGTCGCCGTCAGTTACGAAGGCTGGCCCTGCGCCCCGCCGCGTGCCGCGTCGTCGGCGATGTCCTCCTGGGAACGGTTGCGCTCCAGGTTGGCCTTGGTCCGGTCCACCCGCTCGACGATCTTCGCGGAGGCACGGTCGCGTTCCTTGCGCAGGACCACGAAGCTGATCGGGGCCGAGAGCAGGAGGGCGAGCAGGACGATCCACATGCCGTTGGAGTCGCCGAGGCCGCGCGGGGCGATGCCGGAGTAGACGAGGCCCCAGACGACCACGAGGCAGCCCGCGAAGATTCCGAGGCGCATCAGTGTGTAGCGGAGCATCTCAATCCACTCTTCCCGTTCGAACGTTCCCAAAGGGCACCCTCCAGTCAAGCACGTTCTGTCTGTGAGCTTGCAGGGGGCCTCCATGGCCTCAGGGGAGTGGCCTCAGTCGAGGCGGGTGAGCGGCAGCAGCATCGTGATGTCGTCGCGGTCGTCGCCGGGTGCGACGCGGATCGCGCCGGGTACGCGGCCGACCTCCTTGTAGCCGCAGGAGGCGTAGAACCGCTCGAGTCCGAGTCCGCCGCGGCAGGTGAGCCGTATCGCCTCGATGCCCTCGAAGCCGCCGGCCGCCTCCGCGGCAGCTGCGAGCAGGTCGCGCCCGTAGCCCTTGCCCTGGTGCTTCGGGTGCACCATCACGGTGTACAGCCACACCCAGTGCGTCATCAGCCGGTGCGTGTTGAAGGCGAAGAAGGCGGTCGCGGCGACGGCACCCTCCTCGTCCCGGCCGACCAGCAGCCGCATACGGCCCTCGCTCATCGCGGCGAGGTGCTTGATGAGTTCCGGGCGGATCGCGTCGGTGGTCACGGGCGGCACGAAGCCGACGGCGCCGCCCGCGTTGGTGACGTCGGCCCAGAGGTGGAGGAGGCCGTCGCGCAGGGCGGGGTCCACGGAGGGGTCGAGGGTGAACGTAAGGGGCATGGGGCAAGGTTATCTATTACTGCGTACGCGGCTCAAGGGCATTCGGAGGACCGGGCGTCCTGTCCGCTTGGCCTGCGCCCTCTCCGCTTGGCCTGCCCTCGTTGGCCTGCGCTCAGTCCAGTGCCCTTGCCGCCACCTTCAGGTCGGAGACCAGCCCTTGGTACACCGCCTCGCGGTCGTCGGCGCGGAGGGCGGCGGAGGGGTGGATGGTGGCGACCAGGCGGGTCTGGCGGCCGTGGATCTCCTCCTCCAGGAGCGTTCCGCGCTGCTGGGTGACGCGGAACGAGGAGCCGAGCAGCGCCTTGCCCGCGGTGGCGCCGAGTACGACGATCAACTCCGGGTCCACCACGGCCAGTTCGGCGGCGAGCCAGGGGCCGCAGGCCGTCATCTCGCGCAGGGTGGGTGACTTGTGGATACGGCGCTTGCCGGGGCCGGAGGAGGTGAACTTGAAGTGCTTGACGGCGTTCGTGACGTACGTCTGGCCTGGGTCGATGCCCGCCTCGGCCAGGGCCCGGTCGAGCAGGCGGCCCGCGGGGCCGACGAACGGTTTCCCCTGGCGGTCCTCCTGGTCTCCCGGCTGCTCTCCGACGATCAGCACCCGGGCGTCGGTGTCGCCGTTGCCGAACACGGTCTGTGTGGCGTCCCGGTGCAGTGGGCAGCCCCGGCACTCGGCGGCGGCTTTCCGCAGGGCGGGCAGGGTGCGGCGCTCCGGCACGAACGGCTCCGCCGTGTACGCGTCCTCGGGCATCTTGGGCTCTTTGGGCGCCTTGGTGCTGGCCACGCTGCGCGAGTACCCGCCCGTAGGGAGCCTCACACGCGATCTTTCTGAGGCGTCCCACGGAGCCGCGGGAACGTTGCCTCCCCACTCGGGCGAGTGACGCTACCGTCGTAACGGGAACATCTGAGAGCGCCACCCCTCACGATCACTTCCATGGGAGCAGTCATGGCCGCCGAGGCACACACCGGGCAGCACACGCGCGCCACTCCTGAGAACTGGATGTTCCCGCCCGAGGAGGGCTGGACCTGGGACCAGGTCAAGGAGCTGGACGTCCCGTTCGACTGGGAACTCGTGGATGGGAAGATCGTGGTACGTGGGGTTAGCAGCTGGTGGCACGACCAGGTCCGGGACAAGCTGTACTTTTCACTGGAACTCGCCAAGCGGCCGCCGTACGCCGTTAACGTCGAGCGCTGGACGCAGCTCGACGACGGCAACGTCCCCAAGCCGGACATCCTCGTGTACGACAAGACCGGGATCGACATCCGCACCCTGGACTGCACGCCGGTCTCGTGCGTGGTTCTCGCCATTGAAGTGGTGTCCCCCGGCTCGCGCGGAATGGACCGTTTCCACAAGCCCGCCTTGTATACCGAGGCCGGGATCGCCCACTACTGGCGGGTCGAGCGCGGCGAGGACGACATTCCGGTCGTGCACCAGTTCTGGATCGAACTGGACAGCGGGGTCATCGTCCCTCGGCCGGACCGGCCCGTACACACGGACAAGCTCACCACCGAGGTCCCCTTCCCCGTCGACATCGACCTTCGCAAACTGATCGAAGTCTGACCTCCCTGCGCACTGAGCCGCGCAAGGTGGGAGGGGGCGGACCACCCTCCCACCTGAAAGGCGGGTGGGAGGAAAGAAACGATCACACCCGCATCGGCTGAGGCGACTCGCGACGCGACGCGTCCGGCCCCTCGTACTCGCGGATGATCTCGTACCGCGTGTTCCGTTCCACCGGGCGGAAGCCCGCGTCCCTGATCAGGTCCAGCAGGTCCTCGCGGGTCAGCTTGTTGGGCGTGCCGTAGTTGTCGGCGTCGTGGGTGATCTTGTACTCCACCACCGAGCCGTCCATGTCGTCGGCGCCGTGCTGGAGGGCCAGCTGGGCGGTCTGGACGCCGTGCATGACCCAGAAGACCTTGACGTGCGGAACGTTGTCGAAGAGCAGACGGGAGACCGCGAAGGTCTTCAGAGCTTCCGCCCCGGTTGCCATCTGGGTGCGCGCCTGGAGGCGGTTGCGTACCTTGCCGTCCTTCACGTCGACGAAGTCGTGCTGGTAGCGCAGCGGGATGAAGACCTGGAAGCCGCCCGTCTCGTCCTGCAGTTCACGAAGCCTGAGCACGTGATCGACCCGGTGCTTCGGCTCCTCGATGTGGCCGTACAGCATCGTGCAGGGGGTCTTGAGGCCCTTGGAGTGAGCCAACCGATGAATCCGCGACCAGTCCTCCCAGTGCGTACGGTGGTCGACGATGTGCTGGCGTACCTCCCAGTCGAAGATCTCCGCACCGCCGCCGGTCAGCGATTCCAGACCGGCCTCGATCAGCTCGTCCAGGATGTCGGACGCCGACAGGCCCGAGATCGTCTCGAAGTGGTGGATCTCCGTCGCCGTGAAGGCCTTCAGAGAGACGTTCGGGAGCGCCTTCTTCAGCTCGCTCAGCGACCGCGGGTAGTAACGCCACGGCAGATTCGGGTGCAGGCCGTTGACGATGTGCAACTCGGTGAGGTTCTCGCCCTCCATCGCCTTGGCGAGGCGTACGGCCTCCTCGATACGCATCGTGTACGCGTCCTTCTCGCCCGGCTTCCGCTGGAACGAGCAGTACGCACACGACGCCGTGCACACGTTCGTCATGTTGAGGTGCCGGTTGACGTTGAAGTGGACGACGTCACCGTTCTTACGGGTTCGCACCTCGTGGGCGAGCCCGCCCAGCCAGGCCAGGTCGTCCGACTCGTACAGCGCGATGCCGTCCTCACGGGTCAGCCGCTCACCGGCCCGGACCTTCTCCTCCAGCTCGCGCTTGAGCCCGACGTCCATGCTCTACCTCTCCCTGCCCGACAACTCGGTCAACCGTACTCCCCCACCCTTCGGGCGGGAGGTGCCCCCATACGGCGCTCCGCGCCTAACGACTTACGCCTCTTCCGGCAGCTCTCCGACCCGGTTCTCCCACTTCGTGGAGAGCACGATCGTCGTACGCGTACGAGACACGCCCTTCGTCCCCGACAGCCGCCGAATCGTCTTCTCCAGGCCGTCCACGTCCGGCGCCCGGACCTTGAGCATGAACGAGTCGTCGCCCGCGATGAACCAGCAGTCCTCGATCTCGTTCAGGTCCCGCAGTCGGTGCGCGACGTCCTCGTGGTCGGCGGCGTCGGAGAGCGAGATGCCGATCAGGGCGGTGACGCCGAGGCCGAGCGAGGTGGCGTCGACCGTCGCGCGGTAGCCGGTGATGACGCCGGCCGCCTCCAGGCGGTTGATGCGGTCGGTGACGCTGGGTCCCGACAGTCCGACAAGGCGTCCCAGCTCCGCATAGGAGGCCCGGCCGTTCTCCCTGAGGGCCTGGATGAGCTGCCTGTCCACCGCGTCCATGCGATCGATAGCCTTCCGCTGAAGAGTTCCTGAAGTCCTGAAAGTGATGAAGTGCTGCGTGGGTACTGCGAGTTGCTCAGATGGTGCGTGAGCCGCCGAGTTCGCCCTCCCAGCGGCGGTAGAGCGTGTGCTCGACGCCCGCCGCGTCCAGCACCCGCCCGGCGACGAAGTCGACGAGGTCCTGGATGTGGGTGGCGCCCGCGTAGAACGCCGGGGACGCCGGCAGTACGGTCGCGCCCGCGTCGTCCAGGGTCACCAGGTGCCGCAGGGTCTGCCCGTTCAGCGGGGTCTCGCGGACGGCGACGACCAGCTTGCGGCGCTCCTTGAGCGTGACACTCGCGGCGCGTTGCAGCAGGTCCTTCGAGAGGCCGAGCGCGACCCCGGCGACACAGGCCGTGGACGCGGGCACGATGAGCATGCCCTTCGAGGGGTACGAGCCTGAAGACGGCCCCGCTGCCAGGTCACCGGGGCTCCAGTGCCGTACGTCATGGGCCCGGATGTCGAAGGTGCCGGGCTTGCCGTCCGCGCCACGGGCCAGCCATTCGCGCAGGTCCTCGTCCCAGTGGGCGTCCCGGAAGCTGATCCCCGTCTCGTCCAGCAACGTCAGCCGCGAAGCCCTGCTGACGATCAGGTCGACGCTTTCCCCCGCATCCAGAAGCGCACGCAGCACGGCAGCGGCATACGGCGTACCGGACGCACCGGAGACCCCCACGATCCAAGGCGTGCGCTGCGTCTGTCCTGGCTTCATGGTGCCGAGCCTATCCGGCGGCCGGAAGTGGGAATGGACTGGGAACGGAGTCGGGGGCACGGCCGTTAATCTGACAGAGCCGGGCGACTGGTGCGCCAAGCGCTCCGCTGGAAGTGCAGTAGTGAGGCTGCGGGCCGGTGGGGGCTGGTCGCGCCCGCGCGGCGGAGCCGCATATGTCACGGCCCCGCGCCCCTAACGGTGCGCTTAGACGCGACAGATACTTTCAACGGGTGCGGGCGGCGGTACGGGCGGACGATGGGGGACGGCAATGGCTGGTAAGGACGTCAGTTGGACCCGGAGCGACCGGGGTTGGTCGCAGGGCGAGCGGGCGAAGACGGCCGCCAAGTTGATGGTGGGCTGGGTGGCCCTGCTGTGGCTGCTCGAAGTGGTCGACGTGATCACGGGCCACTCGCTGGACAGCCTCGGGATCACTCCGCGCGAGCCGTCGGAGCTGGTCGACATCGTGCCGGCTTCGTTCCTGCACTTCGGCTTCGCCCACCTGGCGGCGAACACCGTTCCGCTGCTGGTCCTCGGTTTTGTCGCGGCCCTCGGCGGGCTGCGCCGTTTCGCCGCCGTGTGCGCACTGATCATCGTCGCCGACGGCCTGGGTGTCTGGCTCATAGCCCCGGCGCACAGCAACACCGCGGGCGCCTCCGGCCTGGTCTTCGGCCTCTTCGGCTACCTGATCGTGACGGGTTTCGTGGAGCGCCGCCCGCTCGGCATCCTGACCGGCCTGCTTGTGGGCGCCGTCTGGGGCACCTCGATCCTGGCGGGCCTGGCCCCGACCCAGACGGGCGTCAGCTGGCAGGGCCACCTGATCGGGCTGATATCGGGGGTGGCGGCGGCGTTCGTGTTCCGGCGGCGGGCGACTCCGGCGGGGCTCGCGTCGTAGGGGCGCGGACAGGGTGCCCTCCGCACGCCGAGGCGGCGCC
>NZ_BAAGPS010000026.1:44678-127792 GCF_054783935.1 Streptomyces pseudoechinosporeus
GATCCCAGGGGTCCCGGGGGATCAGCGGCCGGGAGTGCTACGACAGTGCGTCAGCACGCATGGGCACGACAGCTCGTCAGCACACATAACTGCTCGACGCGGCCCAGGAATTGAGCCGTCCCCAAGTGATGGGGCCGATGATCGCGTCGTCGTCGATGCCCGCACAACGCTGGAACCTCACCACCGCGGCCCGGGTGTCCGAGCCGAAGTAACCGTCCACCGCGATGTTGGCGCCGGTCATGGACCAGTTCAGCTCGCACTGCGCCTGCTTCACCGCGAGCTTGTACGTGTTGGGTGCGTACGAGAGCTGGGGCTGGCTGGAGGTGTACTCGCAGCGGCCCGGGATGATCGCGGCATGGGCGGGTGCCGCGATGGCGAGCGGCAGCGCGCCGGCGACACCCACAGTCGCGAGACCGGCCACCATCAGCGAGACGATTCGCTTACGGATCACTTGTTTCCCCCTGTTAGAGATACCTGCGGTGGGACCGGAGCGCTCCCGCTTGCGCTGCGGGCATGCGCTCGGCCGGAACCACTGTCGGACCGGGCGCCGCAACCGGAGCGCAGTTCCGGTGCAGCCCTGGTGCAGTGGCGGTGCAGTGACGGCTGGTTCTGGGGTTGTTCGATCGGCTCATGAGCGCCGATCCTGGACAGCGGCGGGCTGGTACCTCTGGACGCCCGGCGGACTGTCGGGCGGACCGCCGGGCGGACGTCATCAGGGGATATCCGGGGGACATTTCGGGGGGAAATGTGGAGTTCCGTCTGCTCGGTCCTGTGGAGGTATGGGCCTCTGGCCGGCCGCTGGCGCCGTTCGCGCGGAAGCCGACCGCGCTGCTGACGGCCGGACTACTCGACGCCGGGCGGGTGGTGTCGGTCGACCGGCTGATCGACGCCGTGTGGGGTGAGGGCCCCCCGGACACGGCCGCCAAGCTGGTGCAGAGCTATGTGTCCCGGCTCAGACAGGTGCTGCACCGGCCGGACCGCCCCGAGGTGATCGTGACCCGGCCCGGCGGCTACCTCTTCCTGGCCGGGCAGGACGGACTCGATGTGCGCCGCTTCCAGGAACTGCTGGAACGCGGCCGTACAGAGGCGGGGAAGGGCGAGCACACGACTGCCGCGAACACCCTGAAGGCGGCGCTCAGCCTGTGGCGCGGTCCCGCGCTCGGCGGCCCGGCGACCTCGTCGCTCCAGTTGGAGGCGGCCCTGCTGGAGGAGATGCGGATGACCGCCGTCGAGGAGATGCTCGACGCGCGGCTGGCGGCGGGCGGCGGGGCCGAGCTGGTCGGCGAGCTGACCCGGCTCGTGGCCGGACAGCCGCTGCGGGAGCGGCTGCGCGGCCTGCTCATGGCGGCCCTGCACCGCTGCGGGCGCCGGGCAGAGGCCCTGCGGGTGTACCGGGACGGCCACCGGGTGCTCCGTACGGAACTGGGCATCGAGCCGAGCCACGCGTTACGGGACCTGCACGCGCGGCTGCTGACCGGTGATGCCCGGGACACCGCCCGCCCGGCAGACGGTGTCCCGGGCATCGGGAACCGCACCCGTACCCCGGCCACCACCCCTGCTGAGCACCAGGAGGAACACCAGAAGGAGACCAGGAGGAGCACCGCTCCTTCCGCCCCGGTACCGACTCCCACCCGCGCCGTCCCACCAGTACGACGCGGACGACCGGGCAGGAGACCCGGCCTGCCACCGCCCGCGCAGCTCCCCGCCCCTCCTCGCCGGCTGACCGGCCGCGACGCCGAGGCCGACCACCTCGTATCCGCCCTGCTCGACACCGACACCGACACCGGCCCACGCCTCTGCGTCGTCCACGGCATGGCGGGCGTCGGCAAGTCCGCGCTCACCTTGGAGGTGGCCAACCGGCTGGCGGCGGCCTTCCCGGACGGACAGTTGTACGCCGAGCTGTGCGGCGCGGACCCCGCACAGGCGGTGCCGCCGGACAGGATCCTCGGCGGATTCCTCCGCGCACTGGGCGTACGGCCCGCCCGCCTCCCCGCGTCGACGGCCGAACGCGCCGCCGCGTATCGCAGTCTCCTGGCCGGCCGACGCGTCCTCGTCGTACTGGACGACGCCGCCGGAGAGCACCAGGTTCGGCCGCTCTTCCCGGGCGCCGGTGCCAGCGCGGTGCTGGTCAGCAGCCGCCGGACCCTGCCCGGCCTCGAGGTGACAGCCCGTGTCGGTCTGGAGGTGCTCGACCGGGAGCAGACGCTCCGGCTTCTCGGCCGACTGGTGGGCCACGACCGGCTCACCGCCGAGGCCACCGCCGCCGCCGAGATCGCCCGGTTGTCCGGTGGCCTGCCGCTCGCCGTACAGGTCGTGGGGTCCCGGCTCCGCACCAGCGACCGGTGGCGGCTGCGGACACTCGCCGACCGGCTCCGCGACGAGAGCCACCGGCTGGACGAGCTGGCCTGCGGGGACTTGGACGTCCGCGCCAG
Organism: Streptomyces pseudoechinosporeus; assembly: GCF_054783935.1. NCBI lineage: Bacteria > Bacillati > Actinomycetota > Actinomycetes > Kitasatosporales > Streptomycetaceae > Streptomyces > Streptomyces pseudoechinosporeus. The sequence continues at coordinate 47,111 of NZ_BAAGPS010000026.1, forward strand.
CATCGAGGTCGGTTACCGGGCCCTGCCGGAGCGGGAACGCCGCGCCTTCCACCGACTGGGCATGCTGGACCTGCCCGACTTCGCGGCCTGGGTCGCCGGACCGCTGCTGGCCGTGGACCTGCCGTCCGCTCAGCACCTGGTCGAACGACTGGCGGAGGCGCGGCTGCTGGAACCGCTCGGCGTGGACGAGGCCGGGCAGACCAGATACCGGTTCCACGACCTGGTACGGCTGTACGCGCGGGAGCGGGCCGAGCGGGAAGTGACCCCCGAGCAGCGCCGCGCGGCGGTGTCACGGCTGCTGCACTCCTGGCTGACGCTGGTCTGCCGGGCCGGTGCCATCGAGGCCGGCGGCACCGTTCACCTCAAGCCCCGGGCCGCGGGCGACGCGGCCGATCCCACGCTCGCGGCGATGCTGCTCGACCGGCCGAGGGCCTGGCTCGCGTCCGAACACACGTCGCTGGTGACCGCCGTGGACCGGGCCGCCGGGCTCGGCCTCGACGAGCAGGCGTGCGGACCTGGCGACGGCGCTCGTTCAGATGTGCTTCCGGGTCGCCAATCAGTTCGACGCATAGTGGTGCACCCCCGCCACGGCCCTCTACGGCGTGAGGCCCCGCACCAGCAGGTCCAGCAGCGCGCACACGAACAGGGCGATGCCGATGAAGCCGTTGACCTGGAAGAACGCCCGGTTGAGGCGGGACAAGTCGTGCGGCTTGACGATCGTGTGCTCGTACACGAACGCGGCCGCGACGACCACCAGGCCCAGCCAGAGGAAGGCACCCGCCTCCGTGGCCAGGGCGTACCAGACGAAGAGGGCCGTGGTGAGTGCGTGGCACCCCCTGGCTCCCCAGACCGCGGCCGGGATGCCGAAGCGGGCCGGGACCGACATGACGCCGATCTCGCGGTCCGTCTCGACGTCCTGGCAGGCGTAGATCAGGTCGAAGCCGCCGATCCAGATTCCCACCGCGAGGCCGAGGATCACCGCGTCCCAGGACCACTCGCCGGTGATCGCCAGCCAGCCGCCGACCGGGCCCATGGCCTGGGCGAGACCGAGGATGGCCTGTGGGAAGTTCGTGAACCGCTTGCCGTAGGGGTAGACCACCATCGGGATCACGGCGATGGGGGCCAGCGCGAGGCAGAGCGGGTTGAGCAGGGCCGCGGCGCCGAGGAAGAAGACCAGGGCGACCAGCGCGCCCGTCCACGCGTGCCTCACCGTCATCGCGCCGGTGACCAACTCCCGTTGCGCGGTACGGGGGTTGCGGGCGTCGATCTCGCGGTCGATGATCCGGTTCGCGGCCATGGCGAACGTCCGCAGCCCGACCATCGCGACGGTGACGAGGAGCAGCCGGCCCCAGTGAATGTTCCGGTCTAGCTGGAACATCGCCGTCAGCGCCGCGATGTACGCGAAGGGCAGCGCGAAGACGGAGTGCTCGATCATGACGAGGCGAAGGAAGGCCTTCGTACGGCCGGGTTGCGGGATCGCCGCGGAAGCACTGCTCACGAGAGTCCGTACTCCTTCCAGCGGCGGTCGACCGTCGCCGCCGTCTCCGGGTCGGACAGCACCATGTCCGGCCAGCCGCCGTCCCGCGTATAGCCCTCCTCGGGCCACTTCTTCGTCGCGTCGATACCCGCCTTGCCGCCCCAGAACTGCTGGTAGGAGGCGTGATCGAGGTGGTCGACCGGGCCTTCGACGACCGTGAGATCGCGGGCGTAGTCCGTGTTGCCCAGCGCGCGCCACGCGACCTCGTGCAGATCGTGGACGTCACAGTCCGAGTCGACGATCACGATCAGCTTGGTCAGGGACATCATGTGCGCGCCCCAGATCGCGTGCATCACCTTCTGGGCGTGCTTCGGATACTTCTTGTCGATCGCGATGATCGCGCAGTTGTGGAAACCGCCCGCCTCAGGGAGGTGGTAGTCCACGATGTCGGGAACGATGATCTTGAGGAGCGGCAGGAAGAACCGCTCCGTAGCCCGCCCCAGCGGTCCGTCCTCCGTCGGCGGCCGGCCGACCACGATCGACTGGAGCAGCGGCCGCTTGCGCATCGTGACGCAGTCGATGGTCAGGGCGGGGAAGGGTTCCTGCGGCGTGTAGAAACCGGTGTGGTCGCCGAAGGGCCCCTCCGGGAGCATCTCGCCCGGCTCCAGCCATCCCTCCAGTACGACCTCTGCCTGAGCCGGCACCTGGAGCGGCACCGTCTTGCAGTCGACCATCTCGATCCGCTTGCCCTGGATGAACCCGGCGAAGAGGTACTCGTCGATGTCGCCGGGGAGGGGAGCGGTGGAGGCGTAGGTGACGGCGGGCGGGCACCCGAACGCGATCGCGATCGGGAGCTTCTCGCCTCGCCGCGCGGCCACTTGATAGTGGTTGCGGCTGTCCTTGTGGATCTGCCAGTGCATGCCGATGGTGCGCTTGTCGTGGCGCTGGAGGCGATAGAGCCCGAGGTTGCGGATGCCGCTCTCCGGGTCCTTGGTGTGGGTGAGGCCGAGGTTGAAGAAGGACCCGCCGTCCTTCGGCCAGGTGAAGAGGGCCGGGAGCTGCTCCAGATCGACGTCGTCGCCGCGCAGTACGACCTCCTGCACGGGGGCGTCCTTGACCTTCTTCGGCGGTACGTGCGTCATGGCGCCGAGCTTCCCGAAGGCCTCGCGCACACCGACGAACCCGTGCGGCAGCTCGGGCTTGAGCAGCCCGCCGATCTTCTCGCTGATCTCGCCGTACGACTTCAGGCCGAGCGCCTTGAGGAGCCGCCGGTCGGTCCCGAAGACGTTCATGGCGAGCGGCATGGCCGACCCGCGTACGTTCTCGAAGAGCAGCGCCGGGCCGCCCGACTTCTGTACCCGGTCGACGATCTCCCCCACTTCCAGATACGGGTCGACCTCGGCCTTGACACGCTTGAGGTCGCCCTCGCGTTCCAGTGCCCTGAGCAGGGAGCGAAGATCGTCGTAAGCCATGCGTCCCAGTATCGGCTACGGGCTACCCTGGCCCCGTAACGGGGCCTGGTCCAGTGGCCCCGATCGCAACGCAAGGGGAGTGCTCATGCTCAGGGTGCTGATGGTGCTGGTACCGCTGGGGCTCAGCATCTACGCGTTCATCGACTGCATCAGCACCGATGAGAAGCAGATCCGGTACATCCCGAAGCCGCTCTGGGCCATGCTCGTACTGCTCTTCCCGCTGGTGGGCTCCATCTCCTGGCTGCTCGTGGGCAAGGAGCGCACGGCACCGCGCCCCGCCGGCGGACGCCGCCGCGACGGCTGGGTGGCGCCGGACGACAACCCCGAGTTCCTGAAGTCCTTGAAGGACGAGGAGTTCCCGAAGGGCTCCTCCGATACCTCCGACTCCTCCGACTCCTCCAAGGACGCGCCGAAGGACTCCCCCGAGGACTCCCCGAAGGGCGAGAAGCGCGAGCGGGACGAGGGTGGCGAGAGCTAACGCTCCTGCCGCAGCCGGAACAGCTCCGCCCACTGCTCCGCCGTCAGGCTCTTCGGCAGGGCGTTCGGCGCGATCCGGTGCTGTCGCGTCCAGTGGCGGATCCGTTGGCGTGGCAGCTCGGGTGCGGCGGTGGCGAGCATCTGTGGCAGGCCGCGTCCCTTGCCGGTGAACACCCGCTGTACGAAGTCCTGGTAGCGACGCTGGTCTCGGCGGTCGACGAGAGGGCGTTCCCGGCGGGACACCGTCATCAGCCCGCCGTCGACTCCGGGACGCGGCCGGAACGCCGCGGCCGGAACGCGTCGTACGAGCCGGAACTCGAACCACGGCCACCACTGCGCCGTCATCATCGTCGCCCCGCCCACACCGGCCCGCCGCCGCGCGACCTCCCACTGCACGAGCAGGACGGCCTCGGTCCAGCCGGGGGCGTGCAGGATGCGCCGGAGCATCGCGGTCGTCTGGTGGAAGGGCAGGTTGCCCACCAGGACATGGGGTGTGGTGGGGACCGTATAGCGCAGGAAGTCCGCCTGGACGATCGCGGTCGACGGGCGCGTACGGCGATCGAGCCGGGCCGCGCGACGGTCGTCGAGCTCGATACCGGTCAGGGGCCGGGCGAGGCGTTGCAGGGGCAGGGTGAGCGCGCCGTCGCCCGCGCCGATCTCGATGATCGGGCCGTCGGTACGGGTCACAAGGTCGACGATGGTGTCGATGACGCTCTGGTCGATGAGGAAGTTCTGGCCGAGTTCGTGACGGCCAGGACGAGGATGCTGGGTGCGCACAGGATCTCCGCGGCTTCGAAGGGAAGCCGGGCAGCACGGCAGGGACCGCCCGGCGGAAGGTCTCCGGAGCGGCGGATGCTCTCGATACGCGCGATCGTTACGCGCTGCGTGTGAGAGTGCCGCCGCTAGAAGCGGCGGATCCTGGTCATAGCTGCGGCTGCGCACATGCCGATCAAGCTACGTCACCCCAAGTACCCCTCGGCAACTGATTTTTCCCGCAGGAGATTTCCCCGTAGGAGACCCGTAGGAGAGTGGAGTCATGGAGCGCTTGGATCAGGCACAGGCACGCGCGTGGCTCGCCACCGCCGTCGAGGAGGCGCGGGCGGGGCTCGCCGAGGGCGGTATCCCCATCGGGGCCGCGCTCTACGGCGCCGACGGCACGCTCCTCGGGCGCGGCCACAACCGCCGCGTCCAGGACGACGACCCCTCCATGCATGCGGAGACCGCCGCCTTTCGCGCTGCCGGGCGGCAGCGGACGTACCGCGGTACGACGATGGTGACGACCCTCTCGCCGTGCTGGTACTGCTCCGGCCTGGTGCGGCAGTTCGGCATCTCGCGGGTGGTGATCGGCGAGGCGGCCACCTTCCACGGCGGCCATGACTGGCTGGCCGAACACGGCGTGGAGATCGTCCTGTTGGACGACCCCGAGTGCACCGACCTGATGCGCGACTTCATCAAGAACAACCCGGCCCTGTGGAATGAGGACATTGGTGAGTGACGCCCGTATCCCCACGATCGACCTCCGCCCCTGGCTCTCCGGCGACCCCGAGGCCCGCAAGGAGATCGCCCGTACGGTCGACGAGGCCCTGCAGACGGCCGGGTTCCTGCTCGTGACGGGCCACGGCGTGGACCCGGCGCTGCGGACGGCCATCCGGGACTCCGCCCGCGCCTTCTTCCGGCTGCCCGCCGAGGTCAAGCAGCGGTACGCCGCCCAGGTCGGCGGGCGTGGCTGGCTCGGCCCTGGCGCGGAGGCCAACGGCTACTCGGAGGGGACCGAGACCCCGCCGGACCTGAAGGAGTCGCTGACGTTCGCGACGCACGAGCCCTTCGAGGACCCGGAGACCAATGCGGAGTGGTACGCGCCGAACGTCTGGCCCGAGGAGGCTCCCGAGCTGCAGCCGCTCTGCGAGGAGTACCTGGCCCGGATGGCCGAGCTGGAGAACCACCTCCTCGCCCTCCTCGGCGAAGCCCTCGGCCTCGAACCGGACTTCTTCACCCGGCACATGAGCCACCCCACCTACGGCTTCAACATCAACTGGTATCCGGGCCGGGATGTGATGGGCGAGCCCGAGCCGGACCAGTTCCGTATCGGCCCGCACACCGACTTCGGCACGGTCACGATCCTCGACCGGCAGGCGGGCAAGGGCGGCCTCCAGGTCTTCACGGACGACGGCGGCTGGGAGGACGCGCCGTACGACCCCGAGGCGTTCACCATCAACATCGGTGACCTGATGGCCCGTTGGACGGGAGACAGGTGGCGCTCGGGCCGGCACCGGGTGCTCCCGCCGCCCGCCGACGCACCCGCCGAGGAGCTGATGTCCCTCGTCTACTTCGGCGAGTGCACGCCGGGGACGCCCGTGGAGTCGGTGCCGGCGCCGGTGGGGCGGGTGGCGTACGAGCCCGTGGACTCGCACACGTACCTGCGGGAGAAGCTCGACTCGATCAGCGTCGGCTGATCACTGTCCAGGGATTCTCCGCTTCATCGCCGGCTCATGCCGGGCGTATCGAGAGTGCGTGGTGGAAGATGTCGCGGGGGTCCCACATCGCCTTGATCCGCTGGAGCCGGGGGTAGTTGTCCCTGTAGTAGAGCGTGTGCCAGGGGGCGCCGGTGTTCCAGGCGGGGTCGGCGAGGTCGTTGTCCGGGTAGTTGATGAACGCGCCGTCGGCGGCCGCGGGGACGCCGCCGGTGTCGGCGTACAGGTCCCGGTAGAGCTCCCGTAGCCAGGTGATGTGCCGGGCGTCGTCCCGAGGGTCCTCCCAGCCGTTGACGTAGAACATCTTCATGATCGTGTCGCGGTGCGGTGTCGCAGTCGCGTCCGGGGCCACCGTGTTGACCTTGCCGCCGAAGGTGTAGAGGCTCAGGCTCCCGCCCGGGTGGTCGTAGTCGGACCGGGTGAGGTGGTGGTGCAGGACCTCGATCTGCCGGTCCGTCAGGCGTCGCCGCAGATACCCCGACTTGACCTTCAACCGGTAGACGGGACCCGGATCACCCGGCGAGCCGGCCAGGGCCGCGGCCAGCCAGGCCTGGTTCCTCACTGTGCGCACCGGCTGGGCCGGAACGCCCTGGTTGATCGCGGTCAAGTGGTCGTCCAGCAGCCGCTGGGCTCCGGAATCCGCGGCCACCTGGCCGATCAGGCCGATCGTGCCCAACGGGCGGCGGTTGAGCTGGAGTTCGCTGTAGAGCCCGAGATACGGCGAGTCCGGGGCGCTGTGCCGTTCGACCCACTCACCGTGGTTGCGCACAAGCCGTGCGAAGGACGCCTTGTCGAGCTTCTGCCAATCCCAGTCGACCGAGAAGCTCAGCACTCCGGCGGGCGGCGAGGGCAGCAGCCCGGAAGGGTCGTCACCGCGCGCGCCAGGTGACCTGAACCAGTAGCGCGTGACGATCCCGAAGCTGCCGCCTCCGCCGCCGGTGTGCGCCCACCACAGATCCCGGTTCGCATCCGATCGCTCTCGGGTGGCCACCACGCTGCGCGCCCTGCCCTCGCGGTCCACGACCACCACTTCGACGCCGTACAGGTGGTCGACGGCCAGGCCCAGCAGCCGGGACAGCGGGCCGAAGCCGCCACCCAGGACGTGCCCGCCGGCGCCCACCGTGGGACACCAGCCGGCGGGGATGGTCACCCCCCACCCCAGATACAGCTTCCGGTACACCTCGCCCAGCAGCGCTCCGGCCTCCACGGCGAAGGCACGGCGACCGGGATCGTAGGAGACGGCCGTCATGGCGGAGGTGTCGATGACGACCTCCACCGCCGGATCGGCGACGAAGTCCTCGAAGCCATGACCACCGCTGCGGACCGTGACCCGTCGGCCGCTGTCCACCGCCTCCTGCACCGCCCGTACGACATGCTCGGTCGCGCCCACTACCCACACGTGCTCGGGCTCTCCCTCGAAACGCCGGTTGTAGCCCCGGGAGGCCAGGGACCGATAGCGCGGATCACCTCGCCCGACCCTGGACGGGCCGGGCGGCGGAAGACACGGTGCCGCGTCGGCAGCCGTGGGCGCGGACACCGCCCTGGCGCTCGCACCTGTCCCTGCGACGACGGCCCCCGCCGCCGTCGCGGCCAGGCCGCCCCGCAGGACGTTCCTTCTACTGAACTCGTTCACCGAGATTCCCCCTCGCTCCAGGTGGCCAGTGGACAGCAAACCTAGGCGGCAGAAAGGGCACGGGCAGTCGTCCCAGCACCACCAACTCGGTGGGGCTGGCACCCCAATCGTGCAGTCGCGGTGGCGTTGTTGAATCATTTGTTGGCGAGACGCCAAAGCGACCCCGTCCCGAGGTCGAATGCGGTACGGCGACCCGCGCGATGGTCCGCCGGTGTGGGGAGCGGCCCTTTCAGAGAGATGACGTAGGAGGGTCGCACAGCACTCTCGCCGCAGACGAACCAGCCCATGGGGCCACGGCGCTGTGTACTTGTCGGTGTCAGTCGGCCATGCCGCCGGCGAACGGCATCGTCTGCCATTGGTCGACGGCCGGCTTGATGTACTCCACCAGCTCGGGCAGTTGCGGCGCGAGTGTGAGGGTGGCGATGGCCCGCAGCATCCCCACGGCGTTCACGAAGCTCAGGACATCCTCGTTCAACAGTCTCGTGCCGTTGCGCTGCGCGCCGCGGTTGTAGGCGGATTCGTGGACGGACCCGAGAGCGGCCAGGTCCCACTCGACGGGGCCCAACGTCACCAGCTCGAAGTCGGAGTAGAGGTCCCCGTCCACCCCGGAGAAGATGTTCGCGGGCGGGGAGTCGCCGTGGATGGGCTGGAGATCGATCCCCGGGAACGCTTCTTCGAACGCCGTGCGTGAGCGCACGAAAGGTTCCAGGATCTGCCACTCGCGGCGTGCGCGGTCCAGCTCGCTCGCACCGACGAGGCCGGGGAGCTTTTCGAGCAGAGCAAGGCTTTCCGCAATGAACTGCGGGTCGGCTGCGGACAGAAACGACAGACGGCCCGGGTATGCGCGCATCGCAGCGTGCAGGTCGGCAACGCTTTCGGAGTTCGCCACGTAGTCGGGTTCTTTGTCCCGGTCCTCCTCGACGAACTGCCAGAACGTCATCGAGAACCCGTCGCGCTGAACGGGTTCCCGTGGCACGAGAGGGCTGGGAGGGATCACGGGGGTTCCCTGGTCGGCGAGCCAACGTGCCACGTCCAGTTCCGCCCGCTGGCGGCGCGCAAGGGAATCGAGGCCTTCGCAGTGCGGCAGGACGGTGGGAATCCGGGCCACGACCGGTGAGGGCGCAAGGTGGACAACGACGGAGAAAACGTCATGGAGCACCGTGGCATCAGCCACGGTGAGTCCGAGAGCGCGCCCTGCTCCGACAGCCGCGTCGACTGCGGCGGAGGTGCGGTGGGCGACGTGTTGTGGTGTCACGAAATCGGTCATGGCTCAGTCGTTCCCATCGTTGCGGGTGAATTTCTGACAGTCGGGCAGGTCGAGGCGGGCAGCCGGTTTCCCGGCCAGGGTCAGCATCTGCGGCCGCCGCGCAACTCCAGCCGCTCCCCTGGGAAGCGCTCGCGGAAGCCGCGGTCGTGCGAGACCACGACCACCGCCCCCGGGTACGCCGCGAGCGCCGCCTCCAGGTCCTCGACCAGGTCGAGCGCGACGTGGTTCGTCGGCTCGTCGAGTACAAGAAGGTCCGCGGGCCGGGTCATCAGGCTCGCGATCTGCAGCCGCCGCTGCTGCCCCGCGGACAGCGCCGCGACCGGGACGTGCAGGTCCTCCTCGCGGAACAGGCCCAGTGCCAGCAGCTGCTCGGCGTACTCCTCCGGCAGCCCGGGCCGTCCGGCCGCGAAGGCGGCGAGCAGCGGGAGCCGCGTGGAGCGCGCGGGCAACTCCTGCTCCAGGTACCCGATCCGGGCGGAGCGGCGTACCGCACCCGTCTCCGGCTCCAGGTCGCCCGCCAGGACGCGCAGCAGCGTCGTCTTGCCCGCCCCGTTCTCGCCCGTGACCAGCAGCCGCTGCCCGGGCGTGATCGTCAGCAGTCCGTCCAGACGCAGCCGTTCACCGACCGCCACGCCGTCGAGCTCGACGAGCGGACGGTCGACGGGATGCTCTCCGTCCGCCGCCGTCAGCGCCGCCGTGAACCGCAGCGGTTCCGGCGGCGGCGCCACCGGGTTGCGCCGCAGGTGGGCCAGCCGCTCCCGGGCCGCCCGCACCTGCCCGCCGAGCTTCGCCTCGTGCGAGCGGCGGTGCTTGCCGAAGCCCTGCCGCGGGTCCCTGCCGGTGGTGGCCAGCCGCCTCCCGGCGGCTTCGACCAGCTCCTCGGTACGGGCCACCTCCTGGAGCCAGTCCGCGTATTCCTGCTCCGCGCGGCGCCGGGCGGCGGCCTTCGCGGCGCGGTAGCCGGCCCAGCCGTCGCCGTACCGGTGCACCGTACGCGCATCCCGGTCGACCTCCAGGATCGTGGTGGCGATGCGCTCCAGGAAGCCGCGGTCGTGGGTGACCGCGACGACGGTGCCGCGGTGCGCGCGCAGGTGCTCCTCGAGCCAGCGCACAGCCGCCGCGTCCAGGTGGTTCGTCGGCTCGTCGAGGAGCAGCAGCTCGGGGGCGGCGGCCAGCACACAGGCGAGCGCGAGCCGCGACTGCTCGCCGCCGGACAGTGAGCCCAGCACGCGGTCGCGGGTGATCCCGGCGAGCCCGAGCCCGTGCATGGCGGCATCCACGCGGGCGTCCGCCTCGTATCCGCCGAGATCCTCGTACGCGATCAACAGCTCGCCGTACGCGGCGAGTTCGTCCTCCGACGCCTCGCCGAGGCGCTCCTCCGCCGTGCGCAGCCGGCGCTCCATGTCGCGCAGTTCGGCGAGGGCGAGGTCGACGGCGTCCCGCACCGTGCAGACCGGGTCGAGGTCCAGGGTCTGGGTGAGATGGCCGGTGCCGCCGGGGAAGCCGACGGTGATCTCCCCGGCGTCCGGCATCTCGGCCGCGGCCAGCAGCCGCAGCAGGGTGGACTTGCCGGAGCCGTTCTCGCCGATGACGGCGGTCTTCTCGCCTGGGCGGACGGTTAAGGTGACCTGGTCGAGGACGGTCCGGGTGCCGTAGGACTTGGTGACGTTCTTGACGGACAGCTGTGCCACGGCGGCGGGCACAACGGTATGGGCGCGTTCGCGCATGTGACTTTCCCTGGGGATGCGAAATGTCTACGGGCAGCAGAAACGGCGGCGTCGGCCGTGCCCGGACTCAGAGAAAGTAGAAGAAAGCCATGCGTGCACTGTAGCAAGACGAAGCGTATCGTCTCAACTCGTACCCCGGTTCAAAAGGGCTCCATGACCGCGTAGTCGGCGAACGTACGGCGGTAGCGGGTGTGTTGGGTCTGTTGGGTGTGGGTGTGTTGCCAGTCCTCGATCTGGGCGCGGTCGTGGTGTGGGCCCGAAGAAGCGCCGCAGGCGGTGTCGGTTCCCGAGGCGCAGTGGGACTCGTACTGCGGCTTTGTCGAGGGGTCCTGCACGATCGTGTAAGCGGTGCGGGAGACGTGGTCGCGGCGCAGGTGGTGACGCAGGAGGACGTTGGCGTCGGTTTCCGCGCTGCGGTTGCAGCGGGCGCGGGCGTCGTCGCGCCGTATGGCGAGTTCGGTGCAAGGCCCGCAGCCGGGGACCGGGACGGGTGGGCGGCCGAGGTCGTCTGGCTGAACGGGCTGATGCAACATCACACCCTCCGCTTCGTACGGTGGTTGGCCGCCCTCAGCGTGGCGTCGATCCGTTCCTCCTGCGTCACCGGGCGGAGCAGGGCCGGGTCGGCCTCCCACTCACGGCCGCCGCCGACCGGGCGCAGCATCGCGTACGGGCCCGCCTTGTCGCGGTACTCCCCCACCTTGCGCGTCCGCGGGTCGTAGACGAGCGCCCCCGGCTCCAACTGCCCTGCTTCGTCCGCCATTTCCACTCCGTACGTTCTTTGCCATTCGCACCTGCCAGGGGCGCATGACTCGTTACTCTGGGTGAAGCCAGCGTTGCGCAGCGGAGCGTGGCGTTTCAACGCCGGACGCGTGCCACTGGGCCACTGTCACGGAGGGATGTTGTGAGCCGACGTAATGCCGAGGGGGGTTCGGCCGCCACCACCGGGGCCGTTTTCGGGGAGCTGCTCAAGCACTTCCGCGAGGCGGCAGGGCTGACGCAGGAGGGGCTGGCCAAGGAGATCCCGTGCGATCGCTCGCATGTGGCGCGGGTGGAGGCGGGGACGAGGGTCCCGCAGGACACGTTCGCCAAGAAGTGCGACGAAGTGCTGGATACGGGTGGGGTGTTGCTGCGGTTGTGGGGGCGGATTGACTGGTATCCGCAAGTGGAGCATCCGGATTGGTTTCGGCGGAGGGCCGAGATGGATGCGGTGGCCGCAGAACTGCACGAGTATCAGGAGCAGGTCATCCCGGGCCTGTTGCAGACAGAGGACTACGCGCGGGCGCTGCTCTCCCAGACCGCGAGTGGCGACGAGGTGGAAGAGCGAGTTCGGGCGCGCCTGAGCCGACAGCAGCGCTTCCTCGCCGACGACGGGCCGCTGTACGTCGCCGTCCTGGACGAGAGTTGCCTACGTCAGGTGATCGGGAGCCCGGCCGTGATGCGCGACCAGTGCGCCCACTTGCTGAAGGTCGGGCAGCGCTCCAACATCCGCATTCAGGTCGTCCCGGCCGCCTGCATCGGGGTCGTACGCCCCACGACATCCATGTCGCTGATCACGCTCCCCGGAGGAGAGCGCTGGGTCTACTCGGAATCGCTGAGCCGTGGTCATTTCAACAATGATCCGGACATCTACGCGCTCCATAACCGAACCTATGATGTCCTGAGGGCCGACGCTCTGTCTGCCCCGAAGTCTGCCGCTTGGATCGGCGAGACGATGGAAAGGTACGGGCGCGATGGACAGGATCGACCTCAGCACGGCGACCTGGATCAGGAGCAGCTACAGCGGCAACGACGGCGGCAACTGCCTGGAAATGGCGACCTGGATCAAGAGCAGCTACAGCGGCACAAACGGCGGCGACTGCATCGAGGTAGCCCCCGATTTCCCCGCCGTCGTCCCCGTCCGCGACAGCAAAACCCCTGACGGACCGGTCCTGTTGATCAACCGCTCAGCCTGGTCGTCGTTCGTGTCAGCCGTACGAGAGCCTGAGCTCAACGTCTGACTACGGCGGGCGTATCGCTTATTCACATGTCCCGCGGCTGGACGACGCACAGTGCCCAGATGATGAAGCCGTACATCGCGATCAGGACGACTGACCAGACCGGGTAGTACGGCAGGGTCAGGAAGCTGGTGATGAGGAGCAGTCCTGCCAGCACGACCCCGACGACGCGGGCCCAGGTGCGGGCTTGGAAGAGGCTGAGGCCGACCGCAACGGCCAGGGCGCCGAGGATCAGGTGGATCCATCCCCAGCCGGTGGTGTCGAACTCGAACACGTAGTTCGGCGTGTTGATGATGATGTCGTCCTCGGCGATGGCCATGATGCCGCGGAAAATGTCGAGAACGCCTCCGATGAGCAGCATGACCGCGCCGAATGCCACCAGGCCGCCGGCGAATGCTGCGGTTCGCGGTGGGCGTTGGTATGTCGTCTGAGCCATGACGTTCTCCTTGTCACTTGCGCGTGGGTCACTTGCGGGTCAGGCGAGGATCAGGACGATGAAGATCGCGCACGCGATGATGTTCACCAGCCAGCTGTGCGTGTTCATCCAGTCGCGGATCTTCGGCATGGTGGCGTCGGCATGATCGCCGAACAGCAGGCGCACCAGTAGCGGAAGTGCTGCGACAAGGACCGTCAGGGCGATGAACGGCAGTGCCGCGGCGAAGGAGTCGCCGCCCTGCTCCAGATGGACACCGACGGTCGTCATGATCACGATGTCGGACGGCATCAGGAGGATGACCAGCAGGCCGATCTTGAACGCCTTGCCCGGGTTCGCGGTCATCAGGGTGCCGAGCCACTTGGGCGGCTCGATGCTTTCGCGTCTGATCCAGTTCTTGAGCGCGGCGGCGGCCAGGAGAGCGACGAGTACGTACTGGATGATCCGGCCGACGGAACCGTTGTCGGACGAGTCGCCGAAGTCGACGGCATTGCCGAGGGCGGCTGCGATGCCCACCATGATGGCCACACCCGCCGTGGTGGCGACCGCCACGCCGGCCAGGAATCCCAGGGAAACCCGGACCGCTTTCGGCGCCGTCACGAAGATGACGGCCGACATGATCTGGGGTCCGACCATCATGGTGACGGCAAGAGGGAGAATGTTCAGGCCGTCCACAGCTGGTGGTCACCCGGTGAGGATCTGACGCTTCTGGTCCTCGAACTCCGCTTCCGTCAGCACGCCCTGTGCTTTCAGATCGCCCAGCTCCTTCAGCAGGGCGATCTTGTCTTCCGTTGATGCGGACGGCGATGCGGACGGAGGCTGCGCGGGTGCGGCCTGTTGTACGTCCTGCTGGGCCCACCGGCCCGCCTGGCGCCGGGACACGCGGTTCGACACTGCCGTCGCCGTGCCGGCGATGGCAGCGGTTCGGGCAACACCGCGAAGGAGACGGGGCATGGTCGGCACCTCCTGTGCTCTGCGTGCTGTTCAGGGCCGGGTGCCGGACGCCGCGGCCTCCACCGAGTCGAGCGCCGCGATGAAGTCCGGTCCCGGGATCCTTCCGGCGGCCACCAGCCGGGCGCCGCTGCGCCGCAGGGCACCGGCGAGGGGTGCGGCCCAGAGGTTCTCGTACATCACGATGGCGGCCGTACTGCCGGGGCCGATCACCTCTCCGGCCTCTTCGACGTCGTCCTGACCGAGCAGGCCCGAGGTGGCGCCTTCGAACACCGCGAGGTCCGGGTTCTCGTCCTGGACGAGATTGGCCAGTTCGACTGCTGCGACGGAACCGTCGGGGTCCTTGCGGACGAAGAAGAGGTCGAGGATGCGGATCAGGCCCCGGTCGACCAGGTCGACGAGGTACGGAAGGGCTTCGCCGGTGGGGCGGCTGCCCGGGTACTCGACCACCAGGTAATCGATGGGGCCCACGTCGTCGAATGCGTCGCTTTCGTTGCTCACGGCAACTCCTCAGGCCAATAGCAACTCCCTTATCCAGTGGACCACTCGACCGGGGGATCCGCATGTCGGTCGGCTCCGTCGGCTGCCCCACATGCCACCCGAGAGGCCGGGGGCTTCCCGCCGAGTGACCATGGGAGGCGAACTGTGGTCGACGGGAATGGCGGGAGGGGGTGAGGAGGGCGAGCGGTGACGACCGACGAGATCCTTTTCGGCGTGGGCCTGATCTTCGTACTCGCGGTCGGTTCCCAAGTGGTCGCCACCCGTGCGCGCGTTCCGGCGCTGATCATCCTGCTCCCGGTGGGCTTCGTCGCGGGGGCTCTGACCGACGACATCCACCCCGACCGGTTGCTGGGTGCGGCCTTCGAGCCTCTGGTGTCGCTGTCCGTGGCGGTGATCCTGTACGACGCCGGGCTCGGTCTCGACCCGCGTAAGCTCCGTGGGCACACGCGCCGCACCGTGGTCAGGCTGATCGGGGCCGGCGTGGCCCTGTCCTGGGCGACCGTCGCGCTGCTCGCCGTGCCTTTGCTGGACATGTCCGCGGACGCTGCGGTGCTGCTCGGTGCGATCCTCGTGGTCTCGGGGCCGACGGTCGTCGGACCGCTGCTCGCCTTCGTCCGACCGGCAGACCGGCTCCAGCGGATCCTCGCCTGGGAGGGCTCCCTGGTCGACCCGGTGGGGGCCATTCTGGGAGCCCTCGTTTTCGCCGCCGTCCTGGACGACAGCGACGACAGGCACTTCGGCAGTCAGGCGGTGCAGTTCGCGGTCAGCGTCGGGGTCGGTCTGGCCGGAGCCGCGGTGGGGACGGCATTGCTGTGGCTGCTGCTGGTCCGGCTCCGGCCCGGCGAGGTGCTCGCCACCTCCGGACAGCTGGCCACGGTGATCGCGGTGGCCGCGGCCTGTGACATGGTCCGCGACGACACCGGGCTCATCGCCGCCATCGTCATGGGCCTCGCGGTGGTCTACCTGCCCCGCATCGACATGCCCGAGCACCGTCCCTTCTTCGAGACACTGGTCCAGTTGGTCATCGGGTTGCTGTTCGTGTCCATCTCCTCCACGGTCACCCCGGCCTCCCTGCGCCATGTGGTCCTTCCGACCCTCGGCATCGTCGCGGTCCTCGTCCTGTTCACGCGCCCTCTCGCCGCGTGGCTGGCCACGCTCGGGTCGGGCCTGCCCCGGGGCGAGCGAGGCTTCGTCGCGTGGATGGCCCCGCGCGGCATCGTGGCCGCGGCCAACGCCTCGACCTTCTCCTCCGGCCTGGTCACCGCGGGCGTCGGCGGGGCTTCCAAGATTCTCCCGGCCACCTTTCTGACGATCGCCGCGACCGTGACGCTCTACGGCCTGACAGCGGTCCCCGTCGCCCGCCGCCTGGGTGCTTCCCGCCCCGCCCGTGCCCGCCCTCTCCTGGTCGGCGGCGACCCGTGGGCGATCGATCTCGGGCGCGCTCTGCGATCGGCCGGGCTGGACGTGCTGATGTGGGCGGGCTCCGAGGAACAGCGCGGGCGTATCAGGGAAGCGGGCCTGGAACTGGCGCCCGGGGAGCTGCTGGCGGCGGCCACGGGACGCAGGGCCCGGCTCGAGGGCATCACCGCCGTACTGCTCCTCACGGACGAGGACGACTTCAACGCCCTGGCGTCCACGGTGCTGAGCCGCGGCGGCGGAGTCCCGGTCCACCGACTCGGACCACGCAGCGACGATCACGGCGTCGTCGCTCCCTACGGCGGTGACGAGACCCTGCTCGCCCCGGGACTCACCCGCCTCGGCGTGGCCCACCGGTACGCACAGGGGGCGCGCATCGTGACGCAACGCGTCGACACCACGGCCGGCACGCTCCCGGACCGGCACGACCTGCTGCTCCTGGTACGTCCCGGCGGTCAGCTGGTGCCCGCCGACGGCCGTGCCGCACCCTCACCGCAGCCCGGCGACATCGCCGTCATGCTCGGCCCGCCGCTTGACCATGCGACATCCGCAGACCCTCGGTACGGTTGACAAGATGGCAAAACGTGCCAAAACGCATCGCCGACGGCTTCGTGGTCGGCGATGGAACGGATGGCAACCATGACCGCATCAACTGTCGCCCCACGGGATGCCCGCCCCCTCCAGGGTGGTGCCTCGGGCGCGGAAGCGAAGACGCCAAGTGCGGCCGCTGAACGCGCTGTCGCGCACCACACCGTGACTCTCGACGTGTTCGGTGCGCGTCTTGAGCTGCCCCCTCCCGAGCAGCTCGCCTTTCTCGCCGGCGTTGGCGTACTGGCCGCTCTGGAGATCCTCGAATGGCCGGTGGCTCTGGTCCTGGCGGTCGGACACCAGCTCGCCCACAGCCATCACGGCCGGGTGCTGCGCGAGTTCGGTGAGGCCCTGGAAGAAGCCTGAGGCCGCCTTGCCCCTACGTGGCTCTTCAAGCCAAAGCCGCAAGCCAAAGGGCGACTCATGGATTCCTCTGATGGTTCGTCATCGGCTTCCGAAGGCCCTGACCGTCCGGCCGCCGGCCCTCCCTTGAACGCCGCGGAACGGGACGAGTACGAACGGCTGCGCAAGGCGGCGACCGTTCGTCACCGGCACCTGCGCTATACGGCCACCTCCCTGCTACTGCTGCTGGCCTTCCTCCTGGCGCCGCTGGCCGTGGTCGCGGCCTGGGTGGACTCCGAGGTCTCCGACACCGACCGGTACGTCCAGACCGTCGCCCCGATCGCCACGGAGCCCTCCGTCCAGAACACCCTGACCGACCGGCTCACCAAGCGCGTCGTCGACAACGTCGATGTCGCCGCCTTCACCGCAGCCGTCGCCCGGACGTTGCAGCGGGACGGGGCGCCACCTCAGGTGGTCGAGGGCGCCAAGGCGCTGACCGGCCCGCTGAAGAACGCGCTCAACTCGGCCGTCCACGACATCGTGCACAGGGTGGTGACCAGCGACCAGTTCGCCGAAGTGTGGGACGACGCCAACCGGCGGGCCCACGCCGCCGTGGTGAAGGTCCTCACCGGCGAGGGCAGCAGCGCCGTTCAGGCCGGCGACGGCACCATCGACCTGAACCTCGGCACCGTCATCGACAACGTCAAGCAACGACTGGTGGACGCGGGTTTCGCCCAAGCCTCGAAGATCCCCGAGGTCGACAAGACGATCACTCTGCTGCACACCGACAAGCTGAACGAGGCCCAGGACGGCATGCGTCTGCTGAACGTGATCGGCACCTGGCTCCCCGTCGTGGTCCTGATCCTGGCGGCGCTCGCCGTGTGGAGCGCCCCCGCGCATCGCGCCGCCCTGCTGACCGCGGCCATCGGCGTCGGGGTCATGATGATCGTGCTGCTCGTCGGCCTTGCCGTGATGCGCCAGGTCTATCTGGACTCCGTCCCCACGACCGCTCTGCCGCGGGACGCCGCAGCCGACATCTACGACACCTTCGTCCGCTTCCTGAGGAGCAGCACGCGTACGGTCCTGGTCATCGCGGTGATCACCGCGTTGGCCGCCTATCTGTACGGTCCCGGACGCGGCGCCCGGTGGATCAGATCAGGGGCGGCAGGCGGAACCGGGGCCACCGGCCGGGCCATGGCGCGCCACGGTCTGCGTACCGGCGCGGCCGGCCACTGGCTGGGCGCGCACGGCAGTTGGACCACCGGCATCGTCATCGCCGGCGGCGTACTCGCCCTGGTGCTGTGGAACTACCCCACCCCCGGGGCCGTGGCGCTCGTCCTCGGCATTGTCGTCCTCGTGCTGGCTCTTCTCGGAATCCTCGCCGCGGCCTCCGGCACAGCAGAACGCCCGACCGCCGACGATCAGCCGATCATCCGCCCCGGGTGATGCCGTCCGGCGCTCGCCGGGGCTCGCCTGAAGACGTACGTCACACCAACCGCCAGGAAAGGAGCCTGAGATGGCTGAGAAGGAGACAGGGGCGGCCGGCGTCGCTGCCCTCGCCGAAGCGAACGCGCCTGTGTTCGAGACACTCGTCCAGATGACGCTCGACACGTTCGAGCGGTCCGGGCTGGATCAGGAGACGTATCTGCTGGCACGTATCGCGGCTCTGGTGGCCATGGATGCCTCTGCCCCCTCGTACCTCCTCAACATCGGCACAGCCGCGGAACTCGGCGTGCCGCTGGAGAAGATCCAGGGAACGCTCGTGGCGATCGCCCCCGTGGTGGGCAGCGCCCGCATCGTGTCCGCCGCCCGCGCCATCGGCGACGCCTTCGGGCTGGAACTTCCCGGCGAAGAGGAGCAGTAACGACCGGCGCGGCCCGGGCCGCGAGCCCCGCCCCCTCCGCAAGGGGCCCGCGGCTTCCGCCCCGACACGCGCCGCGACCTCAACGCAACGACACCAACAGGAGAAGCAATGGGCAGTGTGAATCTGGCCTACGACTACCCGGTCCTGGGCGCCTTCTGGACAGTCATGTGGATCTTCCTCTGGGTCATGTGGATCTTCCTGCTCTTCCGTGTCGTCGTCGACATCTTCCGCGACGACTCCATGGGTGGATGGGGCAAGACGGGATGGCTGGTCTTCACGATCGTCCTTCCGTTCCTGGGCGTCTTCGTCTATCTCATTGCCCGGGGCAAGGACATGGGCAGGCGTGAACAAGAGCACGTCAGGGCCCAGTTGGAGGAGACGAACCGGTACGTCCGCGAGGCCGTCGGCGCCACCGGCCCAGCCAGCGAGGCGGATCAACTCGCCAAGCTCTCGGAGATCCGGGCCCGCGGCGACATCTCCGATGAGGAGTTCCGCCGGGCCAAGGAGAAGGTCCTCCACTGACCCGAAAATCCACTGTCCCGTATCCGTAGTCGCCGGTCAGGGGGCTCACGGCGCTCAGGGCCTCTGGCTGGTCGTATCTACGACGCCCCGGGCGAGTACGGCGGTCGAGCTGACGAGGTCCCCCGCTTCGAGCGGGTCGCACTTCTCCGTCGGGGCCTCGAGGTTGACCACGCTCTCCCCCAGGAACGCCAGCGCCTTCTCGTCGAAGATCAGCTCGGCGCGGATCTTGCCCTGCGGTCCGTCGAACGCGGTGCCCAGCGCGCCCGAGGTGTCCAGCGCGACGGCGACACCGGTACGGCCCGCCGCGTCCTTGGCGTCCTCGACGGCGATCAGGCCGGGGATCTCGGCGAGCGCCCGGTAGAGCGCGGCGGCGACCTTCGGCGGGAGGAGGTTCGTGGTGAGCAGGTTGCCGGCCTTCGCGAAGGCGTTCTCGTCCGCGGACTTGCTGCCGGACGGCTTCTCGCCGGGGTCGAGACCGTAGAGCCAGCGGTGCATGGCCTGCACGTCGGTGGGGAGTTCCTCGGCCTGTCGGTAGAAGTTGACCGTGTTCTTGCCGGGCAGCTGGGGGGCGATCTTCCGCTCGATCGCCTCGCCGTTGCTCCTGGGCTGCCGGGACAGCCCCTCACTCCGGCCGTCGACGGACTCCCAGAGTTCGCGTACGCCGGACTCGTAGCCCTCGAGCGTCGTGGCACAACCGTCGGGCACGCCCTTGTCGGGGTCCACTTTCCAGTGGTAGATCTCGCGCTTCGTGTAGACGAACTGGTCGTTCTTGATCTCGCCGGGCAGTTCCTCTCCGGCCGCCACGGCGAGCCGCTCCAGCAGAGGGTCGGGGTCTTCCGTGATCGTCGGCTGCGCCATGGGGCTGTCCGTCCCGCCCGGCCGGGGGTCGTCGGTGGCGGCGTCGCGGGTGACGCCGACTCCTACCGCGATGGCGATGGTGAGGGTCGCGGCTGCCACCGGGGCCACGAAGGCAGGGCGGCGCCAGAAGGTCCGTACCGGCTGGTCCCGGTCCTCTTCCGAACCGCTCGTACGGTCTTGCGCTGTGCCGGTCTCGCGGCGGATCTCGCGCATCAGGTGCTCCCTCAGGACGCGGTGACGGCCCGGCGGGAGGTCCTTCTCGGGAATCTCGGTCACTGGTTCCCCTCCTGGATGGGCCCGGCCATAGGCGTGTGGCCGTCTTTCATCTGTCCGCGCCCGGCGGCGAGTTCCGTGGCGAGCTTCGTACGGGCCCGGGAGAGCCGGGAGCGTACGGTGCCGACCGGAATGCCGAGCGCTTCGGCGGCTGCCGCGTAGTCGAGGCCGCCCCAGGCGCACAGCGCGAGCACCTCGCGCTCGGGGCGGCGTAGGCGGTCGACGGCGACGCGTACGGCCCTGAGGTACGCCAAGTCGTCGATGCGTCCGGCGACTTCGTCGGCGAAGTCGCGCTCGTCCTCGGCGGGTGGCAGCCGGGACACGGCCGCCGCGTGCCGGCGGGTGGCGCGGCGGGTGTTGCGGGCCACGTTCGTGGCGATGCCGAGCAGCCACGGGCGCGGCGAACCGCCCTCCGCGTCCAGCCGTTCCCGCAGCCGCCATGCCTCCAGGAACGTCAGCGACACGATGTCCTCGGCCGTCGACCAGTCGCCGGTCAGCCGGAAGGCGTGGTTGTAGACGGAGCGTGCGTACGCGTCGAAGAGCTCGCCGAACGCCTCCGCGTCTCCGGCCCGTATACGGACCCGGAGTTCCCCCCTGTTTGTCTCCACGTCCCCCACCTGTCCGTACGACGAAGGCCGGTTCCCGTGACGTATGTCACATGGAACCGGCCTCGGATCGTATGAAGGTGTCAGGCCTTGGTGAACAGATGGGGTTCAGCCCTCGGGGGCGCTCAGCCGACGTCGGCGTACGAGTGCTTGCCGCTCACGAAGATGTTCACGCCGTAGTAGTTGAACAGCCAGCAGGCGAAGGCGATGAGGGCGATGTACGCGGCCTTGCGGCCCTTCCAGCCGGCCGTGGCGCGGGCGTGCAGATAGCAGGCGTACGCGACCCAGGTGATGAACGCCCAGGTCTCCTTGGGGTCCCAGCCCCAGTAGCGGCCCCACGCGTCGCCCGCCCAGATCGCGCCGGCGATGATCGTGAAGGTCCACAGCGGAAAGACGGCGGCGTTCACGCGGTACGCGAACTTGTCGAGGGAGGCAGAGGCGGGCAGCCGCTCCATGACGGAGGTCGCGAAACGGCCGGGCGTGCCGCCGCTCGCCAGCTTGTTCTCGTACGAGTCCTTGAAGAGGTACAGGATCGTGCCGACCGCGCCCACGTAGAAGACGGCGCCGCAGAAGATCGCGGTGGAGACGTGGATGTAGAGCCAGTACGAGTCGAGGGCGGGAACCAACTGGTCGCTGGCGGTGTACAAGACGGTGACGGCGAGACCGAGGTCGAGGAGGACCGAGGTGACCAGGGGGAGCCCAAGCCAGCGGACGTTCTTCTTCAACGCGAGGAGGGAGAGGTACACGCCTACGGCAACGGTGGAGAAGGTGATGTTGAACTCGTACATGTTGCCCCACGGCGCCCGCTGCACCGACAGGGCCCGCGTGAGCACACCGCCGAACTCGATGAAGAAGGCGAGCACGGTGAGGGACACGGCGATACGCCCGTAGAGGTCCCCCTGCTCGTCCCCGCCGTGCGCCCCGGGCCCGTCCGGCACGTCCCGCGCCCCGGCGGCGGCCCGCGTGACGACCTTGGGCCGCTCCAGTACGGCGGTGCCACCCGCCTTCTTCACGGTGACCGCGGGCGCTTCGGCCTTCTTGCTCTGCGTGCCGGTGAGCGCGGCGGCCGTCCGGCTGACCTTGCTGCGGCTGCCGAAGGTCCACTCGGCGATGTACGCGAAGAAGGCCAGGGTGTACACGGCCATCGACGAGTAGATCAACGTGTTGCTGATGTTCGCGAGGTTTTCGTTGGTGGCGGCGGCCAGCTCGGTCGCGGCGGCGAGAGTCATTTCGTCTCAGCCCCTTCGGCAGGTGCGGCTTGGGGGTCGGGGGTGGGGTCGGCTTCGGAAGTCTTGCCGTCCGGTTCGGGGTCTTCGTCGGCGTCGGGCTCGGGGTCTGGGTCCGGTGCGCCGGGAGCTGTGTCGTAAAGGATGGCCGCCAAGTGGCCCAGTTCCTCCGGGACCTTCGCGGACTCGCTGCGGCCGAGGCCGGCCATCTCGACGACCGTGACACCGTCCGCACCCGCGGTCGCCCGCACCCAGACGCGGCGACGCTGGATGAAGAGCGAGGCGGCGAGGCCGAAGATCGCGGCCATGGATCCGGCCAGGGCCCAGCCGCTGCCGGGCTCGTGGGTAACCTGGAAGCCGGCCCACTCCTTGACGTCCTTCTCGAAGGTGATCGAGCCGTTGCCGCCGGGGAGCTTCATGGTCTCGCCGGGCAGGAGCCGCTGCTTGAGCAGGTCGCCCTTGGAGTCCTTGAACTCCTTCATGTTGGTCCTGTCGAGCTGGTACACGCTCTGCGGGAGCCCCGAGTTGACGCCCAGGTCGCCGTGGTACGCGGAGAGCGCCAACACCGGGAAGTCCAGCGCGGGGAACTGCGAGAGCATCTGGCCCTTGCCGGCACCGGCGAACGTCGGCACGAAGAAAGCGTTGAAGCCGAGCTGTTCCTTCTCGCCCTTGGCGTTCGTGTAGCCGTCAAGGACCTTGATCGCTCCGGAGGAGGTGACGTTGGAGTCGAGCGGCAGCAGCGGCACGGCCTGGCTGAAGACGACGTCACCCTTGCCGTTGCGGACGGTGACGACAGGAGCGTAACCGTGGCTGACGAGGTAGACATTCGAGCCGTCGAGCCTCAGCGGATCGGTCGGCCCGATCTTGGCCTTCTGCTCCTTGCCGTCGGCACCCTCGCTGTAGGTGAGGGTGGCCTCGTAGATGCGCGGCGTGCCCCTGTTGGGCCCTGTCCTTGCGTACGTGCCCTTGAAGTCCTTCAGGGTGAAGCTGAACGGCGGCAGGTCGTCGGTACTGAAGAGGTTCCCGGACTTGAAGTCGTCGTACTGCGTGAGGGTGTTGGCGAACCCGTCGCCCTCGACGATCAGCTTGTTGCCCTCGGACCTGAAGAGCTGCCCCCAGGCGAAGGCGATCAGCATCACGATCAGCGCGATGTGGAAGGCGAGGTTGCCGACCTCGCGGAGGTAGCCCTTCTCGGCGGCGACGGCGTCTCCGGCGACGTGCGCACGGAAGCGCCGCTTCTTCAGCAGCGCGAGCGCGGCCTCGCGGACCTTCTCGGGCTCGACCTCGGTACGCCACGTCGTGTACGCGGGCAGCCGGGTCAGCCGGCGGGGCGCGCCCGGCGGCCGACCGCGCAACTGGCCGACGAACTGCCAGGTGCGGGGCACGATGCAGCCGATGAGCGAGACGAACAGCAGGATGTAGATCGCCGAGAACCACACGGAGCTGTAGACGTGGAACAGCCCGAGCTTCTCGTAGATCGGCGTCAGCGTCGAGTGATCCTGCGCGAACTGCTCCACCTTCATCTCGTCGGTCCCGCTCTGCGGGATCAGCGAGCCGGGGATCGCGCCGAGCGACAGCAGGAAGAGCAGGATCAGCGCGACCCGCATGGAGGTGAGCTGCCGCCAGAACCAGCGGGCCCAGCCAGCGGCCTCGCGGCCGGCCCAGGCCAACCACCCGGCGGCACCGGGGGTGCGCGCACCCCCGAAGGAGCCGGGCACCACGATCTCCCGGGGCGCGGTGGACAACTGCGCCCCAGCCTCGCCGAGATCACGCGCGTCCCGCGCCACGGCGGCTTCGCCGTCGGCGTCCGGCGCTGCGGCCCCGCCGCCGGTCCGCACGTCCGTGTCCCGTGTCGTGCTCATGGATCAGACCCCTACCGTGAAGCCGTCGGACCAGCCCTGCATCTCCTGCACGATGCTGTCCCACGCACCGGTCAGCAGCAGCAGGCCGGTCGCGATCATCATGCCGCCGCCGATGCGCATCACCCACACGTAATGACGCTTGACCCAGCCGAAGGCACCGAGCGCCCTGCGGAAGGCGACCGCGGCAAGCACGAAGGGCACGCCCAGGCCGAGGCAGTACGCGACGGTCAGTATGGCCCCGCGGCCCGCGCTCGCCTGGTCGAACGACAGCGCCTGCACGGATGCGAGGGTCGGGCCGATGCAGGGCGTCCAGCCGATCCCGAAGAGTGCGCCGAGCAGCGGGGCGCCCGCCAGTCCGGCCACCGGCCGCTTGTGGAACCGGAATTCACGCTGGGTGAGACCCGGCATCAGGCCCATGAAGAAGATGCCCATGAGGATCATGAGCCCGCCGAGCACCTTGGACAGGACGCTTTGATAATCGAGGAGAGTCGAGCCGAAGTACCCGAAGAGCGCCCCGCCGGAGACGAACACGGCCGTGAAGCCGAGTACGAACAGCGCGGCACCCGCGGCCATCCGCCCACGCCGCGCCTCGGCGAGGTCCGTGCCGCCGACCCCGGTGACGTAGGAGAGATAGCCGGGCACGAGCGGCAGGACGCACGGCGAGAAGAAGGAGACGAGCCCGCCGAGGACGGCGATCGGCAGGGCGAGCAGCAGGGCACCGCTGTAGACGGTCTGGTTCATGTCCGTGGCGGCGGCAAGCTCAGTGGCGGAGGCGGCGAGGAGGGACACGAGCGGTCACTTCTCCGCGAGAATCGGCTTGAGCATCTTGCGGAGCTTGTCCTCGCTGAGCGCCTGCAGCGAGCGGGACGCGATCCTGCCCTCCCGGTCGATGACGATCGTGGAGGGGATCGCCTGCGGGTTGAGCGTGCCCTTCTCAAAACGGAGCATGAGCTTGCCCGTCGGGTCGTACAGGCTCGGATAGGTGACCCCGTACTCCTTCTCGAAGGCCACCGCGGGCTTGGTGCTGGTGTCGCGGGTGTTGATGCCGACGAACTGTACGCCCTGGTCCTTGAGGTCCTCGGAGACCTTGACGAAGTTCTTCGCCTCCAGGCGGCAGGGCCCGCACCAGGAGCCCCAGACGTTGAGTACGACGATGTCGCCCTTGTAGTCGGCGACATCGAGTTGCTTGCCGTCGATGGTCTTGCCGGACAGGTCGGGGGCCGCTGCCCGCTCGCCCTTCTCGACCGTGGCGATGCCGTCGGTGCCGGTGACGAAGCCGGTGTCGCCCGACCCCCCGGACGTACCCCCCGATCCGCACGCGGACAGCAGCAGCGCCGTGACGGCGGCGCCGCTGGTGAACAGGGCGGCGCGACTACGCGTACGGATAGAGGAGCGGGTGCGTTTCGAGCGCTGGGGGTCGTGGCTTGCGGCACTCATGTGAAAAGTTTCGCATGTCCGTTCCGGGGATCTTGCGCACCCCCCTCACGGGTGGAAACCCGCATTTCAGGCGGCCTTTTCGGACTCCTTCTCGGGCCCCTTCGAGGAGCTCACGGCCGTGTCCCCGAGGTACTCGTTCCAGCCACCCACCGGCTGCTGCCCGACGTCCAGCAACTGAAGCTTCTCCAGCACCTCCGGTTTCTGTACGTCCAGCCAGTCCACGAACTGCCGGAACGACACGAGTCGTACATCCTTCTTGCCGGCCATGTGCTTCAGCGCTTCCTCGACGGCGTCCATGTAGATGCCGCCGTTCCAGTCCTCGAAGTGGTTGCCGATGAAGAAAGGCGCGCGATTCGTCTCGTATGCCCGGTCGAATCCGGCGATGTACGCCTCGGTGGCCTGCTTGCGCCAGCCCGGGTAGTTGGCGGGCGGGGCCTGGGTGGAGTTGAGGGACTGGTTGGCGAGGATGTTGTAGTCCATCGAGAGGACCTCGAAGGTGTGGCCGGGGAACGGGATCGCCTGGAGTGGCAGATCCCACAGGCCCTGGCTCTTTCCGGGCCACTGCTGACGGCCGCCGGGCGAGGAGGCGTCGTAGCGCCAGCCGAGTTCGCGGGCCGTGGGCAGTAGGTTCTCCTGGCCGAGCAGGCAGGGCGTGCGGCCGCCGATGAGTTCCTTCTCGTAGTCGAAGGGCAGTGCGGGCAGATCGGTCCAGCCCGTGTTCGTACGCCATTCCTTGACGAAGGACTTCGCCTGGTCGATTTCGCTGCGCCACTGCTTGGGCGTCCAGTTGGCGACGGTGCCGGTGCCGCCGCAGAAGTGGCCGTTGAAGTGCGTGCCGATCTCATGGCCGTCGAGCCAGGCCTGTCGTACGTACTTCAGTGTCGACTTGATGTGGTCGTCGGTCAGATAACCGATGTCGGAGGCGCCGGGCGCATTGTTCGGCGGAAGGTACTTGCGCTTTTTCGACTCGGGCAGCAGATAGAGCCCGGAGAGAAAGAACGTCATGTGTGCGTCGTGTTCTTTGGAGAGTTTCAGGAACCGCTCGAAGAGTCCGTTCCCGACGTCTCCCGCGCCGTCCCAGGAGAACACCACGAACTGCGGCGGGGTCTGGCCGGGTTCGAGGGGTTCGGGCTTCGTTGGCTGGTTGGGCTGCTTGCCGGTGTAGGCGGTGGAGCCGTCGCCTATGGGGCGGTCGGTGCTTCCCTTGCCGTTGCCCTTGCCGTTGCCGGGGTCTTTTCCGGAACCTTCGTCACTGCCGAAACCGTTTCCCAATTCAGTACCACAGCCCGCGAGTCCCACAGCCGCCGCAGCACCGGCCCCGAGTCCCAGCATTCCCCGTCGTGTGATGTGGCGCATTCCCACCCCGTTCGTCGCGCTGTTCCGTGCCGGATGACACCGGATTAGAGGGCGCGACGAACGTGGGGGTTCCTGGAGAGAGCGTCACATTTCCCGTGCTGGACGGGGGTGAACCTGTTACAGACGGAATGGAACCAGGGAGGCAGGGTTGGTCATCTCTATTCTGATGGGCTGCAAGGGATTTGAGATTCCCTACGCCCCAAATGCCTTGTCCTTGCCCTTGACCGGCTTCGCCCCCGCCAACAGATGCGCCGGTACGAGATCCCTGGCCGGCTCGGTGTAGCCGACGGAGACGATCTTGTCGCCCTGGTACGTGAACGTCGTCAGCGAGGCGAGTGTGCACTGCCGCTTGCGCGGGTCGTGCCACAGCCGGCGCCGCTCCACGTAAGAGCGCACGATCCAGATCGGCAACTGATGCGAGACGCACACCGCTTCATGCCCGCGCGCCGCGTCCTTGGCGGCGTCCAGCGCCCCCATCATCCGCACGACCTGCTCCAGATACGGCTCACCCCAGGACGGCCTGAAGGGGTTGAGGAGGTGCTTCCAGTTCTCGGGCCGACGCAGCGCACCGTCGCCGACCCCGAAGGTCCTGCCCTGGAAGACGTTGCCGGCCTCGATGAGCCGGCGGTCGGTCGTGAGGTCGAGGCCGTGTCTCTCGGCGATCGGGGCGGCCGTCTCCCGCGCCCGCTCCAGCGGTGAGGAGACGATGTGCGTGATGTCCCTGGTGGCGAGGTGCTCGGCGACCCGCTCGGCCATCCGCAGCCCGAGCTCGGACAGGTGGTAGCCGGGCAGGCGCCCGTAAAGAACTCCGTCCGGGTTGGCGACCTCGCCGTGCCGCACCACGTGTACGACGGTGATGTCACTCATGCTGCCGTGGCCTCCGCTGCTGCCCGTGCCGCCGCCGGAAGGGCGTCGGCGATCCGCTGGACCGCCCGCTCGTCGTGAGCCGTCGAGACGAACCAGGACTCGAAGGACGACGGGGGCAGATAGACGCCCTGCGCGAGCATCGAGTGGAAGAAGGCGGTGAAGCGGTACGACTCCTGCGCCTTCGCGTCCTCGTAGTTCTTGACGGGGCGGTCGGTGAAGAACACGGAGAACATACTCGAGGCGTTCTGCACCCGGTGCGCCACACCCTCCTTGGTGAGCGCGTCCGACACCAGCGCACGGACCTGCTCGGACACCGCGTCGACCTTGTCGTACGCGGCGTCGTCGAGGAGCCGCAGCTGGGCGAGCCCGGCGGCGGTGGCGACCGGGTTCCCGGAGAGGGTGCCGGCCTGGTAGACGGGGCCGGCGGGCGCGAGGTGCGCCATGACATCCGGCCGGCCACCGAAAGCGGCGGCCGGGAAGCCGCCGCCCATGACCTTGCCGAAGGTCATGAGATCAGGACGTACGCCGTCGATCCCGAACCAACCGGCCTTACTGGTCCGGAACCCGGTCATGACCTCGTCCGAGATGTACAGCGCACCGTTTTCCGCACAGGCGTCCTTGAGCCCCTGGTTGAAGCCGGGCTCGGGCGGCACGACCCCCATGTTCCCGGGCGAGGCCTCGGTGATCACGCAGGCGATCTGGCCGGGGTGGGCGCGGAAGGCCTCGCGGACGGCGTCGAGATCGTTGTACGGGAGGACGACGGTGTCCGCGGCCTGGGCACCGGTGACGCCGGGAGTGTCGGGCAGCGCGAACGTGGCGAGTCCGCTTCCCGCGGCGGCGAGCAGGGCGTCCACATGTCCGTGATAGCAGCCGGCGAACTTGATCACCTTGGCCCGCCCCGTGTAGCCGCGGGCGAGCCGGATGGCGGACATGGTCGCCTCGGTGCCGCTGGAGACGAGCCGGACCTGGGCGACGGGCTCGATACGGGCGACGATCTCCTCGGCGAGCGCTACCTCGCCCTCGCCGGGCGTACCGAAGGAGGTACCGCGGGCCACGGCGGCCTGGACCGCCGCGATCACCTCCGGATGGGAGTGGCCGAGGATCATCGGCCCCCAGGAGCAGACGAGGTCCACGTACTCCCTTCCGTCGGCGTCGGTCAGGTACGGACCGGTGCCGGACACCATGAACCGGGGCGTACCACCCACGGCGCGGAACGCTCGCACGGGAGAGTTCACGCCGCCGGGTGTGACGGCCGCCGCACGGTTGAAAAGAGCATGAGAAACTGGGGCGTCGTATTCGTACGGATAGTTCACACAGCCATGGTGTCAGAGGCCTCGAAGATCCTGCGGACACGTGTTTCAACGCACGTTTCGGCGGGCGGTCGCGGGGGAGGTCACTGACATGATGATCGGGTTGCGTGGCGGGGATGGCGCACCTTAGATAAGCAGTCGGGTGGAGATATGCATCGCGGTGGCGGACTGGGCGAGGGGACCGATGACCTCGGTCCTCGGCGTGCCCGGCGGGGAAGGCACCGGCGCGAGGCGGAAGCGGCGGCCGAGACACGCGAAACCCGCGAGGTACGGCAGACGGAGAGTGAGCCCGACCCGGGCGAGCGGATCGACGGACTCAACGGAATCCGTCGGATCGACGCCCCACGGGCAGGGAGCAGGAATGGTGGCCGGGTGGGGGTGACCTACAAATACTTCGGGGCCCCGGACGGCGCGACCGCCGCTCGAGTCCCCATCTCCATGCGCCCCGAGGAACTCGGCGGCGACGAGCTCGGCATGAACGGCATGTTCACGAAGATCAAGCCGGAGACGATGGCCGCGATGGTCCTCACCGGCATCGAGGGCATCCCGCTCCACAAGGTCCCTCCGCTCGAGCTCGTAGTCCTCCACCCGGACTACGCCGTAGTCAAGCTCCCCATGACGGTCGTAGACCCCCTACGCGGAATCGGCGAGGAGGCGGTCGGCGCGGCGGCCTTCATCTGGTCGACGGTGCCGGACCGGGGTGGGCCGCGGGACGCGTTCAACGTGTACCAGCTGCTGCACGAGTGGCAGGACTTCTCGCATCGGTTGCATGAGGCGGGGCATCAGCCTTATTGCTTGGTGTGGCCCTGAGCTGGGATTTCGTGAGATTTGGGCGGGGCTTTCGGGCCCCGCCCTCGTCATGTGCCCAGAGGGGCCGTCAGGCGGCCAGGGCACATTGAGGGCACGTGGGTTTGGGCGGGGGCACTGAGGTGCCCTCAGCCTCCGGCGTACCGTCATCTTCTTCCACCTCGGCTTCGGTGAAGGCGTCGTCGATCGCCTTGCGGGTGCGGGTCTCGCTGGACGGCAGCAGGTGCGTGTACGTCCGCAGCGTGAAGCCGGGGTCCGAGTGGCCCAGGAACTCGGAGAGCGCCTTGATGCTCTCCCCCGCGTCCAGGAAGCACGTAGGCGTAGGCGTGCCGGAGAGCGTGCATGCCGTCTTCCGGCGCCGCCTGGAGGTGACAAGGATGGTCAGTTCCTGACGCCACGGCCCAACTACTCGCCCGGACCTGGATCAGGCGGCCATCTCGCTGCGTATCCGGTCCAGTGACTGTGAAGCGGCGGCCTGCTGAGCAGGGAGCCGTGGCCCCGCAGTTCGCATGATCCGCTGCAGTTGATGAGGGAGGCGCTGCACAACGGCCTCCTGGGTTGCGGTATCGAGCGACTGGGCGGCGCCGCCCGTGTCGTTGGCGAGTAGTTGGACGTGCGCGACAGTGATCAGTTCGATGACGCGCCACTGTGGAGCCACGACAGTCGTGGGCACTGGACTGTGTTCCACCAGCCGCATGGCCATGTCGGTGTGCCCGGTTGAGACGAGACCGCGCAGGCGGATCTCGTGGAGGGAGAAGGGGTTGAACAGGCTGGTGTGGTCGACGCGGTCGAGCAGGGCGTCAGTCTCCCGCATCACCCGGTCGAACAGTTCGCCGTTGCCCAGCCCGCCGGCGGCCCGGGCGAGCAGCGGCAGTGCGGCAGCGCGGGCGTTGTCGTCGGGTGCGGTGGCGGCAGCGCGGCACAACCGCTGGACCGCCGCGCCCCGTAGGTTGGCCTTGCGCAGCTCGTTGCCGTGCATGCGCAGCACGTACGAGGTCATGCCTGGGTCCCCGAAGTACTCGGCAATATCAAGGCTCTTGGCCGTCCAGCGGGCGGCGGTGGCAAGGCGTTCCTCGGGCAGCACATTGCCCAGGGCGACGCCGAGGCCGACGCGGGCCCGGGCAAGCAGCCGCAGAACGTCCCGCTCGGTGTGGCCGTCGTCGACACGGGCTTCGAGCCGAGCAACGAGCGGCCACAGCTCGGAGACGGCTTCGGAGGCGTGCCCGGACTGGCGGGCGATCTCGGCGAGCCGGACAGTCGACTCCCCGAACTGCAGCATCGCCCGGTGGTCCGTGTCGGTGGGCTCGGTGATGCCGAGGACGTGGGGCGGCAACCGCAGAGCCTCGCAGACACGGCGCCGGGAACCGATGTCGTCGAGGGCGCGCTTCCCCAACTCCAAGGCGGAGATGTAGGTCTTGTCGTAGCCGAGGAGTTCAGCGAGCGCCGTCTGGTTCAGGCCGTGCACACGTCGGTAGAAGCGAAGGATGTCGGCCAGATCCCCTGCAGCCAGTACAAGTTGGGCCTGCGGTGTCGCCCAGTGCCACTGGGCGTGCCGGGCCGAGGGCCGGGGAGGCGGGAGCCTGCTCTCACCCGCCCGCTTCGCGATCTCGCTCCCGGCCATCGTCGGCTACATCCGCTCGTAGTCGTCCAGGGCCGTCGTGCCGTCGTGCCCGCTGCCGTACCAAGCGGCGATGGCCCGCTTGTAGCCGTCGGGCATGTTCAGTTCCGGTACCTCGTCGGCGGTGAACAGGCCCAGCTGCTTGTGCTCGTGACTGACAACAGGCGGTCGCTCGGGGGTCAGCACAGTGCAGCCGTAGGTCACGATCAGCACCCGCCGCCCCGGGATGGGCTGGTAGACCCACACGCCGCCGTCGATGAGCGGGCCGGCCTTGACCTCCCAGCCGGTCTCCTCCTGGATCTCACGCTCCAGCGCCGACTCAGGGCTGCTGTCCGGCAGTTGTTCGCCATCGGGGCTGCCGATCTCCAGGCGGCCTCCGGGCAGCTCCCACTCATCACGTTCGTTCCGCAGCAGCAACACGCGATCACGCGCGTCGAGCGCAACGCCCTTCACAGAGACGGGCCAGAGCGGCGGCGTGTACGTCATGACAGTCCTCGTCCTGCGGTGTGCGAGCCGGGTCTTCGGAACGTAGCACGCTCCCTTCAACCCGCCGCCCAGACGACCGATTTGTCCGAGTCGACAGTCTGTCGCTTTACCCAGACCACCCCGCCTCCCCACTCTGATCACACCGACCCCGATCGAAGGAGTACGGCGATGCTCGACGCCTCCGCAGGCTCCGAGACGCTCTTCGCGGACCACTACGTCGACCTCCGCGCCCCGCACGCCAGCGACGTGATCGCCGCACAGCTTCGTGAGACCGGCCTGGTCGCCCTCAACGGACTGACGACCCGGCAGGAGGTCCTGGCGTTTGCCTCCCGGATGATGGCGATCACGTCTCACCCGCACGGCGCCCCGGACGGCCTGACCCTGATCCACGACACGGGCAGCCACGCCCACCGCGCCGGCTTCGCCGGCCTCGGCAGCGGCGAACTGCAGGCCCACACCGAACGGTCGGGCACCCCCACGCCGCCACGCCTGATCCTCCTGGTATGCCTGCAGCCGGCGTCCGCAGGCGGGGAGACCCTCCTCGCCGACGGACGCGAAGTCCACGCCCGCCTCATGGGCGAGAACCGAGACGCAGCAGTCGCGCTCTGCCAGCCCAGGACCGCCTACTTCGGCGCGGGCTCCGGCCATGCCACCCAGGTCTTCACTGTCCAGGCCGACAGCCGTTTCTCCATACGGCTGCGCCAGGACGGTCTGGCCCGATGGAGTCCCCTCGTCCAGCCCTACCTCCCCGTCCTCCGCAGCGCCATCGCCACCAGCCAGCACCGCCTCCTGCTCCAGGCCGGGCAGGGCTATCTGTTGGACAACCACCGCTGGCTGCACGCCCGCACACGCTTCACCGGGGACCGGAGGCTCATGCGTGCCCTGGGGGAACCCCGTTTCGCCCTGCCCGGCGGTTTCGCCGCACACCCGACATCCGCCGTCCTTCCCAAGACCAGCGAGCCCGTCTCAGCGGCCCGCGCCCCGAGGAGGTGACCGATGTGACGGACGCCGAACAGGCCGACGTGGGAAAGCTGATGGTCGACAAGCGCAACGACCAGGTGGGTGTGGTCATGGGGCACGCGGGGCCCTACGTCCAACTCCGCCCCCTGAAGGGCGGCAGGGAGTGGGACGTTCCCCCTACGGAACTTCGCCATCCCACCCAGGCCGAGGAGCTGAGCGCCAAGGTGGCCGTAGCGAACGGACGGTGGGGACGATGAGCCCGCGCGCCGTCCTCCGGCACGAGACCTGGACGCTCGAACCCGACCGGGAACCCGATGCCGAGCCGACCACTTACGCGATGCAGTGCGCCGTGGACGGCGAGACGTCCCCGTCCAGCGAAGACTTCGCCGAGCCCCAGAACTGGGTGCTGGAGCACTGCGGCCGACACCCGTCGCACCACACGTACCGAGAGATCATCACTCGGCCCTGGCGCACCTGGCGGCGTACGTGACGCGGCGACCGTTGGCCTGGCTGTGTCATTTCGCAGGACCACTACTGATCATCGTAATCGCCGCCTCGTACGGCTTCGTGATCGGCGTCGCGGTCTCCCCCACCCCGGCCGACCGATGAGTTCCCGTCCCTGCCGGACGTAGCCGATCGAGAGGTTCCCCCCACCCCGGGAAGCCCTGGCAGGGACGGGCCGCAAACCCCGCTCCGGACGGATCAACCGCCCGAACCCATGGACAGGTCGAGCGCCGTCCGGAGCGGGTCCGCATGGCCACTTCGTCCCCAACTCCGAGGAGGAACAATGCCGAACAACACGGCCCCCAGCCCGACGACCGATCCGGCCCAGCCCGGCCTGGTCAAGGCACGCCGCCGGATCCAGGCCGCCCGCGAGCGCGGCGTCACCCCGTCCGACGGCGGCAGCACCGGCCGTACCGACGGCAACGACTGATCCGGGAGGAGACGCGTTGTCGCCGCTGAACCTGGCGGCCCACCTGGGCCAGGACGAGTTCCTGGCCCAGGTGCTCCACCGCCACCACCGCCACGTCCCCGCCGCCCTCCCCTACCCAGGCGAGCTGATCACCTGGGACGACGTCAACACCATCCTGGCCACCCACCGCCTGGAGCCGCCCCGCTTCCGCCTGTCCGCAGACGGCGAGATGCTGCCCGCCCACCGCTACACCGCCCCGGTCACCACCCGTCGGCACACGGTCTGGCAGCGCCTGCACCCCACCGAACTGCACGCCTGCCTCGCCGAGGGCGCCTCCCTGGTCATCGACGCCGTCGATGAACTCCACCCGCCCGTCGGCCGCGCCGCCATGGAGCTGGAGCGGTGGCTGCGCACCGGCGTGCAGGCCAACCTGTACGCCTCCTTCACTGCCCGCGAGGGCTTCGGCGTGCACTGGGACGACCACGACGTGATCGTCATCCAGATCGACGGCGCCAAACGCTGGAAGCTGTACGGCCCCACCCGCACCGCCCCCATGTACAAGGACATCGACGAGCCCGAGCCACCCCCGGAGGAGCCGGTCGCGGAACTGGTCCTTCGCCCCGGGGACCTGCTGTATCTCCCGCGCGGCTGGTGGCACTCGGTGGCCGCCTCCGAGGGCGAGCACTCCCTGCACCTCACCCTCGGCATCCAGAGCACCACCGGCGCCCAGCTGCTCTCCTGGCTCGCCGACGACCTGCGCCGCCACGACGTCCTGCGCGAGGACCTGCCCGTGCACGCGACCGCCGCTCAGCAGGCCGCCTACCTGGAACGGCTACGCAAGGAAGTCACCGCCGCGCTGGAAGACCCGGATCTCATCGGCCGGTACACGGCGATGCGCGACGGAACCGACCTCACCCGCCTGCGGCCGAGCCTGCCCCACATCGCCGGCGTCCCGGCCGACCCGGAGGTGCGCGTCAGGCTGACCACCACACGCGCCCGCCTGGACCGTGCCATCGGCGGGGACGGGGTGGTGTTCAGGGCCTGCGACAACGAGTGGGAGATGGCCGAGGAAGCCCGGCCACTGCTCCGGCGCCTGATGTCCGCCACGCCCAGCGTCATGACCCTCGGTGAGCTGGCTGCCGCAACATGCACCTCCGTCGCGGACGTCGCGGCCGTCGTCTCCGAGCTCATGGACGGCCAAGCAGTCACGGTAGAAGGGGGCGAGCGATGACGACGACCCTGGGTCTGGGCACTTACCGCATCCGCCCCTCCGCACTGAACGACGCCGTCGTCCGCGCGGCCACCGATCCCGCCGCCGCATGGATCGACACCGCACCCAACTACCTCGGAGGGCAGGCGCAGCCGCTGCTCGCCCCCGTTCTGGTTCGGCATCCCGTCCCGGTCTCCACCAAAGTCGGCTTCCTCACCGACCAGGCCGCCAAGGAAGCCGTTTCCGACGGAAGTCTCACCGCCCAAGACGCGGATCGCGGACACTGCCTGAGCACCCCGTACGTCCACTGGCAGTGCGCCCGCAACCGCACCGAACTCGGCCGCGACCACCTTGACCTCGTCTTCGTCCACAACCCCGAGCGCACCGACGGCAACCCGCACGAAGCCCTGTGCGGCGCCTTCACCGCGCTCGAAGCTGAAGCAGCAGCCGGTGCCCTGACTGCATACGGCGTCGCAACCTGGGACGGCTTCGACACCGGCACCCTGAGCATCCCCGCCCTGCACCAACTGGCCGTCGAAGCCGCCGGCACAGAGCGGCACCACCTGCGAGCCGTCCAACTGCCCGTATCCCTCGTCACTGCCACCGCCTTCGCCCAAGCACTGGACGGAAAGGGCCCCATCGCACAGGCAGCTGACCTCGGATGGCAGGTGTACGCCTCGGCACCCCTGTTCGGCGGCGAACTGCCCCACCTGGCCACCCGCGAACTCACCGCACTGCTGAACCCGGACCTGACCACCGCGCAGGCATGCCTAATGGCGGCGGCATCCTGCCCCGGGGTGACGCGGATTCTGCTCTCCGCATCCACCCCGGCACACTGGGCCGAGGCCCAGGCCGCTCTGCGAAACCCGGCCGTCCCGGTTCCTACGCTGCGAAAGGTGCTGGATGTACTCGCCGCCAACTGAGCCCACGGCCCAGCAGCGCATGCGCCGTGCCTTCGCGGCGTCCGCCGAGACCCTGGGCGTCACGATCGCCGGCCCCGAGGTCTGGGGCTGGCACGGCCGCACCCTCAGCAGCCGCGTCGAGCACCCGGACCGAGGCGCCTGCTGGCTGAGACTGCTCTCCGCACCGCAGGACAAAGCGGCAGGAAAGATCTGGGAGGGCAACTGCAAGGCCGCTGCGCTGTTCGACGGACACGTCCACAAGCCCCTGCTGTACGACACCACCAAGTCAAACAGCGACGGCCACGCGTACCGGGCGGAGCTGTACCAATACGTCGACGAACCTGTCTTCTCCCCCAGCCCCGCCCTGCGCACGGATCTCGATCCGCCGCGCTCGTGGTGGGATTCCCTCCGCACCGACCTGGGGTACGTGAACACCGTCCCCACGGACCGAGTGGCCGTACGGCAGGAGTGGGTGGACCGCAGCGTCCCCCGCTTCCTCGGCATGCCCGGCCCCCGGATCACGGACTGGACGACGGCCCACGGAGACCTGCACACCGCCAACCTCACCAACACCACCCCCTACCTCCTCGACTGGGAAGGCTTCGGCCAGGCGCCCGCCGGTTACGACGCGGCCATGCTGCTGGCGTACTCCCTGCTCGTGCCCGGATTCGCCCACCGCGTCCGGGATGCTTTCCCCGTGCTCAAGACAGAACCCGGACGCGTCGCACAGATCATCGTCATCACCGAACTGCTCCAGTCGGCTTCGCGTGGAGACCACCGCGAACTCGTCCCCGCGCTCCAAGCCCTGGCCACAGAACTGGCTTGATCAGGCTGTCGGACACGGCTCTCGAAGTGATTCCGCACCTGGTACTGGAGGGCGTGCGCCAGACGCCGATACCGCTCTCCAAGCCTCTCGCCCTATAGGGCCGCGAGGGCACATCCAGGGCACATGAGCCTGGGAAACGGCGTCGACCAGTGAGAACTACCGAGAGTCGTTTCTGCAGGTCAGCGCACATGCACCCAAGAAATCCCAGGTCAGCATCCCACCGCTCCCATTCGGCTGCATGAGTGGCAGGACTTCTCGCATCGGCTGCATGAGGCGGGGCATCAGCCTTATTGCCTGGTGTGGCTCTGACCTGGGATTTCATGAGTAGCGGGCGGGGTTTCCGACCCCGCCCTCGTCATGTGATGGCCATGTAGCGGGTTCTGACCGCGTGTCCGGACGGGCGGCCAGAACCACGTAGCGCGCTCAGTCACATCAGGCCATGGTCACGACCAACTCCCCCGGTGCCGTCACCTGCGCTGCTCCGTCCGCTGTCACCGTGACGTCCAGTCGGTTCCCATCGACCTGGAACCCGTTCAGGGACAGCGGTCCGTAGTTCCGGGCGAACGTGGAGGCCACGGTGACCGTGCCGCCCGGGACGTCCGCGTTCAGGCCCAAGGCCGCTTGAAGCACGAGGAGCGAG
Organism: Streptomyces pseudoechinosporeus; assembly: GCF_054783935.1. Taxonomy (NCBI): domain Bacteria; kingdom Bacillati; phylum Actinomycetota; class Actinomycetes; order Kitasatosporales; family Streptomycetaceae; genus Streptomyces; species Streptomyces pseudoechinosporeus. The sequence goes on from NZ_BAAGPS010000026.1 coordinate 84,402, forward strand.
GACGCGGCCGCCCACGCCTGGGGACGGCAGGACGCTGGATAGGGGGCCGGGCCGGGGCCCGCCTCGGTGCCGTGGCCGGCGAAGAGTTCGGGCAGGCGGGCGTCGAATGCTGCCGACGCCGTCAGCAGGCCGTCGGCCAGGGATGCCGCGGCGTCCGGGAAGCCGGCCCTGATCAGGCCGTGTACGGCGATCGCGGTGTCGTGCGGCCAGATCGAACCGACGTGATAGCCGTACGGGTTGTAGCCCACCGCGTCACTGCTGTAAGTGCGCAGACCGTGCCCCGCGTCGAGGTCGGGCTCGGCGAGCCGGGCGGCCAGCAGCGCACTCTCCTCCGCGTTGAGCAGGCCCGTGCCCAGGAGGTGGCCGAAGCCAGAGGTGACCGAGTCGACCGGCCTGCTGTCGCCGTCGAGCGCGACCGCCGGGTACGGACCCTTCTCGTCCTCCACCCAGAAACGCTCCCGGAAGCGGGCGGCCAGCTGGTCCGCCCAGTCCTCCCAGGCGTCCGCGCCCGGGCGGCCGAACGCGCGCAGCAGTGCCGCTCCGGCGTGCGCGGCCTCGTAGGCGTATGCCTGGACCTCGCACAGCGCGATCGGAGCGTGGGCGCGGCGGCCGTCGCGGTAGCGGATGGAGTCGTCGGAGTCCTTCCAGCCCTGGTTGGACAGGCCGTGGCCGGTCTGGTCGACGTACTTGAGGAAGCCGTCGCCGGAAGCGTCCGCAGCCTCGCGCATCCAGGCGAGCGCGGCCTCGGCGTGCGGAAGCAACTCCTCGACCTCGGCCGGGTTCAGGCCCCAGCGCCAGGCGTCGTGGAGCAGGGTGATCCACAGCGGTGTGGCGTCGACGGTGCCGTAGTACACCGGCGGGAGGGAGAGGCGGTCCGCGATCTGGAGGGTGTCGCGGCGCACTTCGTGCAGGATCTTGCCCGGCTGCTCCTCCGTGGCCGGGTCGGTGACCAGGCCCTGGCGGCGGGCGAGCGTACGCAGGGTTCCGGCGGCGAGCTCGGTGCCGAGCGGGAGGAGCATGCGGGCGGCCCAGAGCGAGTCGCGGCCGAAGAGGGTCAGGAACCAGGGGGCGCCGGCGGCCAGGAACTGGTCCGGGCGGTCCGGGTCGGGCGACTGCGGGTCCGTCAGGCGCAGCCGGTCCAGGTCGGCGAGGGACTGCTCCAGCCACCGGTCGAAGCGACGGTCCGCGCTGCGCAGCACGGGGATGCGCCAGGGCAGTCGGTCCGCGCGCGGGGCCGGGAACTGGTCGCCGTCCGCATAGGCCGCGGTGCAGGTCAGCGCCACACTCCACGAGGTACCGGGCTTGAGGTCGATGTCGTAGGACAGTTCGCCCGTCGGCACCCGAAGCGCGTCCGGTGCGGGCTCGGCGGCCAGTCGTACGGTGAAGTCGTCCGTGGACCAGGCGAGGTCGATGGCGTCGCCGTCCGCGACCTGCGGCGACGCCTCCGCGATGACGTGTCCAGACTTGACCTCTTCCATGGTGGCGAGGTCCGTGCCCGCGCTCACCGTCAGCCGGAGGCGGACGTGCTCGCTGCCCGCGTTGGTGACCTCGAAGACCTCCTCGAAGCGGCCGTCGGAGGTGCTGCGGCGGCGGTGCAGGGCGACGGCCGGGTCCGGTGTCACCTCGCCGAGCCCGCGCAGGATCGCCCGGAAGCCGGCGCGGTCCGCGCCCCGCAGCCCGCCCTGAACGGGCGCCAGAGCGATGCCCTCGGCGGTGACGGTCAGCCGGGAAAGCGCCCGCCGGTCGCCGTGGTAAAAGCCGTCCGCACCCCCGCTGAGCTGCCCGTCTTCTCTCGATATCACGAGGCTCGGCGCGTGCAGTGTGACGACCGCGTCATGCAAGAACGGCTGCAGACCGCCGGTCACGGGGGAGGGAGCCGTGACCGAGTCGTTGGTGTCCTGGGTCTTGACAGTGGTGTCCAAGGAAGTAGAACCTCTCAGCGTTAGATCGTTCAAAAGACACTAAGTCAATCGTCAGAGCGATGACAACGCTTTTGGATCGCTAAAACCAAGCCCACATCTCCTCAGCAAGCCGGAGAGCCGCATGCCCCGCTCCAAGAACAGTTCCTCGGCCAAGAGCGGCCCGGTGACCCTCGCGATGGTCGCCGGCCGGGCCGGGGTCTCCCCGCAGACCGTGTCGAACGCGATCAACTCACCGGACATGCTGCGGCCCGAGACCCTGGAACGGGTAAGCCGCGTGATCAAGGAGATGGGCTACCGCCCCAGCCGCGCCGCGCAGACGCTCCGCACCCGCTCCAGCAAGCTGATCGGCTACGGCATCCTGCCCACACTGAGCAGCAACCCGGTCCTGGACCGGTTCCTGCACGCCTTGTCGCAGGCCGCCGATGAGGCCGGATACCGGATCCTGCTGTTCGCCTGCCCGCCCGGCGGCCCGACCCTTCAGGGGTACGAGGAACTGCTGGACCAGCACGAGGTCGACGGCTTCGTGCTCAGCGGCACCGCCCGCAACGACCCGCGCCAGGCGTGGCTCGCCAAACGGGGTGTGCCGTTCGTCGCCTTCGGCCGGATCTGGTCGGGGCGGCAGATCGGCGACTGGGTCGATGTCGACGGCGCCTCGGGCACGGACGCCGCGGTCGAGCACCTGGTCGCCCTCGGGCATCGCAAGATCGCCTTCCTGGGCTGGGAACGCGGCTCCGGCTCCGGTGACGACCGTGCCGAGGGCTGGCAGCGGGCCATGCGTCGGCACGGACTGCCGACCCGCGGGCGGCGCGCGCAGACGGTGGGTGACATCGACGCGGCCCGCACCGCCGTGAAACCGCTCCTGGACGCGGGCGCGACCGCCGTGATCGCGGCCAGCGACATGCTGGCCCTCGGCTGCTACCAGACGCTGCGCGAGCGCGGCGCCGCCCCCGGCCGCGATGTCGCCGTGGTCGGCTTCGACGACTCGCCGACCGCCGAGAACCTCTTCCCCGCGCTGACCTCCGTCGCCCAGCCGCTGGAGGAGGTCGGCCGGGAGTGCGTACGGCTGCTGTTGGCGCGGATCGCCGCCCCCGACGCGGCCCCGGAGCGCTTGCTGCTGGAGCCGTCGCTGGTCGTGCGCGACAGCAGCGGCGCAGCGGGCGACGGCACCGCGGACGCGACCGAGTTAGCCGAGTAGCAGCCGCTGGGCGCCCGTAGCCGAGTGCAGCCGCCCTGACCAGGCAGCCCGCTCCGGCGCCCCCTCCCTTGCCCCGGACAGCAGCCGCCAGGCCGGGCGACCAGTCTGCCCGGCCCCCCTTCATCTTCGAGACTTCTCCCTCTCCTCCCCTCACCCCGGACCCGCATCCCGCGCGGACCGGGTGGAGCCGCACGTAACACCCGTATCCCACGGAGGAATTCCATGGTCAACCGAAAGGCCACCGCGGCCATCGTCACCTGCGCGGCGCTGCTGGCCGCCACAGGCTGCTCGTCGAGTTTCGGCGGCGACAAGGAAGCACAGCAGGACACCGGCTCCGGCCAGAAACTGACGGTCCTCATCGGCACCTCGGGCGACGCCGAGACCAAGGCCGTCAGGGAGGCGGCGGCCGCGTACGCGAAGCAGTCCGGCAACACGGTGACCGTGGAGCTCGCCAAGGATCTCAACCAGCAGCTCACGCAGTCATTCGCCGGGAGCAAGCCGCCGGACGTCTTCTACGTTCCGTCCGACCTGTTCGCCAACTACGCCAAGGGCGGCTCCCTCTACGCCTACGGCGACCAGGTGAAGGACGTCGACGACTTCGCCGCGCCGCTGCGGTCGTCCTTCACCTACGACGGGAAGCTGATGTGTCTGCCCAAGGACACCTCCACGCTCGCCCTGGCGATCAACACCGACCTGTGGAAGAAGGCCGGGCTGACGGACAAGGACTACCCGACCACCTGGGCCGAGCTGAAGACCGTCGCGGCCAAGCTCACCAGCGGTGATGTCACGGGCCTGGTGACCAACGACGAGTACGTGCGGCTCGGCGCCTTCATGAAGGAGGCCGGCGGTGCGATCACCAACGCCGGCCAGACGAAGATGACCGCCGACAGCAGCCAGAACATCGAAGCGCTCACCTATGTGCAGTCGCTGCTGAAGGATGGCTCCCTGAAGTACGCCAAGCAGGTCGACACCGCCTGGGGCGGTGAGGCGTTCGGCAAGGGCAAGGCCGCCATGACCATCGAGGGCAACTGGCTCACCGGCGCCATGAAGCTCGACTTCCCGGACATCAAGTACAAGGCCGTGCCCCTGCCCGAAGGACCAGCAGGGAAGGGCTCGCTCGCCTTCAGCACCTGCTGGGGTGTAGCCACCGACAGCAGCCACCAGGCAGCCGCCGTGGACCTGGTCCAGTACCTCACCACCAGCGAGCAGCAGCTGAAGTTCGCCGACGCCTTCGGCGTGATGCCCTCGCGCACCAGCGCCCAGGCCACCTACGCCGACAAGGTGCCCGACGCCAAGGCATGGGTCGACGCGAACGCCTACGCCCAGGGCCCGGTGACCATACCCGGCTTCGAGAAGGTCCTCGGCCAGTTCAACACCGGCCTTCAGTCGCTGCGCACCGGCGATCCGGCGAAGATCCTCGCCGACCTGCAGCGCAACGGCGAACAAGCCCTGGCGAAGGGCGAATGAGCCGCCATGGTTTCCCGTCCGACGCGCCGCTCGGGCCGGGCGCCCGGCGGCGCCACCCCCACCGCCACCCCTGCGTCCGCAGCTGCGGACCCCCGAACGGCCGGCTCACCGGGCACACCTGACACGCCCGGTGGGACCGGTCCGCACGCGGCGCCCCGCGCACACCTTGCCCCGCGCGCGGGGCGCCGCCGGGAAGGACTCTGGGGCTGGCTGTTCGTCAGCCCCATGGTGATCATCCTCGGCCTGTTCCTGGTGCTGCCGATCCTGATGGCGGCTTGGGTGAGCCTGCTGAACTGGGACGGCCAGTCCAACCCGTTCAGCGGCCAGGCGACGTTCGTGGGCCTCGGCAACTACCGCGCACTCCTCACCGAGGACGGCCTGGACCGCACGCTGTTCACGACCTCGCTGCGCAACACCGCCTACTACGTGCTGCTCACCGTGCCGCTCCAGACCTGCCTCGCGCTGGGCCTGGCCATGATCGTCAACCAGCGGCTGCTGCGCGCCCGGGGCGCCCTGCGCACCACGTTCTACTTCCCGTCGGTCACCAGCTCCATCGCCGTCTCCACCATCTTCCTGTTCCTGTTCCAGGGCAGCGGCGCCGTCAACACGCTGCTGTCCTGGGTCGGGATCAAGGGACCCAACTGGTTCGCCGACTCGCGCGGCGTGCTCTCACTCCTGCTCGGCGCCCTCGGCATCGTCGACCCCGACAGGCCCTCGGGATTCCTGGCCGACCACTCCTTCATGGGCCTTTCCTGGTTCGAGTGGCTGTCCGGGCCGTCCGTCGCGATGTGCACGCTCATCGTGCTCGCCGTGTGGACGACGTCCGGCACCCTGATGCTGATCTTTCTGGCCGCCCTCCAGGACGTCCCCCGGGAACTGGAAGAATCGGCCGCCATCGAAGGCGTCAACCGTATGCAGCTGCTGCGCCATGTGACGCTGCCCGCCCTGCGACCCGTACTCTTCTTCGTCCTCACGCTCGGCCTGATCGGCTCGTGGCAGGTCTTCGACCAGGTGTACGTCGTGAGTCAGGGCGGCCCGGCCAACACGACGCTGACGCCCGCCTTCCTGTCCTACACGGCGGGTTTCGGTGACGGCGACTTCGGCCAGGGCGCGGCCATCGCCTTCATCCTGCTCGCCCTGATCCTGGCCATGACCGTGCTGCAGCGCTGGGCGCTGCGCGAGCGCGCCCCCCGGCCCAGCTCCCGTATCCGTCTCCGTCTCGGGAGGAACCGATGAAGGCCAAGGCCACGGCCGTCCGGGCCCAGGAACGCCCCGTGCTCGGACGGCACCCGACGCACCTGCGGATACTCGGATACACGCTCGTGCTGGGGCTCGGGCTGCTGTATCTGATGCCGTTCGTCATCCAGCTCGTTACCGGGTTCAAGACGGACCCGGACGCGGCGGCCCACCCCCTCGGACTGATCCCGTCGCCGCCGACGACCGCCTCCTACCAGCGACTGTTCGGGCTGAGCCAGAACGGGGACGGCGTCCCCTTCCTGCGCTGGCTGGGCAACTCGACGTTCATCGCCGTCGTGGCCACGGCCGGGCATGTGCTGTTCGACTCCATGGCCGGGTACGCGCTGGCCCGGCTGCGCTTCCGGGGACGCACGCTGCTGTTCGGCTTCGTCATCGCCGTGATGGCGGTGCCCGGCATCGCCCTGCTGATCCCGCGGTTCCTGGTGCTCAACACCCTCGGGCTCTTCGACACCTACACCGGCATGATCCTGCCGATGCTGGTGGGCGCGGGCGGCATCTTCCTGATGAAGCAGTTCTTCGAGTCCATCCCGCGGGAAGTGGAGGAAGCCGCGCGGGTGGACGGCGCCGGGGTGTTCCGCACCTTCTGGTCGGTGGTCCTGCCGATGGCCCGGCCCGCCCTGATCACCCTGACCATCCTGTCGTTCCAGGGCTCCTGGAACGAGTTCACCCACTTCCTGGTCGCCACCCAGTCCGCCCAGTACGAGACGCTGACGACCGGACTGGCCCGGTTCGTCTCCGGTGGCCTGGGCAGCGGCACCCAGTACCCGCTGAAACTGGCGGCGGCCCTGCTGTCGACGCTGCCGGTGGCGGTGCTGTTCTTCTGCTTCCAGCGGTACTTCGTCCGGGGCGCCAACGCCGGAGCCGTCAAGGAGTAGCGGCGGGCGAACCCGTAGCGACCCGCACCGCGCCCCCACCGAAGGAGTCGCACAACCGCATGCCGACAACCGGTAACACCGCACCGTGGTGGCGCAGCGCCGTCATCTACCAGGTCTATATCCGCAGCTTCGCCGACGGCAACGGTGACGGCGTCGGCGACATCGCCGGCCTCCGCTCCCGTCTGCCGTACCTCAAGTCGCTCGGTGTGGACGCCCTCTGGATCAACCCCTGGTACAAGTCCCCGATGGCGGACCACGGTTACGACGTGGCCGACTTCCGCGAGATCGACCCGCTGTTCGGCACCGTCGCTGAGGCCGAGCAGCTCATCGAGGAGGCACACGGGTACGGGATCCGCGTCATCCCGGACATCGTCCCGAACCACACCTCGCACCAACACACCTGGTTCCAGGCGGCGCTGGCCGCCGGCCCCGGCACCCCGGAGCGGGAGCGCTACATCTTCCGCCCCGGCCGCGGTCCCGACGGCACCCAGCCGCCCAACAACTGGGTGTCGATCTTCGGCGGCCCCGCCTGGACCCGGCTGCCCGACGGCGAGTGGTACCTGCACCTGTTCGCTCCGGAGCAGCCCGACCTCAACTGGCAACACCCGGAAGTGCGGGAGGAGTTCGAGTCGATCCTGCGGTTCTGGTTCAGCCGGGGCGTGGACGGCTTCCGTATCGATGTGGCGCACGGCCTGATCAAGGACCCCGAACTGCCCGACCTGCCACCCCGCCAGGACACGGGACACCCGCACTGGGACCGCGATGAGGTCCACGACATCTTCCGGACCTGGCGCCGGCTGGCCGACGAGTACGGGGGCGACCGGGCGTTCGTGGCGGAAGCCTGGACGGACACCCCGGAGCGCCTCGCCGCCTACGTCCGCGGGGACGGCCTGCACACCGCCTTCAACTTCGATTTTCTGATGGCCAGTTGGGATCCGAAGGACCTGCGTACGGTCATCGACGACTCGCTCACTCTCCTCAGCGCGGTCGACGCGCCGGCCACCTGGGTGCTCTCCAACCACGACGTCATGCGCCACGCCAGCCGCTACGCCCGCAAGACGGTCAGACGCTGGTCACCCACCGAGCCCTACCGACCCGACGGACCCCCCGACCCGGCCCTCGGCACCCGCCGCGCCCGCGCGGCGGCCCTGCTGATGCTCGGCCTCCCCGGCGGCGCCTACGTCTACCAGGGCGAGGAACTCGGCCTGCCCGAGGTCGAGGACCTCCCGGAATCCGTCCTCCAGGACCCCATCTGGGAACGCTCCGCCCACACCGACCGCGGCCGGGACGGCTGCCGGGTTCCGATCCCCTGGTCCGGCCGGACCACCCCCTTCGGCTTCAGCCCCGACGACGCCTCCGCCGCCCCCTGGCTCCCCCAACCCGCCAACTGGGGCGAGCACACCGTGCAGGCACAGACCGGCGACAAGACCAAGACGTCGATGCTGGAGCTCTACCGCACGGCCCTGCACCTGCGCCGCGAACACCCCGCCCTCGGCGACGGCACCCTCACCTGGCTGGACACCCCCGACGGAGTCCTCGCCTTCAACCGCACCCCCGGCTTCACCTGCGTGGTCAACCTCTCCGCCGAGCCGTACCCACTCCCCGAACACGCCTCGATCCTGCTCTCCAGCGGCCCCGTAGAAGACGACCTGCTGGCACCTGACCAGGCAGCCTGGCTCTCGGTATAACCACCACAGGAAAGAGCGCCGGACAACTGCCCGCCCCGATCCACCCCCTGAGGCAGCCAGGGCCTGTCCGGTGCCCTCCCCGCCCACCGGACAGGCCCTGGCTCTTCCGCCCTTCCAAAGCGCGGCAACCTCTCGCCGCGAACAGTTGTGATCGTGAGGGAGATGCGGTGACTGCTGAGGGCCACAGCAACGCAAGCCGGTCGCCAAGGGTGCGCCAGGCCCGCTGTTCGACGGTCCGTGGTCGGTGTACGCCTGGTACCCCGGGCAGACGCTGAACCGCGCCGGTGCCGGGGAAGCCGATCTGGTCGCTGTCGCGGTGGGCCTGGGCGAGTTCCTGACGGCCCTGCGCGCCGCGCCGACGCAGGACGCCCCGCCGCCGGGGACGCACAACTTCTCGCGTGGCGCCGAATTCACGGTCTACGCCGACGAGGCCATCCTGGCTCTCGCCGGGCTCGCGCTTGAGGTGCGGGAGGTGGGCGAGCGGTGCGTCCGCCGCGCCACGGAGTCTTCGTGGATCGGAGCACCGGTGTGGCTGCACGGCGACATCGCGCCCGGAAACCTGCTGCTGAGCGAGGGACGGCTCTCGGCGGTCATCGACTTCGGCTGCTCCGCCGTCGGGGACCCTGCCTGCGACCTGGTGGCCGCGTGGACGATGTTCGACCGCGAGACGCGTCCGCTGTTCGTCCGCGCGGCCGGTCTGGACCAGGACACCTGGCACCGCGCCCAGGGTTGGGCGGCCTGGAAGGCGGCGATCACCCTCGCCGGGGCCGACAGCACGCCGGAGGTGCGGTCGCTGGCGGAGCGAACCCTCGCCGAGCTGGCCGAGGACGTCGCGCAGCAAGCCTGAATCGGGGGCGGGAGTCAGGCCACCTGCACCACGATTCCCGACGCCTCCAGCGAGCGGAGGACCTCTGGGTCGGCCTCGGGACCCGAGCCGTGGGGCGGGCCCGCTCGCCTCTCGCAGGGCCTCGTCACTGATCGGGCGGGCGGATCGTCACTCGTACCGCTACCAAGCTGCCGCCTTGAGCGCTCGTACGGCGATGTCCTGAACCGACCGGCCGTCGGTCGCGATACGGGCAGTGCCCGCCGGAGCCTCCTCGTCCAGTTGCCGTGCCAGCCGCAGGCTCCGCTCTATGTGTGGGTTGAGCTGCGAGCCGATCTCGCGTTGCGCGAGCCGTTCCCGCACGGTCGCCTCCTCAGCCGTGAGCAGGACACAGGTGGCTCTGACCTCGCTTCCGCCCATGGCCCGGCTGATCATCGGCTCTTCCAGGATGCTCACCGAGTTCGTGTAGATGAGGCGATGCTGGCCGAGAGCGGCGTAGTTCGCCCAGACCGCCGCGGTGTTCCGCTCCGTGATGGCTGCGCGGTGAGGGTCGTCGGCCGGGGCCGGATGGATCTGGTCCATGTAGTCGCCCTCGATAAGACAGTGCGGCGTTCCCCTCCCTTGCAACGCTGCGGATACCTCCCATGCGACGGTCGTCTTGCCGACGCCCGCCCCACCACCGATGAGCAACAGTTCGTATGCGGTCACGATTCGTCAGCCTGGCAGTGCCGGATCGTCACGTCGACCGAAATACCCGGAGCCAGAATTTGCGCTTCGTCGCGAGGCCATGGGAAATCGACCGGCGCCAGGCGGGTCACACGTGTTCTCCTCAGGGGCACGACACGTCTTCGAACTGAGGGGGCAGATTGTCGGGCGACGGATGTGTTTTCTGCGCGATCGCGAGAGGTCAGGCCGAGGCGAGCATCGCCTTCGAGGACGAATGGGTCATCGCGTTCATGGATCTCCAACCCGTGACCCCGGGGCACCTGCTCGTCATCCCGAAGTCACATGCGGTGGGACTGGGAGATCTGCCGGACGACCTCGGAGCGCGGGTCTGGACGGTGGCACACCGACTCGGACGCGCACTGCCGCTGTCCGGTCTGCGGTGCGAGGGAGTCAATCTTTTCCTGGCCGATGGCGAGGCGGCCTTCCAGGAGGTGTTTCACGTCCATCTGCATGTCTTCCCCCGCTTCAAGGGGGATCCGTTCCGCATCGAGGCGGACTGGCAGGTACACGAACGTCATCTGCTCGACGAGGCAGCTTTGGCGGTCCGTAGCGGAATCACCGCTCTGGAGGCGGCGGGTCGAGTCGGGCCGGCGGGCGTCTTGGAGCAGCCGTAGGACACCTCGCGCGGAATCATCACCATCCGCCGAAGACGGGAAGACTCACGATGGAGCGCGATCCCGGAGACCACCTCGTCCCGGCGGGCCACGGCATGCCCGTGGCCACAGGCAGCCAGCGGATGACCTGGGCGGCGATGCCGCGCGAGGTGACCGCCGGGATCGAGCGGTTGCTCGGCAGCCCGGTGGCCGACGCGATCAGCCAGCCGGGCGGGTTCTCCGAGGGCCTGGCCGCACGAGTGCGCTTGGCGAACGGCAGGCGTGCGTTTGTCAAGGCGACGAACTCGCTGACGGCACCGGCGGTGGCGGACTTCCACCGCCGGGAGATCGCCGTGTCCGGGCAGCTTCCAGAGGAGGCGCCGGCCCCACGGATGCTTGACGCGTACGACGACGGCACCTGGGTGGTACTGGCCTTCGAGGAGATCCGGGGACATCTGCCTGCGCAGCCGTGGCAGCGGGAGGAACTCGCCAGGGTACTCGCGGCGGTGACCGACATGGCGGAGGTACTGACGCCGTCGCCCGTGGACGAGGCGCTCTTGGGCGAGCCGCGCCTTGGAGGATGGCTGGCGGTGGCGGACGATGCCTCAGTCAGGGGCAAGGTGGGAGAGCTGTCGTCGTGGGCGGCCCGCCACTTCGACGAACTCGCGGCGTTGGAGGAGAACGCTTCGCTGGATGGCTCCACCCTCCTGCACGGAGACCTGTACCCGTTCAACATCATGCTGACCGCGGACCGCGTCTTCGTCGTCGACTGGCCGCACGCCTGGATCGGCCCCCGCCACTGTGACGCGGTCACGTTGATGTCCAGTGCTTCCCTCAGCGGCGTGGATCCGCAGCCGATCGCCGAGCACCACCCGCTCACCCGCGTTCTCGACCCCGTCCAGGTCAACGAAGTGCTGGCACTGCACGCCGGATTCCTCCTGCGAGCCGCTGCCACGGCCGGGCCGACCGCCGATCCCCACCTGGTGACCATGATGGCCACGTTGGGGCTCGCTTCACTGCGCTGGCTACGACAGCGACGACGGCTGTGAAGTGGCTGATGCCGGGCTGCCGACAGGCAAGGTTGCGCGACAAGAAACAGGTTGCAGTTGAAGATCGTGACGCGGATGCTTTCACCGTGAAGATGCACGCCAACCAGCTGACGGTGTCACCTGAGACGGTGCGCACGTTGGTCGAGCAGCAGTTTCCTGAGTGGCGGAGCCTGCCAGTCAGGAGCATCGCGGCGCAGGGTACGGTCAACGCCCTCTTCCGCATCGGCGATCGGTTCGCAGCTCGATTCCCTCTTGAGTCCGCAGACGTCGAGCCGACCCGGCGCTGGCTGGAGTCCGAGGCGGAAGCAGCTCGAGAGCTGGCAGGTCGCACGCGTTTCCCCACGCCCGAGCCGGTCGCGCTCGGTGAACCCGGCGCAGGCTACCCGCTTCCGTGGTCGGTGCAGACGTGGCTGCCCGGGATCGTGGCCGACGATGAGGACCCCGGCGAATCGGTGGCGTTTGCCCACGACTTGGCCGATCTCATCGGCGACCTACGCGCGATCGACACGCATGGCCGCACGTTTGCCGGCACAGGCCGAGGAGGCGACCTGCAAACCCATGACGCCTGGATGGAGACCTGTTTCAGACACAGTGAGCAACTCCTGGACGTCCCTCGGCTGCGCCGCATCTGGGCAACTTTGCGCGATCTGCCGCGAAGTGCGGCTGAGGACGTCATGGCCCATTGCGATCTGATTCCTGGCAACGTGCTCGTGTCCGCCGGCCGTCTGGCGGGGATTCTCGACGTTGGCGGCTTCGGGCCGGCTGACCCTTCTCTGGATCTCGTGAGCGCGTGGCATCTGCTCGAGGCCGGGCCGCGGCAGGTGCTCCGCGATCACCTGGGCAGCGACGACCTTGAATGGGAGCGAGGCAGGGCGTGGGCTTTCGTTCAAGCGATGGGGTTGGTCTGGTACTACGTCGAAAGCAACCCGGCCATGAGTCGGATGGGTCACCGATCCTTGGAGCGCATCCTGGCGGACGGTTCGCTTCGGTCATCGACGTGAGGACGATGCGCCGGCGATGAGATGGATGTTGGTCAGGCAGCGGCCTCCATCACGGCCGGGGCGATCGGTGCCCGTGCTGATCGTCGAGTCGGCTGCTTCTTCGCCCAGTCGACGAGGGTGCCCGCGTAGGCGGAGTCCGCCCAGACGATTGCGATTTTCCTGAGCTGTCACGCGTCGAGCCAACGCTCCGCGAGCTCGAGAGTCCTTCGGCGTACGCGGGCGATCCCCAGGGCACCGTTGAAGGCGGCGAAGGACGGCCACAGCAAGAGGAAGACCGCGAGTTCCTCCGCCAGCAACGCGCGCTGCAGCGTGTGGCGTTCACACGGCCGACTGTCCACGTACGCGTCGATCAGCGCCTGAGGGACCGTCGTGCCGGCAGGTGTGGCGCGAACGCTGAGGAACGCCAGATCGGAGGCGGGGCGGCCGATACCGGCTGCCTGCCAGTCGCAGAAGACCACGGAACCGGCTCCGCGGGAGTACACGAGATTGTCCGTGTGGCAGTCGCCGTGGATGAAGACCGGCGGTACGGCGTCCATCTGGTCCCCCAACTCGGCTCGATGAGCGAGGAGTTCGGGGAGCTGCGGGAGCGTGGAGGCCCAGAAGGCATTGATCTGCTCCAGGTCCGGATCGGCGAGATCCTCGCACAGCGCGTCGGGGCGGGTCCACTCCGCCTCCGTAGGCAACGGCATGCTGTGCAGACCTGCCAACTCCCGGCCCAGGTCGGCCCACATGCGTGCCGTCCACGCACCGGGCTCATGGGCCTCGCCCGCCGCCTCAAGGAGTACGGCCACGCCGTCCTCAGTGTCCAGGTGGTCGAGGAGCCTCGGCGTGCGTACCGGCGCGAGGGGTGCGAGGCGCTGATAGAACCGCAGCTCCCGCCGAGCCGCCGCGATCGCCTCCGGGCCCAGCACGGCAGGAGTGACCTTGAGGTACGCGCCCTGGCCGTCGACCGTGCGCACGGCATGAACTCCGGCTCCGGACCGCGACTCAAGTGGTGAAGGGGACGCGCGGCGCACCAGCCTCAACGAGTCCAGGGCGGCTGTCGCGAAATCACTCGGTATCCGGGCTCCCGGGACTTGAGATCCGGTCACAGCACCCGGAGCCCGCCGCGGGCCGCGATGCGTTCACGGATACGCGCGGCCATGTCGACGGACTCCTCGGGGCTCATGGCCAGCACACCGCCTTCGGCCATCAGGGCGTGGAACTGCTGCTGCTCATAGGGCACGTCCGGCGGCAGGCCGGCGATGTGCCAGTGCAGATGCGCGTTGCCCTGCTGGCTCCCCAGCGAGTACAGGTACGTCCGCTCGGCTCCCACGCAGTCCTCCACCGCGAGGGCGACCTCCCGAACGACGAGCATGAGCCGGACGTACGCCTCTTGGTCGAGATCACGAACGACATGCTCGACATGCCTCTTCGGCGCGACCAGGACCTTGCCGGCCAGGGTGGGCCACCGGTCGAGGAAGGCGACGTGGTCCTCGTCCTCGAAGACCGTGTGATGCCCGTAGTCGGGGTGCCCCGAGACAAAGGCACACACGAAGCACGGCCCACGACGCGCTCTGTCCTCGTAGGCGTCCAAGTCAGCTCGCTGCCGTTCCGTGGAGTTCGTCACGCGTTGATGCGAGGCACGGGGCGTGATCATCCACCGAGTATGGCGAGGCGGTAAATCCCGCACAAGGCGCCGTGGCCGGCTTCCAGATCAGCGTGGGCGGGGGGGCGCGTCCCGACCGGCCGAAGGCACGTCCAGGGCACATCCAGGGCACATGAGCATGGGAAACGGCGTAGACCGATGAGAACTGCGGGGAGGTGTTCCCGCAGGTCAACGCACATCCCGCCAAAAAACCCCAGGTCAGCACCCCACCTCTTCCAATCGCTGCATGAGTGGCAGGACTTCAGCCATCGGCTGCATGAGGCGGGGCATCAGCCGTATTGCTTGGTGTGGCCCTGAGCTGGGATTTCTTGGTCTTCGGGCAGGGTCTTCGGACCCCGCCCTTTTCAGTGCCCCTGGTCGGGGTCAGGACGTCAGGACCTTCTGCTTGGCGTGCTGGAACTCCGCCTCGGTGATGTCGCCGCTGTTCTTGAGTTCGGAGAGCTTGACCAGCTCGTCCGCATGACCCGTGCCCGAACGTGCGGCGGTTCCCCCGAGGTACGCCTCGAGCGACTCCTGCCGTGCCCTGGCGGCCCGCTGTTCACGCTTGCCCATGTCACGACCCCGGGCGATCAGGTACACGAAGATTCCGAGGAACGGCGTGATGATCACGAAGAAGGTCCATCCCGTCTTTCCCCAGCCACTCAGCGAGTCGTCGAGGAAGACATCGCCGATGACGCGGAACAGCAGGACGATCCACAGGATCCACAGGAAGATCCACATCATGGTCCAGAACGCGCCCAGGAGCGGATAGTCGTATGCCAGATACAGCTCGTTGCTCATAGTCGTCCTCCTGCGCGGTACGGGTTACGCGTTGTGGGCGGGGACTCGGCCGTCGTGTACGGCGGCGGTGAGGGCTTGGTGGTCGCGTTCGTTCTGGTCGGCGTAGCTCTCGGCGAACTCGGTGAGTGCGCGGTCGAAGACATCTCCGGCACCCAGGTATGCGGCGATGGCGATGCGGTCTCCGGAGCGGGCGTGGGCGCGGGCGAGGGTGGCGCCGCAGAGTTCACCGAAGGCGCGCATGTCCTTGGGGACCATGAGCTGAGGTTCGGCGATGCCTTTCCAGTCCCGCAACTGGCGTACGTAGAAGTCGCGTTGGCGTCCGTCGATGCCGGTGACGCGTTCCCAGCCGAGGAAGATGTCGCCGACGGCCTGCATGAGGCGCTGCCCGGCGACGACACGTTGGCCCTGGTTGTCGTAGGCGCTCGTGCCGGCGTACGGGGCCAGCACCGACCGGTCGGCTTCCTTGGCCTGGAGCAGCAGCGGATCCTCGTCGTCCCTGCCGAGCAGCAGGATGATCCAGCAGCGGGTGCCGACGCTGCCGACCCCGACGACCTTGCGGGCCATGTCGACGACCCGGTACTGCCGCAGCAGATGGCGGCGGTCGGACTGCAGGCTGTGGCTGTACCGCTCGATCAGTTCGCGCAACTGCTCCTCCAGCGCTTCGCGCTCGACGCCCGGCAGCAGGTCCTGCAGCGGCACGATCAGGGGCGGGTCGGGGGCGAGCCTGCGTCGGCCGTCGACCACGTGCGTGAGCTTCTCGAAGGCCTGGAGGCTGTCGCGGCCGCGGGCCTTGGCCATGGCCCGCCGGGTACGCTCACGGCCCCGCGCTCCCAGCTTCCGGTCCGCCAGCGCCCGCAGCACGTCCGCGTCGGCCTGGGTGTACCAGACGGCGAGGTTGCCCAGGCCGGCGAAGTGGCGCATCCGCTCGCGGTAAGACCGTACGGTGGCCCGCACCACGGAGGACCGCTCGGCATCCGTGTAGCCATTCTCGCGTCCGGCGATGGCCAGGCTGGCGGCCAGCCGCTTGACGTCCCACTCCCAGGGGCCGGGCAGGGTCTCGTCGAAGTCGTTGATGTCGAACACCAGATGCCGCTCGGGCGAGCCGAGCAGCCGGAAGTTCAGCAGATGCGCGTCCCCGCAGAGCTGCGCGGTGATTCCCGAGCGGGGGGTGTCGGCCAGGTCACCGGCCATGATGGCGGCGGCACCCCGGTAGAAACGGAAGGGGGACTCCAGCATCCGCCCGTACCGGATGGGCACGAGTTCCGGCAGCCGGGCCGCCGACTGCGCCTCGATGGTGTCCACCGGGTCCGGTCGCTTCGCCGAGGGCTGGTACTCCGCGTGAGCGGAGCGCGGCGCGTCCGCCCGCGCCGCCCGGCCCCGCGCCGCCCGTTCCTCCGGAAGCCTCCCGCCGACCTGGTCAGCCATGACGCCACCTCCTGGGCGGAGCGGCCCTGTGGAGCACCTGCCCCGATCCGGGCGCTCCCGGCCCTCTCCCACCGTTCCACAGCCCGCACAGGCCAGCATCTCGGCCATCGGCGCCATCGGCGTCCTGCGAGGGGATGGCCCCGAGCCGCCGTGGCAACACGCGGTCCCGCCACTCCTTCGGTAGCGAGCCGCGTGCTGGAAGAGGACGCTGGATGAAGGGGCAACGTGATGGAGAGACATCTCATGGCTCGGACCAGCACAGACCAGAAGCCGCACACACCATTCCTTTCCCGCCCCGGTGTCCGCCGCCTCACACCGTTCGTTCTGATCACTGCGATCGCTCTGGTCTTCATCTTCGAAAACCGCGCGAGTACCAAGATCCGCCTTCTCATCCCAGAGGTGACCATGCCGCTCTGGGGTGCCCTTCTGATCGCCTGGGGCCTCGGCATGTTCGCCTGTGCTTTTACCGTGCGTCGGCGCCGGGACCGACATACACGACGACCGGGTGTGTGATTCCCTGCGGCTCCTGCCCCCGCAACCGCGTCGATATAGCCCCTGGCCTGCACAGATGGTCTGCGAACTACTCATCAAGAGCTACCCGTCAGGCACTCCGAGGTGCGCAGCGCACCCGACAGGACGAGATGGGAAGTGCCCGACCGGCCGAACGCGAATGCGCGGCTGTGTGGGCCGTACGACACAGCCGTACGGCACAAAGGAGCCGGCGATGACCAGTCATGGAGTGGGGCCCGCTCGGGAGCGGCGGTGCGGAGTTCAGAGAGGACCGGTATCGGCAGCGGCTGGGTGGTCTTCGGTGGCCCGATGACGCTCTTCGCGGGCATCGCCGCCATCGCCGATGACGAGGTGTTCGTCGCCACCCGCAACTACGTGTTCGAGTTCGATCTCACCGGATGGGGCTGAATCCATCTGATCATGGGCGTAGTCATCACTCTCGCCGGTGGCGCCCTGGCCGCCCCCTCACACACGCCGACCGGGTCGGCCACGGCTCACAGGCCCTGCTGACCGACGCCGTCACCCACCGCGAACTGGACCCGCCGACGCAGTCGAAGCGCCTTCCACTAACTCCGCTGCGCGCAGGCGCCTTTCGGTCAATGTTCGGCATAGGCACCGCCATGCGCGGCTTGTGCGGGTTTGCGGTATGGCGGCGCTTGCCGCGCGCTTAGACGATGCCCCCTGCGTCCGCCGTTGCGTCATCGCCGACGGACATCGGAAAACACGGGGGTGGAAGTTGTCGTTTGCGGAGCACCAGTCGATCTTCTCGTCGCCCGCGGTACCTCTGGGGACTGCGGAAGTTGCCGGGGAAGTGATCCGGCACGGGGCGTACACGGAGGGCGTCACCCGCCGATTGAGCGCCGCCGCCTTCGCCCGCACGGACTGGCTGGCCGTACTCCGCGCCCAACTGGCAGAACTGTGGAAGGCGCTGAAGGCAGCCGTGCGGAAACGGCTGCGGTGGCTGCTTCCCGCCAAGGATGAAGAGAAGCCGCTCAGCTCGTCCGAACCGACGCCACCCTCGGTCGTGCTTGGCGAGGACTACGCGGTCTGGGTCCGGCGCCGCATCAAGAAGTCGGCGCGACCGGTACCGGTGTACGGGTTCCACCAGGAACCCGTCCTTCACGCCAGCGACCGTGCCATCCGCCACATGCGAAGACGCCGCTTAGCCGTCACCGCAGTGATCGTGCTCGTCGTCTGGCAGACCATCGCCGACGCTCTGACGGCGAGCTGGGCCGCCCTGGCCCTGCTGGCCGGCGTGTGGGGCGTCTATCTCGTCGATCGCTACCTGGCGCAGGTGCGGCTCAACGCCCTGCTGGCCGGCGAACTGCACGCGCCTTCGGCGGCCGTGCAGGCTCACGCCCTGCCGTATCTCCACGAACGTGGCCCAAGCGGCGAACGGCACCGGTTCCTCGGGGCAGGTCTTCAGGCATGGCACGAGGCGGTCATCGGCATCGACGTCGAGCGCGCCCCTGAGGGCCAGGACGAGGAAGATGACACCACCGGGCTGCCTCCAGGCTTCAGTTCACCGGCGCAGAGCCCTGGCCAGCCCGACATGGCGGAGGTGGCCAAGGCCGTCTTGGATGCGCTGGCCAAGCACAACAAGCCGGTGGCCCGTAAGCCGCTGAAGCACTTCACAGCCGCCCAGTTGCACGCCCACATCGCACGCCGCCTGGGCGACCCGGCGCCCTCCCATCACCGTGATCACCCGAAACTGCGTGTGGAGGTCATCGGCATCGCCGGCATCCACTTCAAGCGGTGGGACCAGATCGACGACGACATGTGGCGTAGCCTGCACACCCTCGCCGTGGACAACCTCGGCGACAAGCCCGCCGAGGAGATCGCCCGCCGCTACATATGGGCCCGGGTCACCGCCTGGAACGGCGACCTCATCGCCGCCATACTCGTCCACTTCGCCTATCAGGGCGGGTTCCTGCGTGTCACCGTCCGCCCGCACATCATGGGCCCGCTCAACCCGCAGGTCGCCGGTCTCGCTTCCGCCGACCTCCGCAGTCTGAAGTGGCTCGGCCGCACCGCCTTCAACGCCCTCGGCGACATCTACGTCGGGCTCGACCGGCTCATACGGCGCAAGCCCCGCAAGCGCCCCGAACTCGACCCTGGCAGCGGACCGGTCAGCCTCCGCGAGGTCTACAGCGTCCGCTGGCTCGAGGACATGCACATGTACGACGACGCCCGCTATTACGTGCAGATGATGCAGCGCCGCGTCTTCGACTCCACCGAGATCTTCCTGCGCGACCACAACGTGGACATCGCCGCCTACCAGCAACAGGCTACCGCGATCTACAACTTCGGCGTCATGAACGGCGGCACCATGACCGGCCCCGTACAGGCCACGCCGTTCTCCAACAACCCCTCGATGACGAACTGACCCACGAGCCCGCCAGGAGCCCCGCATGGCCATCCGCCGCCAGCCCGACCCGATCCCGAACGGCCCCAACTTCGGCATCATCAACAACGGTCACATGACCGGCCCTGCCCAAGCCGCGCCGTTCTCCCAGAACGCCACCCAGACCAACCACATCACCAACGAAGCCGTCGACAAGGCCCGCGAGAGCATCACCGACCTGCGACGGCGCCTGGAGGAACTGCGCGGCCAGTACCCCGAAGTGGACGCCGCCCTGCGCGACCTCGACATGATCACCCCGCACCTCGACGAACCCGACCGCGATCCCCGCACTCTGCGCTACATGCTCCAGAACCTCGTCGAACGCTGCGGCGGCATCCCCAACCTCCTCGCCGGCGCCCAGCTCGTCCAGTCCACCGTCACGGCGCTGCTACCCGGCTCCTGACCACCGCAGCCCCTCAGGTTCAACCAGCGAGCCTTGGCTCCAGCAGGTCCAAGGCTTCCTCCCAACGAAAGAGATCCGCGCCACCGCCCGCCTTGGGGCGATGTGGCTCGTAGCTACCGATCAGGACTCCCATCCCGCCCAGCCGCTCCAGGCTCTCCCGGTATGCGGGGTGGGCGGCCTGGGCCGCGTTCAGGTAAGGCAGGACGGCGGTGGGGATGTCCATGCCGTACGCCTCGCACAGGATGCCCAGGGCGAGGGTGTCGGAGATACCGACGGCCCACTTGTTGACCGTGTTGACTGGACTGCCGGGCGCGGCAAGGGATCCGGCAGCCGCGGCAAGGGCGGCCGCACTACCCTCGCCGCCCGCGTCGACGAGGCGTTCGACGCCATTCCCGAGGCAGTCACGCTGACGGCTGGCTAACTCCTCGGCTCGACTTGACGGTTCCGCCGACTACCTGTGGTGAGTCACCCATGGCGGCGACAGGCTCCGAGGAGCCCTCCGACTGAGACTGGGCGAATGGCAGGCAGAGAAGCGAACCAGGTTCCTCATCGGACCGAGCGAGGAGGAACCGGCCACTTGGCCAGGTCCGCGACGAACTCGCTGTACGAACGGTTCGATCCTATGGGCTCGTTGATCAGTCCGTGGGCCAGAGCCTTGGAGGCGATCTCCGGCCCGTCGCTCTCCCGGTAGCGCGGGCACTGGAGCTCGGTTGCGAGGTCTTCCTTGGGGGTCTGGCGTCGGCCCGTGTCTTTGCCGCGCCACGAGGCGGGAAGCTTCCAAGACGGCCTGTGAAGAGGGAACGCGTCGGGGAACAGCATGAGCCACGCTTCGGACTCGGCGGCGGCGAGAGCGTAGACGGACGAACCTTCTCCAGATGCTTTGGCCAGTGCCACGGAGACGGTTCGACGCGCGCTGTCGTAGGCCGGACCGGGGCAGGCATCCATGTCTTCGTGGACAGCGATGCCCACGAACTCCGCCTCCTTCAACTTGGCTTTGCCGCGTGCCTTCTTCACCAAGGTGTTCGCGGCCGTCGCCAGTTCGATGCCCGACTTCTTCCGCAGCCGCACCGGGTCGGTGATCTCGGTGAGAACTACGGCAGCAGCAAGGTCCGGGTAGGCGGCCTTGATGAAGGCAGCCAGTATGCGACGGTCATTGGAGCTTTCGCCCGCAAGGACGACGATCCCCCTGCCGGATGCCTTCTTTATGCCTCTGCGGCTCACAGTTCGTCCCCTGTCAGGTCGCCGCCCAGCACGCCGGAGAACCACAGCTCACCCAGTGGCTGGTCCCCTGTCTCCGCAACGATTGCCTTGACCTCGTCCATCGAGAGCGCCGGGATGATGGAAGCGCCGTCCTCGTCACGGTCGCAGACTAGGAACTCCCGGGGCTCCAGGCGGTCAACGAGTGCCGGAGAGTGCGTGGCCACGATCAGCTGAGTCCGTTCGGATGCCTCGCGTAGCCGCTCCACGATGAGTTCGAGGGCTTGAGGGTGCAGACCGTGGTCGATCTCCTCAACGCAGGTAAGCGCCGGTGGGTGAGGGTCGTAGAGCATGGCCAGCAAGCCCAGAAGGCGAACTGTGCCGTATGACGCGTCGGCCAGCGGGGTGGTACGGCGGAGGCCTCGTTCATGAAGTACGACAGCAAGTCGATCCGCATAGCCCCCGACTTGCTCGAATTCGATGGCCTCCAGTTGTGGCAGCAGTCGGCGCGCGTCCTCCGTCAGAAGGCTCCAGAGTTCCTCGTTGGCGCTGAGTTGGACAAGAAAGGCCGCCAGGTTCTCCGCATGCGGTTCCAGACGGCCGGCGAGCGTGGAGCGCGCCCTGGTCGGTTGACGCGCGGCGGCCACATTCACATCGAACACCCGGAACGAGGAGAGACGCTCGGCCACACGCGTCACCTCCTCGCCGCCGTCAGAGCGGCCAAGGCGCGGCAGCGTCGACAGTCCGCTGCTCAGCCGCTGGATGCCGAAGCTGCCGCCGTCCGACTCCCGGCCTGCGCGATCGTCGACCACACGGGCCTCTCCGCCCGAGATCGTGATACGCCGTCCTCGGCCCTGTGTGCGCTTGAACTGGAAGCTCTCCTCGCGTGACAGGGTGTAGGAGTCGCGCTTGCTCGGCGCGGAGCGCCTGCGAATGGTCAGCGAGTACTCGTCCGGCGCCTTGAGACTCGCATGGGTCGTCCAGGTGGCCTTGAGATGGATCTTCAGCGAGGTCGGAGGCTTTTCACCACCCCAGAAGGCCACTTCGTCGAAGCCACCCTGTTCGTCGAGAGCCGGCTGAAGATCTGTGCGAATGATCGCGGCGAGGAAGTCGAAAACCTTCAGCACATTGGACTTGCCGACCCCGTTCGGGCCCACGAGCACAGTCAGCGGACCGAGAGGGATGGTCACGTCTCGCAGGCTGCGGAAGTTCTCGACGTGGAGTTCCAAGAGGCGGCCGGGCATGGGATGAACCTATCGGGTGGGTGATACCGGAGTGGGAAAGTGGGCGCACTGGGTCAAAGCAGCGTAGGGGCTCCGACTGACAGCCAAGCTCTCCTGCAACGAAGCCGGGCCTGGCATGCCCGCACCGGTCACCGCAGTGCGTTTAGGTCGAACCACACCGCCTTGCCTCCGGGTGGGCCGGGCCGCCGCAGGGGAGGGCCTGACTCGTTCCCCAGCAGCCGTCCGTGAGGGCATCCACGAGGTAGAGCCCGCGCCCGCTCGTTTCCCACGTCTCGGGCGTCGATCCCCTTGTGGTCGGCGGATTCTTGTCCCCGTCGTACACGACCACACGCACTCGCTCGGGTTCCACCGCCATCCACAGCGTCGCGCCATCACCCCCCTTCGCGTGCACGCAGGCATTCGTGACGAGTTCGGAGGTGCACAACGTCGCCGCGTCCACCAGCGCGTCGAGTCTCAGCGCGCGCAGGACAGAGGCGACGAAGTCGCGGGCGATGTGCGGGGAAGTCTCCAGGCTTGGGCAGAACATGGCGTACGAGGGCATGGGGCATCAACTCCGTTGCGGTGAGGGAGCCCTGCGGTGTTGGTGACCTCGCCTCGGGTGTCGACGGCCCGGGGTGGCACTTCCAACTTGCGTTGGGCAAAGGAACATTGCGGATGAGTGACCGATCAGACACTCTCCGTGAGCATGCGAAGACAGTACTCGATATATTTGCAACGCCGCAACCGCGTCGCTGCATTGACCAGGAGGACACCATGCCGCCGAGGGGCACACCCACCGCACGCCAGGCACGCCTCGGTGCGGAATTGCGCAAGTTGCGCGAGGCGGCAGGCGTGGTTTCCCGTGACGTCGCCGCCTGGTTGGGCACGAGCCAGGCGCAGATCAGCAACATCGAGGCCGGGAAGCACGGAATCAGCGAGGAAAGGCTGCGCAGGCTGGCCGAGTTCTACGAGTGCGACGATGCCCCACTCGTCGAGGCGCTGGTCGAGATGGCCATTGACCGGGACAAGGGCTGGTGGCAGGAGTTCCGGGACTTGATGCCCACGAAGGCCCTCGACCTCGCCGAGTTGGAGCACCACGGCGCGTACATCCGCACCTTCCAGGTCGTGCACATCCCAGGGCTTCTCCAGACGGAGGACCACATTCGGGCGGCTTCAAGGTTCGTCGAGCCGAGTCTGCCGAAGCGCGAGCTGGAGAATCGCGTCGCGTTCCGTCTCCGCCGCCAACAGGTGCTCGATGCCGGACGTCCGTACGACGCGGTCGTTCACGAAGCGGCCCTACGCATGCGCGTTGGTGGCTCCAAAACGGCCCGCGCGCAGCTGGAGCGCATCCTGCAAGAGTCCGAGCGGAAGTGGGTCACCATCAGAGCCATCCCGTTCACGGCTGACGACTTCGCGGGGATGGGACTGTCGATGTTCTACGTCGGCGGCAAGGTGCCCCAGCTCGACACCGTGCAGGAAGATACTGGTCATGGGAGCCTTTTCATTGACGCAAGCGCCAAACTGCACCGCTACAGAGGCCGCTTGGACCGCATCAGCGGCATCGCCCTCGACCCAGCACCCTCGCTGGACCTCATCCGCTGTATCGCCAAGGAACTCTGAAAGGCAGCCCATGCCCCCGAACCTTCAATGGCAGAAGTCGTCGTTCTCCGCAGGGGACGCCGACAACGAATGCCTGGAGATAGCCGCCTCCCCCACGACCCTCCACCTCCGGGAAAGCGACCATCCCACCACCATCCTCACCCCGCCCCGCGCCGCTCTCCAGGCGCTCTTCGCCGAGGTGAAGGGGAAGCGGTGACCAGTCGGTTGTTGATGCCGTGGCGGGGTGCTGAGGTTCGGCCGGGAGCGGCGGCGGGCGGGGGCGGTTCGACGCGGGCCACCGCCATTCTGGACTGGGAGCAGCCCCTTGTGGCGGCGCTCGTGGAGCGCGTACGGCGCGAGGCGGGGCCGGGGGCAGCGGCTCGTGCGGTGCTGCAGGTGGCGCACGGAATCATCGCGCGTGAGGTGCGGCCGGTGTACTCCGTGGAGGACCGGCACCCGGCCTCGCGGACGCTGCGGCTGGGGCGTGGTTCCTGTAGTCAGCGGATGGCTGTGCTGGAGGCTGTCGCGCGGGCGATGGGCGTACGTACGCGGGTGCGCGGACTGCTGGTCGACGGGGCCTTCTGGTATCCGCGATTTCCCCGGCACAAGTTCCTCGTGCCGGAACAAGTGCTGCTCGCCTGGCCCGAGTTCATGCTGGAGCGGGACCAGGAGTGGGTGCCGGTCGGGGAGTTGTTCGACGGGGTGGCCGGAGGCGGCGAAGCCTTCAGCAATCGCGGCGGCGAGACGCTCTTCGATGCGGTGGCGCGGGTCGGCGTGGACTGGAGCGGGTCGGTGAGCTGCGGTGCGCAGGGCGGCACGGCGTGCGATCTGTCCGCCCAAGTCCTCGTCGATCTCGGGTACTTCGACTCTCGTGACGAACTCTTCGAGCAGCATGGACAGACGCTGTGCCGCCCGGCTCGCATCCTCCTGGAACCGGTACTGGGGCGCTGGAGCGCGGGCGCCCGCGTCACAGGCACGACGGCCTGAGCCGGGCCGACGCCGACCGATCGACCGCCGCGTCGGCGCCGGCAGGGAAGACTTCCGGCAGGGAAGACTTACGGGTTACCTCCAATAACCGCCCGGCCACTTTTGACGATCCCCTCACCTGCGTCCGCGGACCCGGGCTCGTTAGCGTCTCGCCATGACGCGACGTACGCGACGTAAACGGACCGGGACGGGGCGGATCAGGGCCTTACAGCAGGCGCGGGAACGGGCGCTGCGGCGGCGGGAGGGCAGGCTGTCCGGCGGATGGCTCCGGCGCCTGGGAGGGCGGGCCGAGCGGGTCCGTCCCTGGCTGCAGATCGTGACCGACCTCGCCACCCTCCTCGCACGACTGGTGAGGTGACCGGTAGTCCGGTGGTGCTCAGCCCACCGTCCGCGCCATCCGCCGCACCGCCTCCGTGAGCAGTTCCTGCGACGTCGCCAGGTTCAGGCGTACGTGGCCCGAGCCGCCCGTGCCGAAGGGGATGCCGGAGTTCAGGGCGACTCGGCCCCGGTCCAGGAAGGCGGACGCCGGGTCGTCGCCGAGGGGCAGGGCCCGGCAGTCCAGCCAGGCCAGGTAGGTGGACTCGGCGGGGGTGTAGCGGACGGCGGGGAGGTGTTCGGTCAGGAGGGTGGACAGGAGCCGGCGGTTTTCGTCGATGCCCGTCAGCAGTGCGTCGAGCCAGGGGCCCGCGTCCCGGAGGGCCGCCGTGTGGGCCAGGATGCCCAGGTGGCTGGGGCCGTGGCTCACCTCCTCGGGGAGCTCGGCCAAGTCCGTGGCCGCGTCGGGGCCCGCGATGGCCACGGCCGCCTTCAGGCCCGCCAGATTCCAGGCCTTGGAGGCGGACATCAGGGAGAAGGCGTTCTCGCCGCCGGGGACCGTCAGGTACGGGACGAAGCGGGCGCCCGGGGACACGAGCGGGGCGTGGATCTCGTCGGCCACCACGCGTATGCCGTACATGTGGGAAAGCCTTGCCACGGCGGTCAGTTCGGCGGCGGTGTGCAGCGTGCCGGTGGGATTGTGCGGGTTGCAGAGCAGATACGCGGCCCGGCGGCGCCCGCCCTCGGTGACCCGGTCGAACGCCGACTCCAGCTCCGCGAAGTCCAGGCGGCCGTCCTCGCCGAGCGGCGCCTCGACCACGGTGCGGTCCATGTTCCGTACGAACTGGTAAAACGGCGGGTAGACAGGGCAGTTGACGACCACCGAGTCCCCGGGGCTCGTGACCAGCTTCAGCATCTCGACGATGCCCAGCATCACGTCCGGCACGATGGCCGTACGCTCCACGGCGAAGTCGTCCCAGCCCCACCTCTTCCCGGCGAACTCCGCCAGCGCCTCGGCGTACCCCGTCCCGGCCGGGTAGCCCGTGTCGCCGAGCGCGATCGCGTCCGTGAGGGCACGCGCGATCGGCTCGGCGAGCGGGACGTCCATCTCGGCGACCCACAAGGGCAGTACGTCCTCCGGGAAGGCGCGCCATTTCGCGCTCGTACGGCGGCGGAGTTGTTCGAGGGAGAGTTGGCGGAGGGGGTTGGGGTGGGAGGGAGCGGCTGGAGTGGCGTCAGGGGCGGTTTCAGGCAGCATGGGGAAGATTCTTCCCCGTACGGGCGGAAGAATCTTCCCCGCATACCTCGTACGTCTCGTTCATGCGACCAGCGTCACCGCTCCCACCGCCGGTGTCCGCAGTGTGCGGCGGGCCGTGGCCAGGCTGGTCGCGAAGGTCGCCGCCGTGGCGATCGCGACGATGGCCAGCCAGGTGCCGAGGCCCTGGTCCGGCAGGAGTGAGTCCGTACGGACCGCGGTGAAGGGGATGAGCCCGGCGAGGCCGGCCGCCGTACCGAAGAACACGCCCGTCGCCGTGAGGACGAGGGACTCGACGCCGACCATGCCGAGGACCTGGCCCGGCGTCGCGCCCGCCAGGCGCTGCTGGCCGAACTCCCGACTGCGGTAAGTCGTCGCCGCGTACAGGGAGTTGATCAGCATGATGCAGGAGAAGACCACGATGATGCCGACGACCGTGAGGTTGAGGGTCTCGAGGTTCTTGGCGTCGACGGACTTCGGGACGCCGGACGCGTCGATGGCGTCGTTCTCGACCGCCTGCATATAGAGGGTGGCCGTCGCCATGCCGGTGAAGAGGATCAACGGCATGAGGACACCGGACAGTTGGGCGGCGCGCTGCCGCATGTTCCGTACGGCGAGATAGCCGCTCGGGCCGGAGAGGAGGAGCCGGTCGAGTACGGCCGTCAGCAGCTTCGGCGAGAGGAGTGCGAAGCCGACGGCGAGGAGGATCGCGCCGTACGCGGGCGGGGCCATCAGCGCGGCGTCGGTCGCGGAGAAGGCGAAGGTGGAGCAGACCGCCAGACCGCCGAGTGTCAGGGCGGCGTACGTGAAGAACTTCCGCCCCTTGCCTTGGGGTTGGCGCCTGCGCGTCGCCCGCCGTATCGCGAGGAACGCCGCACCCGCCGAGGCGAGGAGTGTGATGGCGACGCCTGACTGGAGCGCGATGGGGCCGAAGGAGTAGTCGACGGAGTCGGCCACCTGGCCGCTGTCCTGGAAGAGGGACAGCAGGGCGTGGCCGCCGAGCATCGCGGGGGCGATCGCGAGCAGCGCGGCAAGGAGGGCGACGGCTGTCGCCTCCCCCACGACCATGCGTTTGATCTGCGCCGGGGTCGCGCCCGAGGTGCGCAACAGGTCGATTTCGGCGGTTCGTTGGCGGACGTTCACGGTGAGGGTGGAGGCGATGGCGAAGAACACCAGCAGGGTGCCGTAGCCGCCGACCACTCCTGCCGCGGTGGACAGGGTCTCCGCGCTCGTCGCGTCGACGCCCTTCGCGCCGGCCGTGTCGTGCATCGAGTTGAACGTCATGATGATCGTCGCGCCCAGGAAGGCGGACAGAAGCGTCGCGGTGAAGCGGCCGGGGCGTTGCCGGATGGAACGCATCGCGAGAGCAAGCATGGTGAACACGGCTCACACCCCCGCCATCATGTCGTCGCCCAGGTGCGCCAGGCGTTCGGCGACCGCGTCCGCCGTCGGACGGCGCATCTCGCCCACGAGGCGGCCGTCGGCCAGGAAGAGAACCGCGTCGGCGTACGACGCCGCCACCGGGTCGTGGGTGACCATGACGACCGTACGGCCGTGGATCCGTACCGCCTCCTGGAGCAGGCGGAGGACGTCGCGGGCGCTTCGGGTGTCCAGGGCGCCGGTGGGTTCGTCGGCGAAGATCACGCTGGGTTCGGTGACCAGGGCTCGGGCGATGGCGACGCGTTGGCGCTGACCGCCGGAGAGCTGGTCGGGGCGGGCGCCGAGGCGGCCTTCGAGGCCGACGGACGCGAGGATCTCCTCCACGCGCTCGCGGTGGACGCGGCGGCGGGCGAGCTTGAGCGGCAGGATCGTGTTCTGGGCGACGGTGAGTGTGTCCAGGAGGTTGTACTGCTGGAAGACGAAGCCGATGCGGGTGCGGCGGAACCTGGTGAGTTCCGCCTCTGTTCCTCCGGTCATCTCGGTGCCGTCGACCATGACGATGCCGGTGTCCGGGGCGTCGAGGCCTGCCGCACACTGGAGGAGCGTGGACTTGCCGGAGCCTGAGGGGCCCATGACGGCGGTGAAGGTGGCTCGGGGGAGGCTGAGGGTCACCTCGTCCAGTGCGGTGACCTTGCTGTCGGCGGTTCCGTAGGTCTTGGTGACCTTTACCAGGCGTAGGGCTTCGGTGGAGCCTGTGTTGGTGTCGTGCGTACGTCGATCGGTTCGGCGAAGCATGGTTGTCACCCTCCTTTGGGCACTCCCTGTGCCCCGCGAAAGACGCTACGGAGGGCACGGGGCAGGCACATTGGGCGCAGAACCCGTACTGGGAGGTGTACTCAGCGACACCTCGTCCACCGGGAACCCCCCTTACGTACCGCTCACCGTGAACCCGATCGCCGAGCCTCCGCTCTCCCTTCGCCGGGCGAACGGCTCACCCCCGTTGTTACCTGGGTACGCCGACTGGGGTGTCCGTACGTCGCAGCAGTGCGCGCAGTCTGGCGAACACCTCGTCGACGTCGAAGGGTTGACGACGTAGTCGTCGGCTCCGGCGTCCAGACCGGCGATGCGGTCGGCGGTCTCCACGCGCGCGGTGAGCATCAGGATCGGCGTACGGTCGCCCTCGGCACGCAGGACGCGACACACCTGGAGGCCGTCGATGCCCGGCATCATGACGTCGAGGACGAGTACGTCGGGCGGGTGGCGATGGGCCCGCGCGAGTGCCTCCACGCCGTCGGCGACGGCCGTCACCTCGTACCCTTCAAGCGTCAGGGCGCGTTCCAGGGCGTGGCGGATGGCGCGGTCGTCCTCGGCGAGCAGCACGTTGTGGGGCACCCGACCAGTCTGCCAAGGCCTGGGATACGTAGTACCTGATGAGCAGGGGCACAACCGGGCCTCTTACCCGGTTCTCACCCCGCTGGGACCGGTGGCTTACCTCGCCCGGCCACCGTCTCCCCTGGGACCAGGGCGACGAGCCGCGACGGGGAAGGCACGTACCGTATGAAGCGTAGGAAGACCGCGAAACGCATGAGGATCGTGTTCCTGCTGCACAACGCTTACGCCATCGGGGGCACCGTCCGCACCACACTCAACCTCGCCGCGGCGCTCGCCGACCGGCACAGGGTCACGATCGTTTCGATGTCGCGGCACCGGGACGTGCCGCGCTTCGACGTCGACCCCCGCATCACACTCGTACCGCTCGTGGACACGCGGGAGGGCAGCGCCGACCTCGCCGATCCCCTGCACGCGGAGCCGGCGAGCGACTTCCCTTCCGCCGACAAGCGGTACAAGCAGTACAACCGCCTCACCGACATCCGCGTACGCGACTATCTGGCGGACTGCGACGCGGATGTGGTGATCGGCACACGCCCCGGCATCAACGTCTACGTCTCCCGCTTCGCCCCGCCCCGCGCCCTGCGCATCGGCCAGGAACACCTGAGTCACGATGCGCACAGCAAGAAGCTGCGGGCCGTACTGGCCGAGGAGTACGGCGAGTTGGACGCGCTCGTGACGACGACGAAGGCGGACGCGAAGGTGTACCGGAAGCGGATGCCGCTGCCGGGCGTACGGGTCACGGCCGTGCCGAACATCGTGCCCGCCCCGCGCGGCGTGGCCCCTTCCACCGGGGACGCGAAGGTGATCGCGGCGGCGGGGCGGCTCGTTCCCGGCAAGCGGTTCGACCTGCTGATCGAGGCGTTCTCGGCGGTCGCCACGAAGGAGCCGGAGTGGCGGCTGCGGATCTACGGCGGCGGGACCCAGCGCGAACACCTCCAGTCGCTGATCGACGGCCTCGGCCTGACCGGCCGCGCCCAGCTCATGGGCCCGCGCACCCCCATCGAGGCGGAGTTCACCCAGTCCTCACTCGTGGTCAGCGCCTCGGACGCGGAGTCGTTCGGAATGACACTCGTCGAGGCGATGCGCTGCGGCGTGCCCGTCATCAGCACGGACTGCCCCCTCGGCCCCGCCGAGATCATCACCCCGGGTGTCGACGGCCGCCTCGTCCCCGTGGGCGACACCCGCGCCCTCTCGGAAGCGATGCTCGACCTGATCGCGGACGAGTCCGCCCGACGGGAGATGGGGCGGGCGGCGCTGGCGAACGCCCACCGCTATGACGCCGAGCCCATCATCGAGCGCTACGAGGGGTTGTTCGGGGAGCTCCGGGCTGTGCGGCGGCGGGCTCGGATCGAGCAGTGGAAGCGGAGGGCTCGTCGGATGGTTCCGGGGCGGGGCGGGCGCTCCGAGGCGGCGGCTGCTTCGCGTGCGTGAGCGCGAACTTCGCAGGGGTGACGCCTACTTCGCGTGCGTGACCGCGTAGATCATGACGAACGCCACGATGTGGATGCCGAAGAGGAAGTACGCCAGATACCACCAGACGTAGCGTTCGTTCTTCTTCTCCTGGGCCAGGCGGCGTTTTTCCGGGGAGTCGGGGGACTCGGCGGAGGCGCCCTGGGAGTCGGGCATCACAACTCCCTGTGGACCTTCGTGTTGGAGGCCTGGGCCCGGGGGCGGACGATCATGAGGTCGATGTTGACGTGGGAGGGGCGGGTGACCGCCCAGGCGATCGTGTCGGCCACGTCGTCGGCGGTCAGGGGCTCGGCCACGCCCGCGTAGACCTTCGCCGCCTTCTCCTCGTCGCCGCCGAAACGGGTGAGGGCGAACTCGTCCGTCCTGACCATGCCGGGGGCGATCTCGATGACGCGCACCGGGGTTCCGACGATCTCCAGGCGAAGGGTCTCGGCGAGTACGTGGGCGCCGTGCTTGGCGGCGACGTAACCGGCGCCGCCCTCGTACGTGCCATGGCCCGCGGTGGACGACAGCACGACCACCGTGCCGTCGCCGCTCGCCGTGAGCGCGGGGAGCAGTGCCTGGGTGACGTTGAGCGTGCCGATGACGTTCGTCTCGTACATCTGACGCCAGTCCGCCGGGTCGCCCGTCGCGACCGGGTCTGCGCCGAGCGCGCCGCCCGCGTTGTTGACCAGCACACCGATCGTGCGGAACGCCGTCGCGAACTCGTCCACCGCCGCGCGGTCGGTGACGTCGAGCGCGTACGCCGCCGCCTGGTGGCCCGCCGCGTTGAGCTCCTCCGCCAGCGCCTCGATACGGTCCTTGCGGCGGGCCGTGAGGACCACCCGGTAGCCCGCCGCCGCCAGCTGCCGCGCCGTCGCGGCCCCGATGCCGCTGCTCGCACCGGTGACGACAGCGATACGGGAGTTGGGGGCGGGGGCGGTCATGGGCTGCTCCTCGGGCGGGCGTACGGGTTCGCGCTCTCTCGCGCGAGCCGGCGTTCGAATCCCCGCCAGGATAGGCCGGTGACGAGTACGGACGTCGAATGCCCTGGCAACGGCAGCCTCAGCTTCCGCCCCGGGGCGCGTACATGATCACGGCCATGCCCGCCAGGCAGATCAGGGCGCCGATCACGTCCCACCGGTCGGGCCGGAAGCCGTCCGCGACCATGCCCCAGGCGAGGGAGCCGGCGACGAAGACTCCGCCGTACGCGGCGAGAATGCGGCCGAAGTTCGCGTCGGGCTGGAGGGTGGCGACGAAGCCGTACGCGCCGAGGGCCATGACCCCGGCGCCGATCCACAGCCAGCCGCGGTGTTCGCGTACGCCCTGCCAGACCAGCCATGCGCCGCCGATCTCGAAGAGTGCGGCGAGGACGAAGAGGGCAGCGGAGCGGGCGACGAGCATGCGTGCAGCTTCGCATGGGGCGGTGTGTGTGCCGACGGGCCGGTTCCGTCACCTGTTCGCGGGGCTTGTCGGGGGTACCCGGTGGGATACATCCCCGTATGACCCTGTCCAGGTCCATGTCCATGTCCAGGTCCGGCACAACCACCGATGCGCGGCGCAGTCGTCTGCTCTCCGAGCTGGCCACCGAGTCGCGCCGCTGCATGGCCTTGTACGCCCTCTTCAACCAGGCCGTCGCCGACCAGCTGAACCTGCACCCCACGGACCTGCAGTGCCTCAACCTGCTCAGCCTCGAGAGAGGGCCGGTCACGACGGGGCGCGTCGCCGAGCTGACGGGGCTGACGACCGGCTCGGCGACGCGGCTCGTGGACCGGCTGGAGCGGGCCGGGTACGTCGTACGGCAGCGGGACGCCACCGACCGGCGACGCGTACTCGTGGCGACCGTGCCGGAGAAGGCCGAGGAGTTCGGCCGGATGTGGCGGCGGCTGAGCGGCGACTGGTACGCCCTCTTCGAGGAACTCGGGGACGACGAACTCGCCCTGCTCATCGGTCACATGAGGCGGACGGTGGAGTTCACGGCGACACAGACCGCTCGGCTTCGTCGTAGCGCTCCCGTGCCTCGTTGACCTCCTCGATGTGCACCTCCGCCCAGTCCTTCACTGCCACGAGGAGGCTGCAGAGGTTCATGCCGAGCGGAGTGAGTTCGTAGTCGACGCGCACCGGCACGGACGGCGTGACGGTCCGCGCCACGATCCCGTCGCGTTCCAGTGAACGCAGCGTCTGCGTCAGCATCTTGGGGCTGACACCCGCGATCTTGCGGCCGAGGTCGCTGTAGCGCATGGGCCCGGAGGCGAGCGCGGAGACGACGAGACTGACCCACTTGTCGCTGATGCGGGCGAGGAGCTGGTTGGTCGGGCAGGCCTTGAGGAAGGCGTCGTACTCGATCCGCGCCTGCTCACGCCGCTGGGCTGCCGTCTTGGTCGCCATGGCTCACGCCTCCGCACACCTCTGGGTGATGTACGCACCTTCAAGTGCCTACTTACGAAAAGATAGTAGCTCTTCCTAGGGTTGCCACAACGGGTTGGAAACCAGAATGAATCACCTGCAATAGGGAGAATTGACATGCGTGCAGCCGTGGTGACGACCTTCGGCGGTCCGGAAGCCGTGGAGATCATCGAGACCGACGTGCCGGAGCCGGCCGCCGGCGAGGTGCGGATCAAGGTCGCGGCCGCCACTCTCAACCCGGTCGACGCAAAGGTGCGCGCGGGCGTATTCGGTGGCGCGGGCGAGCGGCACGGTCTCGGCGGGGACGTGGCCGGGACGGTCGACGCGGCCGGGGCGGCGGCCGGCTGGAGCGTCGGCGACGAGGTGGTCGCGCTCGTGCCCTCCGTGGGCAAGCCCCTTGGCGCACACGCCGATTACGCGATCGTGGACGCCGACGCGGTGTCCAAGGCACCCACCACGGTCGACGCCGCACACGCCGCCACACTCCCGCTGAACGCCCTCACCGCCGCCCAGGCCCTGGATCAGCTGGACCTCCAGAAGGGCCAGGAACTCCTGGTGACGGGTGCGGCGGGCGCCGTCGGCGGTTACGCCGTCCAACTCGCCGCCCACCGCGGCATCTCCGTGACCGCCGTGGCCCGCGAGAGCGACGAGCAGCTCGTACGTTCCCTGGGAGCGGCCCACTTCGCGTCGTCGGGCGCCGTCGAGGCGGGCAGCGTGGACGCGGTGCTCGACACCGCGGTCCTCGGCGAGGCCGCGCTGGAATGGGTGCGCGACGGCGGCGCGTACGTCGGGGTCATCCCGCAGGGCGCCCCCGCCTCCGTACGCGGCGTGCGGACCGACACGGTGTCGGTGACCCCCGACGGAGCGCGCCTCGCGGAGCTGGTAGCGCTCCTGGACGAGGGAGTGCTGACGGCGCGAGTGGCCGAGACGTACGCCCTGGCCGACGCGGTCAAGGCGCACGCCCGATTGGCGGAGGGCGGCGTGCGGGGACGTATCGTGCTTGTTCCTTAAGGGCTGTGCCACTGCGCATACGCCGCCGGAGGCACCCCCACCGTCGACGTGAAGTCGCGTACGAGGTGGGCCTGGTCGGCATAGCCGAGGTCGGCGGCGAGGGCGGCCCAGTCGATGTCCCGCCGGGTGCCGGCCAGCTCCAGGGCCTCGTGGATCCGGTAACGGAGAATGATCCACTTCGGGCTGACGCCGACGTACGCCGCGAAGAGCCGTTGCAGCGCCCGTACCGAGACGCCCTCCGCGCGGGCGAAGTCGTCGACGCGGCGTACGGTGCGGTTCGCGCGGATGCGGGTGACGAGGTCGATGGCGAGGTCGGCCTGCGGGTTGGGGGCCGGGGCGAGGGAGAGCAGGAAGGCGTCGAGCGCGGCGATCCGGGCGGCGTCGTCGGCGGGGCTCACGACCTGGCGGGCGGTGTCGCAGGTGGCCTGCGCGAACACGTCCTGGGCGGGCAGTACGCGGCCCGTCCACCGCGACACGGGCACGTCCGGCACGAACGGCCGGAAGCCGCCGGGCCAGAACTTCGCCCCGCACACCCGCCCCCACCCCGTCAGCTTCCTGGTGAACAGCCCGAGCGCGACACCGTGCACCTCGCCGTAGGGCGCGCCCTCGCCCTCGTCCCACTGGAAGGAGACGTTGACGGACGGGTGCGGGACAACCTGGGAGACGTACGGCTCGGGCAGGTCCCAGTCGATGAACCAGTACGTCTCGACATGGCGCCGCAGCGGCTCGGCGGGCTCGTGACGACGGAACCGTACGCGGGTCAGAAGCCCCGAGGGGTCGACGATGCCCCGTGTGTCGCGGATCCCGCGGTTGTCGCGGCGGGGTACGGCCATGTCCGGATCGTATGCCGTCGCGTTTCTTCAAGAGGGTGCTGCGGGACGTTCGTACGGTCGTCGCATGGACACGAACCACGATGTGAACCAGCGGACATACGCCATCGGAGATCTGCTGGCGACGGCGGCCGAACGGGCCCTACCGGTGATAGGGGCACTTCCCGACGAACGACTGGCCGACCCCACACCATGCGCCGACTACGACGTAAAGGCCCTGGTCAACCATGTCCTCCACGTGGTTGTGCAATTCCAGAACCTGGCCGCCAAGAAGGACTCGGACTTCACCGCGACCCCGGACTACATCGCCGCGGATCCCACCTGGAGGGACCGTTTCGCAACCGAGTCGAGCCGCCTCGCGGCGGCCTGGTCCGCACCGGGCGCCGAGGAGGGCACGACCGGCGCCATGAACATGCCCGCACGGATCGTCGGCTCGCTGGCCCTGCTCGACCTCACCGTCCACGCATGGGACCTGGCCCGCGCCACGGACCAGGAACACCGACTGAACGACGCCACCGACCCGGTACTCGACCAAGTCACCGCAACGGTTGGGGAGATGGCACCAACCGCCCGCGCGATGGGGATGTTCGCCGCGCCGGTACCCGTGCCGGAGGGGGCGAACGCCTTCGACCGGCTGCTGGCGGAGACGGGCCGCGATCCACGCTGGGCCCGGACCGGGCGGTAACGGGGGGCGGGCACGGGCGGGCCATCACCGAGGCATCGGGCCACGAATTCGAGGTGGCTGCCCTCGGGAGTCGGGGGGGCATCGTCGGGAAAGTGTGACACTTTCGCGAAAAGTGTCACACTTTCCCGACGATGGGTCCTGGCCACCCGTCCATGACTAACGCCCGCCCGGCCAGCGGCTCCCTGACCACCGCTCCTGAACACCCTGGTAGTCGATCACAAAGACCCCCTCCTCCCGCAGGAGTTCACGAGCTTCGGCCGACATCAGAAACTCATGGTCGGTCTGCCGCACACGCCACCCCCCGGGCTCGACCACCCGCGACTCCGCGTCCCCCACCCCGGGATGCACCGCCCACTCGCTGAGCCCGACCGGCAACTCCCGCAGCAACCGGGCATACCGAGCCGCCTTGCCGTCGAGCCCCAGCGAGAAGCTGTCGAGGAATTCGTTGTCGGTGACCGGCAGCCCGCGCACCCTCCGCCGCCCGGCCTCACCCCAGACCCGTACAGCCAGCCCGTACTCGCCGGCCAACGCCAAGGTCAACTCGAAAATGTCCCCCCGCCCACCATCGGCCAGGCAATGCCAGTCCAGATGAGTAGGCGCCAACCCGGCCTCCAGCACGGCTTGGACCTGCGCCCGAAACTCGACCTCGATCTCCTCGATCCGAGCCCGCCCAAGCAACTCGTCACGCTTACCCGGCGAGAACAACTCCCCGGCCTCATCGAGCAACGACCCAACCCGCTCCTTCGAGGCAACCGGCCCCCACGCCCCCTCCGCATCACACACCAAGGTGAGATGAATCCCGAACGGAATCCCCGGCCGCTCCCGCAACAACCGCATCGCCTCTCCGGCCCCAGGACACGGCACCATCAGGCTGCACGAACTCGCAATCCCGCCCTCGATCGCCTCGACGACGGCGGCATTGATCCCACGACGCATCCCGAAGTCATCACAGTTGACGATGAGGACACGAGCGTCGGCGGGAAATCCCAACAACTCACTGGACAGCACGACGGGTTCAGTCACCCCCGCAGTGTGAACTCCACGGACGAAAACACGCTCGCGATTTACGCGGCCACGCGCGCGTGCAGAGGCGGTGTCCCTGTGGTGTTACGGAGTCTGGCGTGGCGGTGTGTCAGTGGCGCGGCGGTGGGCCCAGGGCGAGTCCCACGGCCTGAGCACTTCTTCCCGTCATGTTCACGCGTCGCTCGTTTGAGCGCCTGAAGGGCACACTCCCCCTGCTTGTTCAGGCTTTCGGAGGGACAGGGGTCCTGCGCCCGCGATGCGTGTACGTCCGGGGTGTGCGCGTCCGCGTGGGACTGTCCCGACCACCGCCCCGCCGGCGATACATCACTTCTGCGGACGCCCACGCGGGGCGACGAAAAGCGCATCACATAACTCACAAGGGTGAACCGGATGGATCACCCATACGGGACGTCAACTACCCAGCGCTAAAGCGCTGGGCTTGCACAACGGGCATCACTGGATGTGACGCTGCGTTTGCGTCCAGCCCCACCCCGACGTTTCGGGGGTGGGGCAGGGGCCGTTGACTGGGCCCCGCGTCGCCACAACTCCCACGCGCGAGCGCGGATGTTGCGGGAGCCGTTCCGGTCCGCGTGAGCAACGAATCCGCAGTTCCGGCACGCGAACCAGGCCTGACTGACCCGGTTCGCCCGGTCGATGTGCCCGCATTCGGCGCAGGTGCGGGAGGTGTACGCCGGATCGACGTGCACCACCGGTACCCCGGCCTTGCGGGCCTTGTACGCGATGAACTGCCCCAGCTGGTGAAAGGACCAGCTGGAGTGGGTGGCCCGTTGGGGCTTGCGAAGCCGTACCCGCTCGCGGATCCCTGTGAGGTCTTCCAGGGCGATCCCGCGACCGGTGCGTTCTGCCTCGGCCACCACATGTTTCGCGATCTTGTGGTTGATGTCCTTCGCCCGCCTGGCCTCCTTGCGGCGCCGCTTCTTCAGCCGGCGCCTGGCGGACGGGGTGTTCTTCTTCTGCAGCCTGGTGCGGAGTTTCCGCTCCCGGGTCCGGATGCGGTTCAGCTCACGCCCGGCCATGATCTCGCCGTCACTGGTGGTGGCGATGTTCACGATGCCCAGGTCGATGCCGAGGAAGTCCACCGGATCCGTGTGCGGCTCGGCCTCGGGGACCTCGCAGGTCGCGCTGAGGAACCACAGGCCGTCCCGGCAGACCAGGTCGGACTCGCCCTGGCGGTACAGCGCCAGGGTGGCCAGTTGCTCGGCCGAGGCGGTGAACGCCACGTTCTTGATCCGCCCGGAGACCGTCCAGATCGACACCGTCCGGTCCGGGATCTGCCAGGACAGCATCCGGTCGTCGTAGGGCTGCGCGCCCCGCGGGCGGAAGGCGATCGGCTTCTCGGTCGCCCGGCGGTAGCGCTTCGAGCCGGGCCGGCCCAGGTGTCCGGCCTTCAGGTTCGCCCTGAGCGTGGTGTACGCGTCGCACGTCTTCTTGATGACGTGCTGGGCGGCCTGTGCCCCCAGCCCCCAGCGGGACTTGACCTCGCCGTAGACCCGCCTGCGCACGGTGAAGTTCTTGAACTCCCCGCGCTCGAAGGCCATCTCACTCACCCAGGTGGCGGCCTGGTTGCAGGCGTGCAGGGTCGCCTCGAGTGCCGCCGCCTGCGCGGGCGTCGGCAGCAGCTTGACCTGCACCACCAGCTTCACAAGCACCGAACGTACACAGCTGTGCGAGACGGCACCGCACGTCCGGAGTCGATCACCTGAACGAGTGACACGCAGGGCCGTGCGCCGACGCCTTCACCAGACGAGAGATCCGACCGCTCCGCGGCCGGGCAGACCTCATGATGCTGCGGCGCCCCGCGCCGCCTGGCCAAAGATACGAGTCCCCCGGGCGTGAACGCCCGGGGATCCTCGCAAGACTCTGCTGAACAACGATGCTGCCGCCGCCATGGAACTCGGCCGAACCGAGAAGAGCTGCTATATCCGCCTCTGGCGCCTGCGCACCGGTCAAGTACCGATGCCCAGCGGCAATCAATGATCGATTGAACCTCGGGCCCCGGGCTGTTACAGCTCGGGGCCCATCGGGCGTCTGATTCAGCCCTTCACACAAACGACCTGCTTCAACTTCGCCACGACCTCCACGAGGTCGCGCTGCTGATCGATGACCTGCTCGATCGGCTTGTACGCGCCCGGGATCTCGTCGACGACGCCGGAGTCTTTACGGCACTCCACACCCCGCGTCTGCTCTTCCAGGTCCTTCGTCGAGAAGCGACGCTTCGCCGCGTTGCGGCTCATGCGCCGACCGGCGCCGTGCGAGGCCGAGTTGAAGGACTTCTCGTTGCCGAGGCCCTTCACGATGTACGAGCCGGTGCCCATCGAGCCGGGGATGATCCCGTACTCGCCGGAGCCCGCACGGATCGCGCCCTTACGGGTGACGAGGAGGTCCATGCCCTCGTACCGCTCCTCGCTTACATAATTGTGGTGGCACGAGATCTCCGGCTCGAAAGTCACCTTCGCCTTCTTGAACTCGCGGCGAATCACTTCCTTAGAGATCGCCATCATGATGGCACGGTTGTGCTTCGCATACTCCTGCGCCCAGAAGAGGTCATGCCGGTAGGCCGCCATCTGCGGTGTATCCGAGACGAAGACAGCCAGGTCGCGGTCGACAAGCCCCTGGTTGTGCGGGAGCTTCTGGGCGATACCGATGTGGTGCTCCGCAAGTTCCTTACCGATGTTCCGGGAACCGGAGTGCAACATGACCCAGACCGAATTGTCCGAATCGAGGCAAAGCTCCCAAAAATGATTTCCCTGGCCAAGGGTTCCCATTTGCGTAGTCGCCCGCCCCTTACGGAACCGCACCGCTTCCGCAACCCG
The DNA here is from genome assembly GCF_054783935.1 of Streptomyces pseudoechinosporeus. Taxonomy (NCBI): domain Bacteria; kingdom Bacillati; phylum Actinomycetota; class Actinomycetes; order Kitasatosporales; family Streptomycetaceae; genus Streptomyces; species Streptomyces pseudoechinosporeus. The sequence continues at coordinate 123,754 of NZ_BAAGPS010000026.1, forward strand.
GTCGAACCGCCCCCAGAAGTCATCCCACCCCGCGGTGGCCAACCCATGGAACCGCCCCGGCTCAACGGCAGTGTCATGCATCCCCCGCCCCACCGGAATAGCCTGCTCAATCTTCGACCGAAGCCGAGAAAGATCCCCCGGCAGATCATTCGCCGTCAGCGACGTCTTCACCGCCGACATCCCGCACCCAATGTCGACCCCGACCGCAGCAGGACACACGGCACCCCGCATCGCGATCACAGACCCGACCGTCGCGCCCTTCCCGTAGTGCACGTCCGGCATCACGGCCAGCCCCTTGATCCACGGCAACGTGGCGACGTTCTGGAGCTGCTGGAGGGCTCCGCCCTCGACCGACGCCGGGTCCGTCCACATGCGGATCGGGACCTTCGCTCCCGGTACCTCTACGTACGACATAACGTCCTCATTCCCCCGTAAAACAAACAAAGTTCGGGCATCGCAAATACCGGTGGCAAGGTCTACGAAAGGGGTGACCGACCGGCGTTCACGGCCGTGCGTGCGATAGACATTGTGGTCATCGGCCACCTTCGGGCGGCAAGCGAATAAGCAGAGCGAGAGGAGCCCCCGTGCAGCGGAAGGCGTACGTATTCGGCGTCGCCGCGCTCCTCGCGGCGACGGCGACGCTGGCCGGCTGCACCGGTTCGGACGGCGGCGAGGAGCCGGCGGACTCGAAGCGGGACGGTTCGGGTACGACGGCCAGCGCGGCGGAGCCCGGCCGGTACCGCACGCTGCCGGAGCCGTGTGGCGCCGTCGAGCGGGGCACGCTTGATTCGCTGCTGCCGGGGCTCAAGCAGGTCACGGACGGGGAGCAGCGGGAGAAGGCGTATGCGGGGACGCCGACGCTGACGTACGACACGGACCGGAAGGTCGGCTGTCGTTGGACGGTGGAGGCGACGAGTGCGACGGATCGCTTGTGGGTGGACTTCGAGCGCGTGACCTCGTACGACAACGCTTTGAGCGACGACAGCCGCGCCTCGCAGCTCTATGCGACGAAGGAGGAGGTGGCGGATCTGCCCGTACCTGTCCCGTCCGAGAGCGCTTCCCCGACCACGACTCCGACTGCGGATGAATCCGGTACGTCGGACGAAGCGACGGGCGGCGCGACAGACGAAACGGCTGGCGATCCGTCAGGCGACGCAACAGGCAGCGCGGACGACAGCTCAGACGACAGCGACGGCAGCTCCCCCACTCCCACCGACGACGAGAGCGCCACGCCGGGCTCCCCCTCCCCCAGCACCACCCCCGCCGCCCTCCAGCCCCGCACCCTCGACGATCTCGGCGACGAGGCCTTCCTGGACGACGCGCTGGGCGCCTCCCGGCAGCGGACGGTGACTGTGGTGTTCCGCACGTCCAATGTGATCGTGACGATCCGGTACGACGAGCAGCCGACGAGTACGACGGACGTCCCGAGCAGCGAGGACATGCAGGAAAGGGTGCGGGAACTGGCCGGCCAGCTCGACGACACGTTGAACGAGTAGCGGTCGCCCCGGAGCCGTGAGGCTGGGCGGAATGGAAGTCACATCCGTCCCGTACGGCGTACCGTGGCCCCTCGGACCCGACCGCACGCACACAAAACGCGTCTTGAGTGAAGGAACCATGCACCGACCCGCACGACTCACCCGCATCCTCGTCAGCGCAGCCGTTGTTCCGGTGGTGCTCGTCGCCGCAGGCTGCTCCTCGGATTCCGGCTCCGACTCCGAATCCGGTGACTCCGCGAAGAAGGACTCCGGCGCGAAGGCGTCCGCCTCCGCCTCGAAGGCGGCGGTGGTGAAGGAGGCCGCGTACGCGCAGTTGCCGGAGCCGTGCAAGGTGTTCTCGTCGAAGACTCTGGGCGAGCTGGTACCGAAGGCCTCCAAGTCCGGCAAGGAGGGCAGGTCGGACGACACGGCGACGCGCGGCAGCTGTTCCTGGGACAGCCTGGAGGACAAGGGCGTGAAGGGTTCCCAGTTCCGCTGGCTGAGCGTGTCCCTGCTGCGCTTCGAGTCGGACGAGACCCGGGGTACGGGCGAGAAGCTGGCGTCGACGTACTACGCGGAGCAGGTCCAGGACGCGCAGTCGGAGACCGGCGCGACGAACGCCAAGTCCGAGCCGGTGTCCGGTACGGGCAACGAGGCGACGTCGGTGAGTTACGACCTGAAGAAGAAGGAAGGCACCTTCAAGCAGCAGGCGGTCGTGGCCCGGGCCGAGAACATCGTGGTGTCGGTGGACTACAACGGCGCGGGCCTCGCGGGTGACAAGGCTCCGAGCGCGGAGGACCTGTCGAAGGCGGCGCTGAAGGCGGCGAAGGAGGCCGTGCAGGCGGTGGTGACCGCCAATCAGGCCGGCGGATCGGGATCGGGTTCTGGCTCCGGAGCGAGCGCGAGCCCGAGCAAGGGCGCGAGCGAGGCCCCGGCCAAGGATGCCAAGCCCTCCGCCTCGGCCAGCGAGTCCCCGGCGAAGAAGGACTGAGAAGAGGGGCTGAGGGGGCGGTCCCGCCGTATACCGAAGCCGTACCGAAGCGGCGGCGACGCCCTTCCTGCAACCCGTAAGCCGCACGCATGTGCCACCCTGTTCCGCGCAACACGTCGCAACATGTCGCAAAGGGAGAGGAGTACGGGTGGCCGCGCCAATGGAGCTCACCAGGACGCACCGGATCCTCATCGGGGTCGTCGTCTTCGGGGCGGTCGTCATCGCCGCCATCGGTTTCGCCGGTTCGTACGCGGCGGTGCGCGAACTCGCGCTGGAGAAGGGCTTCGGGAACTTCAGTTACGTCTTCCCGATCGGCATCGACGCGGGCATCTGCGTCCTGCTGGCCCTGGATCTGCTGCTGACCTGGATCCGCATCCCGTTCCCGCTGCTGCGTCAGACGGCGTGGCTGCTGACGGCGGCGACGATCGCGTTCAACGGCGCCGCCGCCTGGCCGGATCCGTTGGGTGTCGGTATGCATGCGGTCATCCCGATCCTGTTCGTGGTCTCGGTGGAGGCGGCCCGGCACGCGATCGGCCGGATCGCGGACATCACGGCCGACAAGCACATGGAGGGTGTACGGCTCACCCGCTGGCTCCTCTCCCCCGTCCCGACCTTTCTCCTGTGGCGTCGGATGAAGCTGTGGGAGCTGCGTTCGTATGACGCGGTGATCAAGCTGGAGCAGGAGCGTCTGGTCTACCGGGCGCGCCTTCGCTCCCGTTACGGCCGTGCCTGGCGCCGTAAGGCTCCGGTGGAGTCCCTGATGCCGCTGCGCCTGGCGCGCTATGGCGTGCCGCTGGCCGAGACCGCTCCTTCCGGTCTCGCGGCGGCGGGCATAGAGCCGGTACTGCTGCCTCCGGCGCCGCGTCAGTCGGACCTGGAGCTGGAGCGGGCCGACCGGGCGGTGGACTCGGCGGCACCCCGGCGCGAGCAGCGTCACGACCTCGAGAGCACTCCCGCTCCCGAGCAACTGGAGTACGCACAGGAAGCACCCCAGCCCGACCAGAACCCGTGGTTCAAGCCCCCGCAACAGGAGATCTCCTACGAGGGCGGCTACGACCCGTCGTACGACCCCGAGGAGCAGTACGAAGGCCGGCAGAACGACGAGCAGTGGTACGAGACCCAGCAGGTCCAGGAGTTCCAGCAGGCTCAGGAATTCCAGGAGTTCCAAAAGTTCCAGGAGGCTCAGCAGGCCCATCAGGTCCAGGAGTACGAGCCCGGCCCTGAGGACACGGGCAGTTGGCGCATCCCGTCGGGTCCGGGCGGCCGTACGCGGCAGCTGGGCGAGGGTGGCGGCCCTCCGGAACCCGAGCAGCTTCCCATCCCGGGACGGCGCGAGGAGCCCAGGCTGCCGGACGACATGTCCCGCGAGGACGCGTACTACCAGGTGTTCCGTCAGTCGATCAATGGCCAGGGCCTGCCTACGAAGCAGGAGTTCGGCGCGAACATCGAGGCCGCGTACGGCGTCTCGCTCAGCGACAGCTCCCTCAAGCGCTACATGAACCGTTTCCAGAACCGTCTGAACGCGGAACTGGAGGAGGACCACATCGCGTAACCGTCGTCTATACGTGGTTGG
>NZ_BAAGPS010000026.1:127830-160807 GCF_054783935.1 Streptomyces pseudoechinosporeus
CAACCACGTATCACCAGCTCTTACGCGCCGAGCAGCTTCCGTACCCGGTCCGCCCCCACCGCGAGCAGCAGCGTGGGCAGCCGGGGCCCGGTGTCGCGGCCGACGAGGAGGTGGTAGAGCAGCGCGAAGAACGAACGCTGGGCGGCCTTGATCTCCGGCGGCAGTTCCTTCGGCGTGGCGTCCGGGGGGAACCCGGCCTGGACCTTGGGCACGCCGTACACGAGGTGTGTCAGCCCGTCGAGGGACCAGTTCGAGTCGAGCCCGTCCAGCAGCAGCCGGAGCGATTCGCGGGCCTGGTCGTCGAGGGACTTCAGCAGTTCGACGTCCGGCTCGTGACGGACGACGGTGCGCTGCTCGGCCGGTACGTGGGTGTTGATCCACGCCTCGGCCTTGTCGTATCGCGGCCGTACTTCGTCGAGGGAGGCGAGCGGGTTGGTGGGGTCGAGGTCGCTGAGGATGCGCAGGGCCTGGTCCTCGTGGCCTGCGGTGATGTCGGCGACGGAGGCGAGTGTGCGGTACGGCATGGGCCGCGGGGTCTTCGGAAGCTCGCCCGCTGCGGTTCGTACGGCGCGGGAGTGGGCGGCGATGTCGGCGGGCAGGGCGGTGCTGTCGGCGACCTTGGCGTTCAGCTTGTCCCACTCGTCGTAGAGCCGCTGGATCTCCTGGTCGAAGGCGATCTTGAAGGACTGGTTGGGGCGGCGGCGGGCGTACAGCCAGCGCAGGAGCTGGGGCTCCATGATCTTCAGGGCGTCGCCCGGGGTGGGCACGCCGCCGCGGGAGGACGACATCTTCGCCATCCCGGAGATCCCCACGAACGCGTACATGGGGCCGATGGGCTGCTTGCCGCCGAAGATGCTGCCGACGATCTGTCCGCCGACCTGGAAGCTGGAGCCGGGGGACGAGTGATCGACGCCGGAGGGCTCGAAAACGACGCCCTCGTACGCCCAGCGCATCGGCCAGTCGACCTTCCACACCAGCTTGCCGCGGTTGAACTCGCTGAGCCGGACGGTCTCCGAGAAGCCGCATTCGGTGCAGGTGTACGTCAGCTCGGTGGTGTCGTCGTCGTACGCCGTGACCGTGGTGAGGTCCTTGTTGCAGCCGCCGCAGTAGGGCTTGTACGGGAAGTACCCGGCGGATCCGGTCCCGTCGTCCTCGGCGGCGGCCCCCGACCCCTCGGCGGCCTCGAGCTCGGCCGCGTCGACGGGCTTCTGCCCCTGCTGCTTCTTGGGCGGGGCCTTCTTGGTGCGGTACTGGTCGAGGATCGCGTCGATGTCCGCGCGATGCCGCATGGCATGCAGGATCTGCTCGCGGTAGACGCCAGTCGTGTACTGCTCGGTCTGACTGATCCCGTCGAACTCGACGCCCAGCTCGCCCAGGGCCTCGATCATGGCGGACTTGAAGTGCTCGGCCCAGTTGGGGTGGGGGGAGCCCTTCGGGGCGGGCACGGAGGTGAGCGGGCGGCCGATGTGCTCGGCCCATGACTCATCGATCCCGGCGACGCCGTTCGGCACCTTGCGGTACCGGTCGTAGTCGTCCCAGGAGATCAGATGCCGGACTTCGTGCCCGCGCCGCCGGATCTCGTCGGCGACGAGGTGCGGCGTCATGACCTCCCGCAGATTCCCCAGGTGGATGGGCCCGGAGGGCGAGAGCCCGGACGCGACGACAACGGGTTTGCCCGGGGCCCGACGCTCCGACTCCTCGATGACCTCATCCGCGTAACGGGAGACCCAGTCGGTGGTCTCGGTGCTCTGACCCACGATCGGCACGTCCTTCTTTCCTCAGGGTTTCGCCATCGCCCGGCGCGACGTTGTTCCGCCGGGCTGACCACCCCATTCTCCCAGCTCCGCCACCATCCACGAAAACGCCTTTTCACGGCCCCCGTCCCTGGGGCTTCGCCCCAGACCCCCATCGGCCTTGCGGCCTCGTCCTCAAGCGCCGGACGGGCTGATTGATGCGGGACTGGGCTGCAAAGTTCCGCCTGGGCAGCGGAACCTCAGCTGCGGAAATCAGCCCAGGCCGCGGAAAATCAGCCCCTCCGGCGTTTGAGGAGCGGGGGTCCGGGGGCTGGCCCCCGAACAGGGTCCGGGGCGGAGCCCCGAAGGGGCTCTGGGGCCGGCCCCAGGGACGGGACGGGTAGGGGCGGCGGGGGCGAAACAACCCGCCCAACCCCCATCCGCGCGCACAAAAAACCGCTTTACCCCCCATGGGATACTGGCGACATCCACCCGCACCCAAGACGAGAACGGCACCCACCCCATGGCCTCGGTCACGTCCCTCACCGCCCACGTCCACCAGCGCCTGGCGGCCGCGCTCACGGCCGCCCTCCCGGCGGCCGGTGCCGACACCGACGTCGACCCCCTGCTGCGACGGAGCGACCGAGCCGACTTCCAGGCCAACGGAATCCTGGCGCTGGCGAAGAAGGCGAAGGCCAACCCTCGGGAGCTGGCGAGCGGCGTCGTCGAGCGGGTCGTGACCGGTGATGTGATCAAGGACATCGAGGTGTCAGGGCCCGGCTTCCTCAACATCACGATCACGGACAGGGCGATCGTCGAGAACCTCGCGCAGCGCGCGACGGACCCGGTGGCCCGCCTCGGCGTGCCGTACGTGGAGAACCCCGGCACCACGGTCATCGACTACGCCCAGCCGAACGTGGCGAAGGAGATGCACGTAGGCCATCTCCGTTCCGCGGTCATCGGCGACGCCCTGGTCCAGATCCTGGAGTTCGTCGGCGAGACGGTCGTACGCAGGCACCACATCGGGGACTGGGGCACCCAGTTCGGCATGCTCATCCAGTACCTGATCGAGCACCCGCACGAGCTCGATCACAAGGACAGCGAGGTCTCCGGCGAGGAGGCCATGTCGAACCTGAACCGCCTCTACAAGGCGTCCCGCACGCTCTTCGACTCCGACGAGGCGTTCAAGACGCGGGCGCGCCGCAGGGTGGTCGACCTTCAGGCGGGCGATCCGGAGACCCTGGCGCTGTGGCAGAAGTTCGTGGACGAGTCGAAGATCTACTTCTTCTCGGTCTTCGACAAGCTGGACATGGAGATCCAGGACCCGGACATCGTCGGGGAGTCGGGTTACAACGACATGCTGGACGAGACGTGCCGCCTGCTCGAGGAGTCGGGCGTCGCGGTCCGCTCGGAGGGCGCGCTGTGCGTGTTCTTCGACGACATCAAGGGCCCGGACGGCAACCCGGTCCCGCTGATCGTGAAGAAGTCGGACGGCGGCTACGGCTACGCGGCGACCGACCTCTCCGCGATCAGGGACCGCGTCTTCAACCTGAAGGCGAGCACCCTGCTGTACGTGGTCGACGCCCGCCAGTCCCTGCACTTCAGGATGGTGTTCGAGACGGCACGCAGGGCGGGCTGGCTGAACGGCGACACGAAGGCCGTACAGCTGGCGTTCGGCACGGTCCTCGGCAAGGACGGCAAGCCGTTCAAGACCCGTGAGGGCGAGACGGTCCGCCTCGTCGACCTCCTGGACGAGGCGATCGAGCGTGCCTCGGCCGTCGTACGGGAGAAGGCGCAGGACCTGTCCGAGCAGGAGATCGCCGAGCGCGGTGCGCAGGTCGGCATCGGCGCGGTGAAGTACGCGGACCTGTCGACGTCCGCGAGCCGCGACTACAAGTTCGACCTGGACCAGATGGTGTCGCTGAACGGCGACACGAGCGTGTACCTGCAGTACGCGTACGCGCGTATCCAGTCCATCCTGCGCAAGGCGGGCTCCACCGAACCGGCCGCGCACCCGGAGCTCGAACTGGCCGACGCCGAGCGGGCCCTGGGCCTGCACATCGACCGGTTCGCGGAGACGGTCGCGGAGGCCGCCGCCGAGTACGCGCCGCACAAGCTGACGGCGTATCTGTACCAACTGGCGTCCCTGTACACGTCGTTCTACGACAAGTGCCCGGTCCTGAAGGCGGAGACCCCGGCCCAGGTCGAGAACCGTCTATTCCTGTGCGACATCACGGCCAAGACCCTCCACCAGGGCATGGCCCTGCTGGGCATCAGGACGCCCGAGCGTCTGTGAACGCTGCCTTTGCCTGAGGCAGCACCACCTGCCCGGTGACGAACTCGCTCCACAGACCGAGCCGCAGTTCGGCACCGGGCTTCGCCTTGCTCTCGGCGAAGGCGAAGCTGACCGTGCGGTCGCCGACGCGGCGCGTGGCGCCCCAGGTCAGCTCGAAGCGGCGGGTGCCGACGCGCTGCTCGGGTGGGGTGGGGCTGGGCGGCACGATCTCGTCGAGGGCCCAGCGGTAGCCGAGCTTGCGGTACGGCGCGGTGACCGGCTCCCAGGTCAGTTCGAGGATCGTGCCGTTCGCGGGGATGACGACGAGGGCGCCGCGCATCCCGTTCGGGTGGCGGGTGTTGACGGCGTACACCTCCGCGGTGCCCTCGGGGTAGAGGTGGCTGGTCCCGCGTCCGACCAGCGAAGCGGCGGGGCAGGCGGCGACGCCGCCCGTCTCGACCGTCGTACGGGCGCAGGTCGGGAAGGCGTCCGGACGGAAGCCGAGCGAGTCGTCGAAGAGGAACACGAAGCGGCGGGGAGCGGCGGGCGGCCCCGCCGGTTCGGCCCGGCTGGTCCGGTCGAAGCCGACCAGGACGCCCATGCCGGACGTACCGCCGTCCGAGGTGATCTCACCGGCCAGGGCGTCGATGTTGCGCGGGCCCGGGACATCGGGTTCGTACGGCCGCTGCGGCCCGCCCGGCGCGGGATCGGGCGGCACCGGGCCCCCCTCCGCCCCGGCCCCGCCCGCTCCCGCACGGGCCGCGCCCTCCGTACCTTGCGCGGGCACCGCGAGCAGCACCAGCCCCGCCACCGCCGCCGCCACCGCAGCGACTCCACGCCGTCGCCGTCCTCGTGTCCCGAAGCTCCCGTACCGCACAGGCCCCACCTCTCCTCGGCAAGCCGTCAACCGTCAACCGCCCTCCCATGCTCACCACCCCGCTCCCGTTCTCCCGCCACCCCGCCGTGCCCGGGGTCCACGAAACCCAGGGACCATCGCCCCCACCCACGGTGACAATGAACGTATGGGTGCACACAGGGAGTTGGGCGAGTTCCTGCGCTCGCGGCGCGCCAGGATCCGCCCGGAGGACGTGGGTTTCGCCTCGGGCGCGGGACTGCGCCGCGTACCGGGGCTGAGACGCGAGGAGCTGGCACACCTGGCGGGCGTGAGCGTCGACTACTACGTACGCCTGGAGCAGGGCCGCAATCACAGCGTGTCCGACGCGGTCCTGGACGCGGTGGCCGAGGCGCTGCGCCTGGACAAGGACGAGCGGGACCACCTCTTCCGCCTGGCCCGCCCGCGGAAACCACAGGACGACCCCGGCGACACCTTCGACGCCCCGCGCCCCGGAGTGCGGCAGTTCCTGGACTGGATCACGGCTCCGGCACTCGTCCTCGGCCGTCGTATGGACGTACTCGCCTGGAACCGCGCCGCCTCCGCTCTCATCACCGACTTCGCCGAACTCCCCCGCGACGAGCGCAACTTGGCGTACCTCCACCTCCTGCACCCCGAGATCGGCCCCCGCTACCCGGACGTGGACCTCATCGCCCGCGAGGTCGTGGGCCATCTCCGGATCGCGGCCGGCCGCTTCCCCGAGGATCCGGAGCTGTGCCGGCTGGTCGACGAACTCACCACGCACAGCGAGGAGTTCAGGCGGCACTGGGAGAACCACACCGTCCGCACGAAGTCCTACGGAGTGAAACGCGTCGACCACCCCGAGGCCGGCCCCCTCACCCTTTCGTACGAGATCACGCACTTCCCCCAGGACCCGGATCAGGCACTGCTCGTCTACACCGCCGCTCCTGGCTCGCCGGAGGAAAAGACACTGCAAGTTATGGCCAAAGGTTGAAGTGTCTGATCATGTCCCGAAGTATGCGATGCTGCGGGGCGCGGCGCAGGCCCTCGACCGAGGAACCCCACCTCCGAGGGACCCCAACTCCGGGGAAAACAGAGCCCTGTTGATCGCTTTGGACCGCTTTGGATCGCTAGCTGGGAGAGCACCCATGCTGCCACTCGTGGAGACCGGCGAGGAACTGGACCATGTCGTCCGCGACGAGGCGCTGCTGCGCCCCGCCGTCGCGGACCTGTGTGAACGACTCGGCCTGGCCGGGCAGCGGATCGTCCGCTTCGAGGAGGGTTCGCTGCCGGTGTACGCCATCGGCGAGGCGCACGTGGTCAAGCTGTATCCCGCGTTCGAGCAGGACGAGTGCGTACGTGAGGAGAAGGTGCTCAGCCACCTGTACGGCAAACTGCCGATTCCCACACCGCAGTTGCACTCGGCGGGCGCGTACAAGAACGGCTGGCACTACGTCCTGATGTCCCGTCTGCCCGGCGTGGACCTCGATCAGGAGTGGCCGCGGATCCCTTCCGCGGACCGGGACCGGATCATCACGGAGGCCGCCGAGACCCTCGCCGCGCTGCACGCCGTGAACCCGGCACCGATCGCGACCGCCGTGGGCCCGGCGGACTGGCGCACGCTGATCGCCGCGCAGCGGGCACAGGCGGTCGAGCAGCAGCGGGCCGTCGGCCTCTCGCAGGCGTGGCTGGAACAGATCCCCTGGTTCCTGGACACGGTCCCGCTGCCGCCTCCGCCGCGACGCGTGCTCCTGCACACCGAGTTCACGCGCCAGCACCTGACGGTGGACCCCCACGGCTGGCGCCTGACTGGCCTGTTCGACTTCGAACCGGCCATGATCGGCGACCCGGCGTACGACTTCGTCGGCGCGGGCCTGTTCCTGACGGGCTGCGACCCACGCCTGTTCAAGCGGTTCTACGACGCGTACGGCCGCCCCCCGTTCAACCCCCGCACCCTCATGGCGTACGCCCTCCTGCACATCTACAGCAATCTGCCCTGGTGCCTCCGCGAACTCCCTGCCCCGCCGAAGCCGACGCTGGACGCGCTCGCGGAGACCTGGTTCGGCACGTACTGACGGCGCCCCGGCCCTCTGTCTTTATGCCTTGCGGCCGGCCGCCGCGTAGACGTTGATGTCGGCGTCCGTCACGTCGTTGATGTCCCGGTAGCGGATCTTCTCGATGTCGTCGAGGGTCTCGAAGTCGGCCGGGGCCACGGCTTCGGGGGCGGGCGCCGGGCTGGGGTGCCAGTGGTGGACGGGGACGACACCGGGCTCGTCCAGCTGTACGCCGGGCGTCTCCGTGAAGAACCGCTCGACCTCGTCCTTGGAGCGGAGCACGAACGTGAACCCGCGCTCGGTGTACGTCCGCTGCACCGCGCGGATCTTCTCCGGGTTGAGGTCCTCGGTGATGTGGCTGAGTACGAGACGGCTCCCGGACGGCAGCGCGTCCATCAGCTCGCGTACGACCGGGTACGCCTCCTCGTCCTCGACGAAGTGCAGGATCGCCACCAGCGCGAGCGCGATCGGCTCGTCGAAGTTGAGGGTCTTCGCGGCCAGTTCGAGGATCTGCGCGGGGTTCTTGAAGTCCGCGTCGATGTAGTCCGTACGGCCCTCGGGCCCACTGGTCAGCAGGGCGCGCGCATGCGCGAGCACCACCGGGTCGTTGTCGACGTACACGACCCGCGACTCGGGGATGATCCGCTGGGCGATCTGGTGGACGTTCTCCGCGGTCGGCAGCCCCGTGCCGATGTCGAGGAACTGCCGGATGCCGTCCTCCTGGACCAGCCGGGTCACGGCCCGCCGCATGAAGTCACGGTTGTGCCGTACATCGAGGTAACCACGCGGATTGGCCGCGAGCGCCGCTGCCGCGGCGGCGCGGTCGGTGGGGTAGTTGTCCTTGCCCCCGAGGAAGACGTCATAGACGCGTGCCGGGTGCGCCTTGGTGGTGTCGATCCGCCTCCTCAGCTCGGCTGGGTCCTGGCTGAGAGCATCACCGCTCATGGAGACCTTCCCTCTTCAATTCATCAAAACGCAGCTCATCAAATCGGCAACAACCTAACTTCTGGCGCGACTTGATGGTGCCCGGCCGCTGCGCTCGGCTTGGACGGGGTCCCGGTGGGCCCGCGCTCAAACCGTGAATACGGAGGACGGCACGGCCAACTCGGGCAAGTGGCGCGGCGACTGGTGCGCGTCCGAACGCGACTGGCCGGAGACCGTCGCCGTACTCGCCCTCTCCGTCCCGGTCTCGATCGTCGGCGCGATCCTCTTCACGACTGGCACAGTGAGCGTCCGCGTAAGCGAACACGCAGAGGACATCGCCCGGTTGAGAGAACGAGACGCCCGCCCGGCCTGAGGCAGCACGGCCCCCTACTCGCAGAAAGCGTGAACACCCAGCGGAAGCATGCCCTTCAGGCGCTCAAACGAGCGACGCGTGAACACGACGGGGAGAAATGCTCACGCCGTGGACTGCACACCCCCAGGACCCACCGCCACACAGGACGCCTTCCGTCGTCTTCACGAGTACGACTGGTTCTGGCGCGGGCTGCTGCTCGGCAGGCTGCGGCGGACAGCCCTTCAACGCCCCGCACGGCCGTCCCGGTCGCGCCTGGCAGGGGCGACCGGGACGGCTCACGCGCGGCGCAGCGACAGCGGATCAGCGGTCGTCGCGGGCCGGAGGCACCGTGAACGCTGGGGGACCGGCGGGCAGTTGCACCGTGTACTGGCTCAGATAGGTGTCCAGGTACGGTGAGCGCTCGCCGCCGGTGGCGACGTCGTCGGCCGGGTCGTCCAGGGCCAGTTCGAGCCGCGCGTCCTTGATCTTGACCTTCTGCTGGGACGGTGTGTCGAGCCAGTCGCCGGTCTGCACGGAACCGATCTCCACGGCCAGGGTGTGTCCGGCCCTCAGGATCCAGTCGGTCGACTTGAGGTCGAGGACCGGCCGGTCCGAGTCCAGCCGGGAGACCTGCTCGTCGAACATGACGGCGGTGCCGTCCTTGGCCACGTCGTACAGCTTGACCATCACGTTTCCCTCTCCCTTGGCGGTCATGGAGAGGCGGGGGGTGCCGGTGATACGCGTGGCCTGATCGACCGGCTTGGACCACTTGAAGAAGCTGGACGTGACCTCACCGGCCTTCTGCCTCTTCACCTGCGCCTCGGCCAGTCCCTTCGGGACGGCCGGCACGCTGCTGGAGGCGTTCTCCAAGTCCCCCTTGCCGGACGGCTTCGCGGCCTTCGGCGGCTTCGTCTTGCCGGACGGGTCCAGGGCCGGCATCGCGGAGGTGCCGCCGTCGTCCACGTACGAGCCGCCGCCGAGCCGGAGGGTGGCGGACCTCTCCACGACCGGCCACGTCTTCTGGGCGCGCCAGGCGCCGGTGTTGTCCTCGACGGCGTAGGCCGGGTAGCGGACCTCCGGCTCGGTGCCCTTCAGGTACTGGTCGTAGAAGGAGAGCGTCTCCTTGAACCAGCCCTCGCGCCCCATGGCCAGGCGCCCGTCATCAGTGCGGTCGTTGCCGCGCACGTGGTCCCACTGGCCGACCCATCCACGCTCGGGGCCCTCGTGGTTGGCGAGGAACTCCTGCATCCCCTCGGGCTTGGTGTTGTCCTCGATGAAGCCCTGGGTGAAGAACAGCGGGGTGTCGGTGCCCTTGGCCTTCTTCGCCGCATCGCGAGCAGTCCAGTACGCGTTGTCCGGGTCGGCGATGCGATACCCGGCCAGGTTCTTCGTGAGGCACTCCGAATGGCTGTGCTCGTACCGGGAATTGGCCCGGTAACGCGCGTCGTCGTCCGGCATCTGTTCGAGTGTGGCGATGGTGTTGTAGGTGGTGGCGGTGGTGACGACCCGCGAAAGGGGCACGCCGCCCGAGTGGATGAGCCGGTGGTTGTCCCACACGGGCTCCTGGGCGACGACGGCCTTGAGCGCGTCCTGGTCCAGGTTGTTCCCGATGAGGCCGGTGAGCGCGTCGAACGACTTGCCGTACATCCCCACCGCGCCCGTGGACCACGGCCGGCTCGCGCTCCAGTCGATCGCGGCCTTGATGTCGGCCTGGTCGCCGGGTCCGCCGAAGTCGAGGCAGCCGGTGGAACCGCCGAAGCCGCGCACGTCCACCATGACGAAGGCGTAGCCCTGGTCGAACAGGTCGGTGCCCTCGATGAAGTCCTGGAAGCGGTTCGAGGGGCCGGTGTGCTTCCAGGCCTCGGGGGCGATCTGCCCGGAGTGCCCGAAGTAGGCGCCCGCCGACAGGATGACCGGCACCCGTTCGCCCTGGGGCAGCTTCTCCGGCAGCAGGACGTCGGCGTGCAACTCGATACCGGAGCCGTCCGAGGACGGGAAGTAGTGCTGCGTCCAGATGGAACCCTCCGGGACGCGGTCGTTCTCTTCGTGCGTGACGCCATCGGTGGCGGTGGCTAAGCCCCCCGCAGGCTGCTGCGCCGTGGCGGCGGGCTCGGACGCCTTGCCCGAGGTGGCCGCGGCAGGACCGGTGAGCGTGCCGGTCAGGGCTGAGGCGGTGACGAGTACGGAAGCGGCCCAGGCGGCCGCGCGTATTTTCTTCACTTGCTCCTCCGAGCTGGGTGCGGACAGAGTTGGGCTGCGGAGCGATACGGGGGTGTCGACTGGGCAGAGACCCGGCCCGCCGCCCGCAGGACGGCGAGGGGCAGCCGCGGACACGCGGGGTGGTCAGCGGCGCGGTTCCCAGCGGAAGAGGCGGGAGGCCAGCGCGACGGCGACGATGACCCAGCTCAGGGTGGGCAGCAGCAGAGGCAGGGAGTCCGTCACGGGAACGCCGCCGTTCCAGGCGTTGAGGACCAGCTCGGTGGCCGAGCCGCCGGGGAGCAGCCGCTTGAGCAGGGTGAGCTCCTCGGTGCCGGTGATCCCTACCCAGCTGGCCACGGCGATGGTGCCGAGGCTGACGGGCAGCGTGGTCACCTGGGCGTGCTCGGGGGAGTTCGTCAGCCCCGCCGTGGCCAGTCCCAGGCCGAGCATCATGATCACCGTCGAGAGGACCGCCGCCACCAGGAGGAGAACATTCGTCGGCCCGCCGGCGACCGCGGCCAGCACGATGAGGATCGCGGTCACCTGGACCAGTGCGAGGACGGTGACCGGGAGCATCAGCCCGGAGAGAATGCCGGCGTCGCTCGCCGGGGTGGAGCGCAGCCGCTTGAGGAAGAGGTTCTGACGGCGCGAGGCCAGAGTGGTCACCGTGGTGGTGTAGAGCCCGAACGCGCCCACGGTGAACATCACCACCGCCGCGATGTATCCGAGGCTACCCAGGTCCGCAAAGACTTCGTGCTGGTAGATGAAGTACGCGCTGACCGCTACGGGCATGATGAAACTGGTGACCAGAACCAGCCGGTTCCGGAAGATCTGGATCAGCTCGCCAAGAGCGATTGAGAGCATGGGGAAGGTCCTTTTCTAGGGAAGTTCCGGGGATGGTCTGAGCGGCCTTGGTGAGGTCCGGTGGGCTACCGCGCCCCTGCAAAGAGGAGGCCGCAGGCCCCTCTTTGCAGGGGCGCGGGGAACTGCGCGACCAGCCACAACGAACCCGCGGTGTAGAACCGGCCGCACCTCTTACCGCACTTCGCGCGGAGCGCTCAGCTGCCGATGGAGCGGAAGACGTCGTCGAGCCGAGTCGGTCCGGCTTGGAGTTCCCGCAGCTCCACCGCGTTGGCGTGCGCCCAACCGAGCAGGATGTAGAGGTCCTTCGGCAGGTCGAAGGTCTGGATGAGGAACGTCCCGTTGATCTCGCGTGTGGCCTGCAGCGGTAGCGCCGGTGCGGGGGCCGGCAGGGAGAAGCGGATCGCGGCCGGCAGGGTCTGCGTCAGCTCGGCGACGGTCCCTTCCTGGTGGAAGGCGCCCTTGTGCATGAGCCCGATGCGATCGGCGCGCTGCTGAGCCTCTTCCAGGTAGTGCGTGGTGAGCACGATGGTGGATCCGTCTTCGCGCAGCTTGTCCACGGCGTCCCACAGAGCGTCCCGGGACTGGATGTCCAGGCCGGTGGTGGGCTCGTCCAGGAAGATCAGCTCAGGCTTCCCGTACACGGCGGTGGCGAAGTCCAGACGTCGCTTTTCACCGCCGGAGAGCTGGGACACCTGGGTGCCGGCCTTGTGCGTGAGGTCGACGATGCTGAGTACGCGTTCGACCCGGTCCGTACGCTGGGAGAGTTTTCCGATCAGCCGGACCGATTCCTTCACCGTCAGATCCGGGGAGAATCCGCTCTCCTGCAGCATGATCCCCATCCGGGGCCGCACGGCGCGCCGGTCACGCGGGCTCTGCCCGAAGACCCGCACGGTGCCCGAGGTGGCCGTGCGGTGGCCTTCGACGGTCTCCAGGGTCGAGGTCTTACCGGCCCCGTTCGTGCCGAGCAGTGCGTAGAGCTCCCCCTTCCGCACCTGGAAGGACAGGTCTTTCACGGCGTGGAAGTCGCCGTAGCTGAGGTTCAGACGTTCAACGTCGATGACGGGTGTCGAGGTCATGCATCGATCTCAGCCGTCGTCACGCTCGCCCGGCAGTGGCATGGCGTCATCACGTCGCCATGACATTCCTGGGGGCGAACCCATGACGCAGTGTCACTGGTGCCACCCACGGAGCCGGAAGAATACTGCAGGGCAGACTCTGCTGTTCGATCACGGAGAGCCGCACATGGACACCAGCCCCCTGCGCATTCTGCTGACGGCCAATACGGCCGTCTTCCTTGTGGTCTGCGCGGTTTACTTCCTCCACCACCTCGGCTTCGGTCTCTACCCTGACGACATGAAGTCCTGGCTCGAGAACAACCAGTGGCTGATGTGGACGGCCGCGGCCCTCGCCGTGCCGAGCGCTCTGGCGATCCCGCTGCTCAGCGTGAAGACCCAGCGGTGAGGCCGAAGCGGGGGAACATCTGATGTCCGAGCATCGTGCGGGAACGCGGGAACGGCTGCGCAGACTGAACGTCACCACGATGGTCGTGGTGACCGCTTCCGTAGGGACACTGCTGGTGGCGGTCGATGCCCGGACGTGGTGGCACGCCGTCATCCTGAGCCTGGGCGTGACCGCGGCGCTGGTGGCTTCCATCCGGTGGACAGCGGACGGCATTCCCCGGGTCGTACTCCCGTGCCTGATCATCACCGCGATGGTGTGGCTCGCCGGAGTGTTGGTGGTGGACGGCCATACGGCGTTCTACGGCATCTCCGTCGTGGGACCCCTGTACGCCCCCAAGCTACCGCGCCACCGCGTCCTGGCCGCCGTCGGGCTGATCGCCTTCGTCGCCGTGGTGGGCGCGGCCAGGCTGTTGGTGTCACCGGCAGATGTGCCCGACGCCCTGATCCGCTACGCCCTCATTCCGGCAGGTGTCACGGTGGTGGTGACGGGCAGCATGTTCGCCGGCCAGGTCTTCTACGACCTCGTCGAGGAGCTGGAGCAATCACGGGAACGCGAAGCGGAGTTGGCCGTCGTCCGGGAACGCATACGTTTCGCCAGCGATCTGCACGATATCCAGGGCCACACGCTGCATGTGGTGAAGCTGAAGGTCATGCTGGCCGAGAAGCTGGTGCGCAGCGACATCGGGCGGGCGGAGGAGGAACTACGGGAGGTGCGCGCCCTGGTCGGCGACACCATCACCCAGACCAAGGAACTCGCCTACGCACAGCGACGGCTCAACCTGTCCGTGGAGCTGGAGAACGCGAAGAACCTCTTCGAGGCCGCGGGCATTCACGTACGCGTCAACCGTGAGGCCGACGTCGATGAGCGAGTCAACGGGCTGCTCGGCCAGGTCCTCCGCGAGACGACGACCAACATCCTGCGCCACGCACAAGCCACGCGAGTGCGGATCACTCTCTCGGAGTCGGGCATCACCATCGTCAACGACGGCGCCCGGGAGGCTCCCCTTCCCGGGCTCAGCGGACTGGCCACCCTCAAGGAACGAGTGGGCGACAACGGAGGCGAACTGACGGTGGAGCAAAAGGACGGACGCTTCCTCACGGCTGCGGCGTTTCCGCCCCTTCGCTCAGCGGCGCTGCCCTCCGCGGCGCGGAAGGACTGACCGATGACCACCGTGGTACTCGCCGACGACGAGGCCCTTCTCCGCAAGGCGCTGGCGTCGTTGCTGACCCTTGAGGGCGAGATCACCGTGCTCGCCGAAGCGCAGGACGGCGAATCAGCCGTCCAGGCCACGCTCCGACACAGGCCCGACGTGCTCGTCATCGACTTGGAGATGCCCGGTGTGGACGGACTCGGCGCTGTCGCAGAGATCCGCCGTGCGCGGCCGGACCAGGTGATCCTCATGCTGACCCGCCATGCCAGGCCCGGGGTGCTCCGCAAAGCCCTGAAACTCGGAGTCCAGGGCTTCGTCAGCAAGTCGGCGGAACCCGCGCACATCACGTCGGTCATCAACACTCTGCACGAGGGCAAGCGTTGGATCGATCCGGACGTCTCCGCACTCGCCCTCGTCGACGACTGCCCTCTCACCGACCGGGAGATCGACGTCCTGCGAGCGACCGGCGCCGGGTACTCCGTCGCCGATATCGCCACCCGCCTCCACCTGGCGGAAGGCACTGTACGCAACTACCTCTCGAACGCCATGCAGAAGACCCAGACACGAACCCGCCACGAAGCAGCGCGCTACGCACGCGAACACGACTGGCTGTAGAGACGGGCGGGGCCGGTGCCGGCATGGCCGGACTTGCCGAAGTCCGGCGCGCTATCGCGCCCCTTGAAGGAGGCCGCAGGCCATCCTTCAAGGGGCGCGGGGAACTGCGCGACAAGCCACAACGAACCCGCAGCCGTCAAACCACAGAACCAACCGAGCTCTCCGAACCGCACACCCAGCGGAGCGCTACCGCAGCTTCTGCGCAACCTCCGTGGCCCAGTACGTCAGAACGTTCTGGGCCCCCGCCCGCTTGATCCCCGTCAGCGTCTCCAGGATCGCCCGGTCCCGGTCGACCCAGCCCTTCTCGGCGGCGGCCTCGATCATCGAGTACTCGCCGGAGATCTGGTACGCGGCCACGGGTACGTCCACCGAGTCCGCGACCCGGGCGAGGACGTCGAGGTAGGGGCCGGCCGGCTTGACCATCACCAGGTCGGCGCCCTCCTCCAGATCGAGAGCCAACTCCCGTATGGATTCCCGTACGTTGGCGGGATCCTGCTGATACGTCTTACGGTCGCCCTTCAACGACGAGGCAACGGCCTCCCTGAACGGCCCGTAGAAGGCGGACGAGTACTTGGCGGTGTAGGCGAGGATGGCGACGTCCTCGCGGCCGATCTGGTCCAACGCATCGCGGATGACGCCGATCTGACCGTCCATCATCCCGCTCGGCCCCACCACGTGCGCACCCGCGTCGGCCTGCACCTGAGCCATCTCCGCGTACCGCTCGAGCGTGGCGTCGTTGTCGACGCGGCCCTGCTCGTCGAGGACGCCGCAGTGGCCGTGGTCGGTGGTCTCGTCGAGGCAGAGGTCGGACATGACGAGGAGTTCGTCGCCGACTTCGGCCCGTACGTCACGAAGGGCGACCTGCAGAATCCCGTCCGGGTCGGTCCCCGGCGTCCCGAGGGCGTCCTTCTTGGACTCCTCCGGCACACCGAACAGCATGATCCCGGAGATCCCGGCCTCCACCGCCTCCAGCGCCGCCTTCTTCAGGCTGTCCCGCGTGTGCTGCACGACCCCGGGCATCGCGGCGATCGGCACCGGCTCGGCGACGCCTTCGCGGATGAACGCGGGGAGGATGAAGTCGGCCGGGTGCAGCCGGGTTTCGGCAACCATGCGGCGCATGGCGGGAGTGGTACGCAGCCGCCGCGGCCGCGTCCCGGGGAAGGATCCGTACTTCGTCATGCCCTCTACGCTACGCCCGCCCCAGGACCACCTTTGCCGACGCGGAGTCGGGGATCACCGGGCGCTTCCCGGCCCTCCGCGCCCACGATCCGGCTCCGCAGCAGAGTCACCACCTACGCCACGCCAAGTCGACCTACGACCCCACAAACCTGCTCCGCTTCGGCCACACGGTGCCGCCGGCGGCGGCGTGAGAGAGGGCGCGACCAGCGCCCCGAAGGGGCGCGGGGCCGTATCGATGTGCGGCTCCGCCGCGCGGGCGCGACCAGCCACAACGAACCCGCAGCTTCCAAACCGCACCCCCAGCGGGAGCTACGTCGTACGCCGCCGCCGCGACCCCGGCCTCCGCTCGCTGGGCCGCGTAACCGGCCCCCCGGCCTCCACCGCAGCAGCCCGCCGGCGCGAGCCGAAGTCGGCGAGCGCCTCCGCCAGCTTGTGCACAGACGGCTCCGGAGCCATGACATCGACCCGCAGCCCGTGCTCCTCCGCCGTCTTGGCCGTGGCCGGACCGATACACGCGATCACCGTCACGTTGTGCGGCTTGCCCGCGATACCGACCAGGTTCCGCACCGTCGACGACGACGTGAACAGCACCGCGTCGAAACCGCCGCCCTTGATCGCCTCACGGGTCTCGGCAGGCGGCGGCGACGCCCGCACCGTCCGGTACGCCGTGACGTCGTCGACCTCCCAGCCCAGCTCGATCAGCCCGGCCACCAACGTCTCCGTGGCGATATCGGCCCGCGGCAGGAACACCCGGTCGATCGGGTCGAAGACCGGGTCGTACGGAGGCCAGTCCTCAAGTAGCCCCGCAGCCGACTGCTCCCCCGAAGGCACCAGGTCCGGCTTCACGCCGAAGGCGACGAGCGCCTTGGCCGTCTGCTCGCCCACGGCGGCCACCTTGATGCCCGCGAAGGCGCGCGCATCGAGCCCGTACTCCTCGAACTTCTCCCGTACGGCCTTGACCGCGTTCACCGAGGTGAAGGCGATCCATTCGTACCGGCCGGTCACGAGCCCCTTGACCGCCCGCTCCATCTGCTGAGGCGTCCGCGGCGGCTCGACGGCGATCGTCGGCACCTCGTGCGGCACGGCCCCGTAGGACCGCAACTGGTCGGAGAGCGACGCCGCCTGCTCCTTCGTACGCGGTACGAGGACCTTCCAGCCGAACAGCGGCTTGGACTCGAACCACGACAACTGGTCGCGCTGGGCGGCGGCGGAATGCTCACCGACCACGGCTATCACCGGGCGGCCACCGTCCGGCGAGGGCAGCACCTTCGCCTGCTTCAGCGTCTGCGCGATGGTGCCGAGCGTCGCGCACCAGGTCCGCTGCCGGGTGGTCGTACCGGCGATGGTGACGGTCAGCGGCGTATCGGGCTTGCGTCCGGCGGCCACCAGCTCGCTCGCGGCGGCGCCGACGGAGTCGAGGGTCGAGGAGACGACGACGGTCCCGTCGGACGAGCCGACCTCGGTCCACAGCCGCCCGGAGGCCGTGGCCGCGTCCACGAACCGTACGTCCGCGCCCTGCGCGTCGCGCAGCGGAACACCCGCGTACGCGGGCACCCCGACGGCCGCGGCGATACCGGGTACGACCTCGAAGGGCACGCCCGCGGCGGCGCAGGCCAGCATCTCCTTGGCGGCGTAGGTGTCGAGCCCGGGGTCACCGGTGACGGCACGTACCACCCGCCTGCCGCTGCGTGCGGCCTCCATGACAATATGGGCCGCGTCCCTCGACGCGGGGACACCAGCGGTTGTTGACGCGCCGTCAACCACCGTCAGCTGAGGCGTGTCCGGGCCCGATTCCGTGTCCAGCACGGTCACGCCCTGTCTGGCGTGCGTACGGACGACGTCGAGCACTTCGGGCTCGGCGACCAGGACATCCGCGTTCGCCAACGCCTGAACGGCGCGCAGTGTGAGCAGTCCCGGATCTCCGGGTCCGGCACCGAGGAAGGTGACGGAGCCGTGTTCCAGGCCGGCGGGAAGGGTGGTGGGGCTCAATGTGCTCGCTCCCCCATCAGACCGGCCGCGCCCTTGGCAAGCATCTCGGCAGCGAGTTCACGGCCGAGCGCCATTGCTTGGTCATGTGTCTCGGGCACGGGACCGGTGGTGGACAACTGCACCAGCGTCGAGCCGTCGGTCGTGCCGACGACGCCGCGCAGGCGCATTTCCTTGACAATCTGCCCGTCGGCCAGCAGGTCGGCCAGCGCGCCCACAGGTGCGCTGCAGCCGGCCTCCAGGGAGGCGAGCAGGGAACGCTCGGCGGTCACGGCGGCCCGGGTGACCGGGTCGTCGAGTGCGGCGAGCGCCGCGACGAGGTCCGCGTTGTCCGCGGCGCATTCGATCGCGAGAGCCCCCTGGCCGGGGGCGGGCAAAACCATGTCGACCGAGAGGAACTCGGTCACTTCGTCGATCCGGCCGATCCGGTTGAGTCCGGCGGCGGCCAGTACGACGCCATCCAGCTCGCCGTCGCGCACGTACCCGATCCGGGTGTCGACGTTCCCCCGGATCGCGACCGTCTCGATCGTCCGCCCGTGGCAGCGCGCGTACGCGTTCAACTGGGCCATGCGGCGCGGCGAACCGGTGCCCACGCGGGCGCCGTTCGGCAGCTCGGCGAAGTTCAGCCCGTCACGGGCGACCAGCACGTCCCGCGCGTCCTCGCGTACCGGCACCGCGGCCAGCGCGAGGTCGTCGGGCTGCGCGGTCGGCAGGTCCTTGAGCGAGTGCACGGCGAAGTCGACCTCGCCGCGCAGCAGCGCTTCGCGCAGCGCGGTCACGAAGACGCCCGTGCCGCCGATCTGCGCGAGGTTCTCGCGCGAGACGTCGCCGTACGTGGTGATCTCGACGAGCTCCACGGACCGCCCGGTCACCCGGCTCACGGCGTCAGCCACCTGTCCGGACTGGGCCATGGCGAGTTTGCTTCGCCGTGTCCCCAGCCTCAGGGGGCCGCGTTCCGGCCCCGTTCGCCGCTCAGTCATGCTCGCCCTCGGTTCTTGGCGTTCTCGGTGTTGATGTCATCGGTGGCCCGCGAGACGGAGTCGACCGTCTCCTGGTCCAGGTCGAACAGGGTCCGCAGCGCGTCCGCGTACCCGGCGCCGCCGGGTTCGGCCGCGAGCTGCTTGACCCGTACGGTCGGCGCGTGCAGCAACTTGTCCACCACGCGCCGTACGGTCTGGGTGATCTCGCCCCGCTGCTTCTCGTCGAGCCCGGGCAGCCGCCCGTCGAGCCGCGCGATCTCGCTCGCGACGACATCGGCGGCCATGGTGCGCAGCGCGACGACGGTCGGTGTGATGTGCGCGGCCCGCTGGGCGGCCCCGAAGGCGGCGACCTCGTCGGACACGATCCGCCGGACCATGTCCACGTCCGCCGCCATCGGCACGTCGGCAGAGGCCTCGGCGAGCGACTCGATGTCCACGAGGCGCACTCCGAGCAGCCGGTGCACGGCCGCGTCGATGTCGCGCGGCATGGCGAGGTCGAGCAGCGAGAGCACGGGCGCCGGGCGCGGGGCCAGGGCGACGGGCTCGGGCTTACGACGCTCGGGCACGCGCCCGATGGCGGCCGCGGTCGCGGCGAGCGCGGCGATGACGTCGGCGTCGGACTCGGGCGTACGAGCGTCGTGTGCACGGCGGCGGCGGTCGACCGTCGCGTTGTCCACCCAGGCCGCGTGCTGCTCCAGGGCCGCCGCATCCAGGCCCGCCACCGCGGCCTCTCCCATGACGGAGAAGCCGGTGGCGCCCTGCACGGCCGACAGGTCCAGCGGACAGCCGTCGTCGGTGCCGACGCTGGTGGGCGGAAGGTCCGCGCGTACGACTCGGGGGGTGGCCGCGCGCTCCTCGGCGGGCGCACCCGTACGGCCCTCGACCGCCTCGGCGACCGCCTCGGCCGTCAGAACAAGACCCGTCGCGCCGGTACAGGACACCGCGACGTCGGCACGTGTCAGCTCGACCGGCACCGCTTCCATCGGTATCGCGCGGGCCGCCACGTCCGTATCGCCATCTTCTGTCAGGCGTCGTCCATATTGCTCTTCGAGCAGGGCGGCGAGACGCTCGGCGCGGTCCAGCGTGCGGTTGGCGATGACCACTTCGGCCACCCCGGCACGCGCGAGCGTCGCCGCGGCCAGCGAGGACATGGAGCCCGCGCCGATCACAAGGGCACGCTTGCCGGCGGCCCAGCCCTGGACGTCCGCCCCCGAGGTCAGCTGCTCCAGGCCGAACGTCACCAGGGACTGTCCGGCCCTGTCTATGCCGGTCTCGGAGTGGGCGCGCTTGCCGACCCGCAGCGCCTGCTGGAACAGGTCGTTCAGCAGCCGCCCCGCCGTGTGCAGCTCCTGCGCGGTCGCGAGCGCGTCCTTGATCTGGCCGAGGATCTGGCCCTCGCCGATCACCATCGAGTCGAGCCCGCAGGCCACGGAGAACAGGTGGTGAACCGCCCGGTCCTCGTAGTGCACGTACAGATAGGGCGTGAGCTCCTCGAGTCCTACCCCGCTGTGCTGCGCGAGCAGCGTGGAGAGCTCGGCGACACCCGCGTGGAACTTGTCCACGTCGGCGTACAGCTCGATCCGGTTGCAGGTGGCGAGCACCGCGGCCTCGGTGGCCGGCTCGGCGGCGATGGTGTCCTGGAGGAGCTTGATCTGTGTGTCCGCGGGCAGCGCGGCCCGCTCCAGGACGCTGACCGGAGCGCTGCGGTGGCTCAGCCCGACGACGAGAAGACTCATGCCGGCATCACGGCGGGGACATCCCCGTCGGGCCCTTTCCCGGTCTCCTTCGCCGCCGCTGCGGCCTCGGCCTCGATCACGGCCTCGGCCTCTTCGCCGGCCTTGCGCTGCTCGTGGAAGGCGAGGATCTGCAGCTCGATGGAGAGATCGACCTTGCGTACGTCGACGCCGTCCGGCACGGAGAGCACGGTCGGCGCGAAGTTCAGGATGGACGTCACACCCGCGGCGACAAGCCGGTCGCAGACCTGCTGGGCGGCGCCCGCGGGGGTCGCGATGACACCGATCGACACGCCGTTGTCCTTGATGATCTTCTCGAGGTCGTCGGTGTGCTGCACGGGGATCCCGGCGACGGGCTTCCCCGCCATCGCGGGATCGGCGTCTATGAGGGCTGCGACCCGGAAGCCGCGCGAGGCGAAGCCGCCGTAATTGGCCAGCGCCGCGCCGAGGTTACCTATACCGACGATCACAACCGGCCAGTCCTGGGTGAGGCCCAGCTCGCGGGAGATCTGGTAGACGAGGTACTCGACGTCGTAGCCCACCCCGCGCGTCCCGTATGAACCGAGGTACGAGAAGTCCTTGCGCAGCTTCGCGGAGTTGACCCCCGCGGCGGCCGCGAGCTCCTCGGAGGAGACCGTGGGTACCGAGCGCTCCGACAGTGCGGTCAGCGCACGAAGGTACAGCGGAAGCCTGGCGACGGTGGCCTCGGGAATCCCTCGGCTGCGGGTCGCCGGTCGGTGAGTTCGGCCAGTTGCCACGGTGCTCCTGCGGGTAGAGCGGGGCTGCAGGCGGTCACACGTCCCCAGACCGCCCCGTCGACAGCAGGCTATGTCTTTGTGAATGCATGCACAAAGATGGTGTCCGATTTGCCCGCCCAACGTGACCGGGGTCACGCGACTCCGCCACATACGTATGGAACCGGCGCAAAGGCACCTTCGTTCCCTGCCTGATGGGGGCAAAGCCGTACACACTCCTCTACGCTCCCCGCCCCCGAGGCCAAACCGTCCCCGATCCTAAGTGACTTTGCGAACCACTTGGAGTGCCCGGACGGGCCACGGTTCGGTTACGCACGCCACCGTGGTCGGGTTTGCGCGCGCCACCACGGTCCGGTCGCGCACGCTCCTCACTCCGCGAGGGCCCGCCGCAACCGCCCCTCGTCCACCCGCCAGAACGTGTGCTGCGCACCGTCCACGAGCACCACCGGGATCTGCTCCCAGTACGCGCGATACAGCTCCTCGTCCCGCGTGATGTCCTTCTTCTCCCAGGACACACCCAGTTCCCCGCACACTTTCTCGACGACGACCTCGGCGTCCTCGCACAGATGGCAGTCGGGCTTCCCGATCAGCGTGACCAGCCGCTCATGCGGCGCCTTCTTCTTCTCCGTACGGCGGTCGGTACGCCGAAAGATGGGACTCATACGAGCCATTCTCACCCGGCGACCACGCCCCGTCAGGTGCGGGACCTTCACACAATCCACGCCACCACATGGGCGCGACCAGTCAGGAAGGGCCCACAGCCGTAACGACACGGTCGCGGAGAGTTCACACCCTTCAAACCTCCCGACTCCGGAAGTAACGCACTGAGTGGCTATGCTCACGCCATGGCCGCTCTCGGATGGCTCACTCCCCGTAGGCGCTCCGCCACGGCGCGGAGCGTGTTGGCAGGCGAGGCCTCGGCGGAGGCAGCGCGCAAGTCCTCCCAGGAACTGGAGGAGCTCGCGCCCGAAGCCACGCCCGAAACCGCCGCCGAGGAACCGGAGTTCCCGGTCCTCGGCGACGACAAGGCCGCCGCCTTCTTCGACCTCGACAACACCGTGATGCAGGGCGCCGCGCTGTTCCACTTCGGCCGCGGCCTGCACAAGCGGAAGTTCTTCGAGACACGCGACCTCGCCCGGTTCGCCTGGCAGCAGGCCTGGTTCCGGCTGGCCGGTGTCGAGGACCCCGAGCACATGCAGGAAGCGCGCGACTCCGCGCTGTCCATCGTGAAGGGCCACCGTGTCGCCGAGCTGATGTCGATCGGCGAGGAGATCTACGACGAGTACATGGCCGAGCGCATCTGGCCCGGCACCCGCGCGCTGGCCGAGGCCCACCTCGACGCGGGCCAGAAGGTGTGGCTCGTCACGGCCGCCCCGGTCGAGATCGCCACGGTGATCGCCCGCCGCCTGGGCCTGACCGGCGCCCTCGGCACGGTCGCTGAGTCGGTCGACGGCGTCTACACCGGCAAGCTCGTCGGCGAACCCCTGCACGGCCCCGCGAAGGCGGAGGCGGTACGGGCGTTGGCGGCGGCGGAGGGCCTGGACCTGGGCCGCTGCGCCGCGTACAGCGACTCGCACAACGACATCCCAATGCTCTCGCTCGTCGGCCACCCGTACGCGATCAACCCCGACGCCAAGCTCCGCAAGCACGCCCGCACCCTGGACTGGCGGCTGCGCGACTACCGCACGGGCCGCAAGGCGGCGAAGGTCGGCATTCCCGCGGCGGCCGGCGTCGGCGCGGTGGCGGGCGGCACGGCAGCCGCGATCGCCCTGCACCGCCGCCGCCGCTGACACCGGCCCCACCGTCCAGGAGTGCCCGCGTGTACGAACACGCGGGCAATTCTGCTGTCCTACCCGCACACCGCCCCCGCCAGTCCCGTTGACGGCAGCCGACCACAACACGCCCCGGGCTCGACCGGAAAGCGAAGCGATTCGATCAACTACCGGTCACTGTGCGGCACTTGATCAGTCGTCGATGCGTAACAGAAGCGACGTATTCGATGATTTGAGCAACTGGGCGTAGCACTGCCTGTACGAAGCGTTATTCTCCTCAGACGCATGACGGACCTCACGCGTCGCTACGACGGGTGAATGTTCCGATACTGCACGTGATGGAAGCTCTGCCTCTGGGAGTCCCGTGTACCCACACGTCGGGGTTGACGCCTCGGGCCTGGCTACGCTCCGCGCGATGGTCCTCGACCACCTGCGCGGTTTCGTCCCCACCGCGTACGCCGTCCCCGCCCTCGCTGTCTCCGCCGCGCCCGTCGGCCCGTGTTACGCACTGGCCGACGGCATCGAGCGCGGGCCGGCGCGAAGCGCCGTCGTCGAGGGGCGGAGGTCGGGTGACGGGCGGACGGTGGGCAGACGGGGTCGCTCGAGCACGTCGGCCACCACCACCGCCCGCCGCCCGGCCGCGGACAGTGACAGCGCCCGGATGATGGACCTCGTGGAGCGCGCCCAGGACGGCGAGGCCGAGGCCTTCGGACGCCTCTACGACCAGTACAGCGACACCGTGTACCGCTACATCTACTACCGCGTGGGAGGCAAGGCGACCGCGGAGGACCTCACGAGCGAGACCTTTCTGCGCGCCCTGCGCCGCATCGGCACCTTCACCTGGCAGGGCCGCGACTTCGGCGCCTGGCTGGTCACGATCGCCCGCAACCTCGTCGCCGACCACTTCAAGTCGAGCCGCTTCCGCCTGGAAGTGACCACCGGGGAGATGCTCGACGCCAACGAGGTCGAGCGCTCCCCCGAGGACTCCGTCCTGGAGTCCCTGTCGAACGCAGCGCTCCTGGACGCCGTACGCCGCCTCAACCCACAGCAGCAGGAGTGCGTGACCCTGCGCTTCCTCCAGGGCCTCTCGGTCGCCGAGACCGCCCGCGTGATGGGCAAGAACGAGGGCGCGATCAAGACCCTCCAGTACCGCGCCGTGCGCACACTGGCCCGGCTCCTGCCCGACGACGCCCGCTGAGAACCCGTATCGCACCCTCACCCACCCCGTACGCCTCCTTACCCTCAGCGACGCTCAACTCACCCTTCGTTGCCGCCTGCTGGCTTCGCCGTCCGATCATCCGTCCTCCGTAACCCAAGTGCCGCGCCGCTCGTTGTGCGGGATACAGGCTCCCTGTGGTCACCTCTGGCCGTCCTCGATCACTCGATCGTGTGGATCCGATCAGAGAGTGCAACCCTCAGGACCCCCTGGGGAGTCGACCGTCATGACGAGAGGAGGTGCCGCCAGTGATCGCGAACGTATCGGCACACCGGCGGGCGCACGCCTTCGCCCAGGCCCTGGAGGAGCAGTCCGACCGGGGCACGGCGGCCGAGCAGTCCGAAGGTCCGGACCCGGAACCCACGGACCAGTCCGGCTGGTCCGAGCGGAGCCGGATGCTGTCCCTGGCGACCGGCCTCGGCGAGCTGCCCAAACCGGCGATGGACCCCGAGGTCAAGGTCGTTCAGCGGGCCCAGCTGGTGGCCGCGATGGAGGCCATGCTGCTGGAGGGCACGGCCGCGGGGGGCGACGCGGTGGAGCCCTCGGTGCCCGGGCAGAGGTCGCCACGGGGGCGGGGTGCTCATCGGGCGACCGGGCTTGGGAAGTTGCGACCGCGTTCCCGGCTCTCCAAGGGGCTCGCCGCGGGTGGGCTCACCGTGGGTGTGGCCGCGGGAGCGTTCAGCGGCGTGGCCGCCGCCAGTTCCGACGCCCTGCCCGGTGACTCGCTCTACGGGCTCAAGCGCGGCATGGAGGACCTCAAGCGGGGCATGGCCGACGGCGACAACGACCGCGGCCGGCTCTATCTCGACCAGGCGTCCACGCGGCTCAGCGAGGCGCGCCGGCTGATCGAGCGCGACCGCTCGGGGCCCCTCGACCACGAGTCCATGGGCGAGATCCGCCGTGCGCTGTCCGGCATGCGGCACGACGCGTCAGAAGGCCACCGGCTGCTGCATGAGGCGTACGTGCGCGACCCCGATTCCCTGGGTCCCATCCAGACCCTCTCGGCCTTCTCCCAGTCACACCGCAACTCGTGGGGCGCGCTGCGCGACCGGCTGCCCGCGCAGCTCGGCGATGTCAGCCGGCAGGTCAGCTCGGTCTTCGACGCCATAGACGAAGAGGTGGATCCGCTGCGCTCGCTGCTGCCGGAGCCCCCCTCACGGGAGGGCACGAGCCGTCAGCCGGGCTCCGGCCAGTCCTCCACCGGCTCCTCCGACACGGACCGCCCGACCACCCCCAGCGCCATCGGCGGCTCCCCCGACGGCAGCGAGTCCAGCAGCGGCAACCCCCAGCCGTCCACCTCGGGCACGGAGGACGAGGGCCTGCTCGGCGGCAACACGGGCGGCCTCCTGGAACCGCCCACGGAAGACCCCAGCACCACCCCGTCCGACAAGACCACCCTCCCGGCCAAGCCCGACGTCACCGTCCCGCCCCTGCTCCCAGGACTCCTCCCGGAGCTGGGTGTCGAGAACGAGGACACGGATTAGTTTCCGCTGATACGTCGGTGGGGGCGCCCCTTGCGGAAAAGGGGCGCCCCCACCGACGTATCCACGCTCTTTCAGGAGCCGGCCGTCAGAAGAACACCGACCTGCGCTGCACCAACAGCTTGTACAGCGTGTGCTGGATCTGCTCCCTGACCTGGTCCGTCAGGTTGAACATGAGCATGGGGTCCTCGGCCGCCTCCGGCGGATAGCCGTCCGTCGGGATCGGCTCGCCGAACTGGATGGTCCACTTCGTGGGGAGCGGGACCGCGCCCAACGGGCCGAGCCACGGGAACGTCGGCGTGATCGGGAAGTACGGGAAGCCCAAGAGGCGCGCCAGCGTCTTGGCGTTGCCGATCATCGGGTAGATCTCCTCCGCTCCGACGATCGAGCAGGGGATGATCGGCGTGCCCTGCCGCAGGGCCGTCGACACGAAGCCGCCGCGGCCGAAGCGCTGGAGCTTGTAGCGGTCGCCGAACGGTTTGCCGATGCCCTTGAAGCCCTCCGGCATCACACCGACCAGCTCGCCGCGCTCCAGAAGCCGCTCCGCGTCCTCCGCGCACGCGAGCGTATGACCGGCCTTGCGGGCCAGCTCGTTGACCACAGGCAGCATGAACACCAGGTCGGCGGCGAGGAGGCGGAGATGGCGGCCGTCGGGGTGGTTGTCGTGCACCGCGACCTGCATCATCAGGCCGTCCAGCGGCAGCGTCCCGGAGTGGTTGGAGACGATCAGCGCCCCGCCCTCGGACGGGATGTTCTCGATGCCCTTCACTTCGACGCGGAAGTACTTCTCGTAGACCGGCCGCAGCATCGACATCAGGACCTGGTCGGTGAGCTCCTGGTCGTAACCGAAGTCGTCGATCTCGTAGTCGCCCGTCAACCGCCGCCGCAGGAAGGCCAGACCACCCGCGATGCGCTGGTCCCAGCCACCGCCCTGCTGCTCCGGCGGGGATGCGGGTTCCTCACGCGTCACCGGCACATCTGTCACAGGAACATCATCCTGCAGAATCGTTCGGCCAGGCAGGGGCTGGACCTCACGTACCCCTGCGGGCTCGCCTTTGAGCCGGCTCCCCGCGCCCCGGCGCCGCGGCGGCCGGTGCGCGGCGCTCCCACGGGACCGGTCGTCGTCGAACGGAATGACCTTGGCGTCCGCCATCGTTGATGCGCTCCTCAGTTGGCGCTCTGCGTCGGGGGGTGGCCACTGCCCAGGAGGGACAGCCCGGCGATCCGGTCGACGGCCCCCGCAAGGGCCTCCGGCGGCAGGAGTCCGGGTCCGCGGCTGCGCGCGAAGTCCGCGAAGGTCTCCGCGGTCGTGTACTTCGGCCGGAAACCCAGCGTCTCGCGCATCTGGTGGGTCGCCACGACCCGGCCATGGGTGAGCAGCCGCAGCTGCTCGGGCGAGAAATCCGTCATACCCAGCGTACGCACTGCCGTGCCCACCCAGCTGACCGCGGGCAGCAGCAGCGGCACCGTGGGCCGGCCGAGCCTGCGCGCGCACTGCGAGAGCAGCAGGACCCCGTCTCCGGCGATGTTGAACGTCCCGCTGTTGAGCGTCCCGCGCTCGGGTTCGTGCGAGGCGATCCGCAGCACGTCGATCACAT
This sequence comes from Streptomyces pseudoechinosporeus, assembly GCF_054783935.1. Taxonomy (NCBI): domain Bacteria; kingdom Bacillati; phylum Actinomycetota; class Actinomycetes; order Kitasatosporales; family Streptomycetaceae; genus Streptomyces; species Streptomyces pseudoechinosporeus. Next base: position 155,011 of record NZ_BAAGPS010000026.1, read on the forward strand.
CGTCCTCGTGGACGAACTGCAGCCGCGGATCGTAGCCGAACACGGTCGGCAGCACGGGCAGCGAGAAGTACGCGGCCAGCGGCGAGTCCGCGCCCGGCCCGAGGATGTTCGCGAACCGCAGCACGCACACGGCCACATCGGGCCGGCGCCGCGCGAAGCCGCGTACGTACCCCTCGACCTCCACCGTGTCCTTCGCGAAGCCACCGCTGGGCAGCGACTTGGGCGACGTCGTCTCGGTGAACACGGCCGGGTCGCGGGGCGCCGACCCATAGACGTTCGTACTGGACTTCACGACCAGCCGCTTGACCGCCGGGGACTTCTGGCAGGCGCCCAGCAGCTGCATGGTGCCGATGACGTTGGTCTCCTTGACCGAGGTCCGGCTGCCGCTGCCCAGCGGAGTACCCGAGACGTCCATGTGCACGACCGTGTCGACGGAGTACTCGGCGAGCAGGCGCGCGATGGTGGGCTGCCTGATGTCGGCCTGTACGAAATCGGCTCCGCCCAGGTGGTGCTCGGGCCGGACCGCGTCCACGGCGACCACCCGGTCCACCTCGGGGTCCCGCTGGATCCGCCGTACGAAACGGCCCCCGAGCTGCCGGGCCACTCCGGTCACGAGCACGACCTTGCCCAAGATCAGCGCCTTCCTTCCAGCCCTTGAGGACTTCCTGCTCGTACTCTGCCGCGTTCCCCGTGACGGCCCACGTTAGCGGGTCGATGTTGCGCTGTGGTGACCACTCGATGCATGAAGTCACCACGGACGCGGACGTACGACCAGACTCGGCCAAGGACGTACGACCCGACCAAGCCAACCGGGTAGGGCACCAAGCCGACGGGGTATGGCTGTGGCCTCCCACCGACCGGTGGGAGGCCACAGAGCGCCTGCCTGTCGCAGCGGCGCGCAACACCGTGGGCAGAGTCGTGAGAGCGGGTCCGCCGGGGCGGGTTCACGGCCCTACGACCTGCTGCCTACTTCTTGTTGCGACGCTGAACGCGCGTGCGCTTGAGCAGCTTGCGGTGCTTCTTCTTCGCCATCCGCTTGCGCCGCTTCTTGATAACAGAGCCCACGTCAACCCTCGCTCACTTCTCGGACAACCCCCGCGTCAGCGGGGACAATCACTCGGTGCGGGGCTGCATTGGGGCCCACACGACCTACGGGGGGCCAGCCTACCCCGACAGAGCTCCGAGCTTGTAATCGAGGTAATCCCGGGGGAAACCGGGGACGACCCTGAGGGCCGTCACCGGTATCCGCCGGAGTCGCCGTCAGGCGGTTTCCACCCCCACGTAGGACTCGCGAAGGTACTCGTGAACCGCTTGCTCCGGGACTCGGAATGACCTCCCGACCCGGATCGCGGGCAGATGACCGCTGTGCACCAGCCGGTACACGGTCATCTTCGACACTCGCATCACCGAGGCGACTTCCGCCACGGTAAGGAACTGAACCTCGTTCAGAGGCCTCTCGCCAGCAGCCATGACACACCTGAACCTTCCGCACTCGACGGTCACCGGCTTCCCCTTCCGGTGACACTTCGTCGTTGCGTGCTCACTCCCCAATGTAGGGGCGGGTGATGCGAGTGGGGAAGAGGGGATGCCATCTGGGCCCTACTGTGACAGACACGCTCGATTGAGTACATAGCGAGTAAGCGGCCGGTAGTAAGCAGACCGCACAGCGTCATCAAGCGGAACGGCGACGGACACTCGCCCCTCCGCCTCCCCGACGAACAGCGCGGGATCGTCCGTATCACCAAGACCCATGGCCTCGAACCCCAGCTGACCTGCGCCGCAGACCCAGCCATGGTCTCCGATCACCAGTTCCGGGAGAGGCCCGCCGGCCTCCGCGGCGGCCGCCAGCGCGAGTCGAACCGGGAGCGGCGAATGGGAGTGTGCGCCGGTCTCACAACCGGTGGCCGAGGCACTTGGTTCGCGCACCAGCGCGACACCTTGTACGTAGTCAAGGTTGTGCGTGCGTAGACCGAACCGGGTCGTTATGTCGACACAGCTACCCTGCGCGGGGGTGAGCACGGCACATCCCGCCGCCGACAGGGCGTCCGCGAGAGCGGCGTAGAAACCGAGCAGTCGGTGCGGGTGGCCGGTGCCGAGGAGCACCGGGGAACGGTTACGGGCCGCCACCTGGAGCCGCTCGGCGAAGGCATCAAGGGCCGCCAATGTCCGCTCAGGATCGATCACATCGTGGCCCGATGTGTGCCGTGGATCGGCCGAGACTCCGCACTTGTCCGCCATCAAAGCGACCAAATCCGGCTGTTTCCAAGTCCATTCAGGGTCGAGCCCGATCATGACGCGGGGATCGCGAGCCGCGAAGAGCCGATAACTCCGCAGACTCTCCTCCCGCGAGGTCGCCACAGGCCCGGCCAACCGGGCGGCCAGCAGATGCGCACGCAATGCTCCGGCACTCAACACGTCAGCGATGCTGGCGCATGTGCCACTGGCTCACGCCCAGAACGGGGAAAGCCCGCACGGTCGGAGTAACAAACGGCTATCCGCCCTGGGGAAAGCGAGCCCCGTGCGCAGGGCCTACGCCAACAGCCCCCGCAACGGGAACACGGCCCGCCGAGCCGCGACGATCGCCTGATCAAGCCGGTCGGCCGGATCGTAACCGTCCTCCCACGACTTCCAGGCCACCGGCCACCGCCCATCAGTCATCCGCACCGGCGCCAACTGCCGCGTACGAGCGAAGACTTCCTGCCGCCATCCCTCAGGAATCACCGCATCCGGCGCGATCTCCCGCCCCGCGGCAATGGCGACGAGATGCGTCCACGACCGGGGCACCACGTCCACCACGGCATACCCGCCCCCACCAAGCGCGATCCACCGCCCCTCGGCGTACTCATGCGCCAGCTCATGACAAGCGACCTGCACCGCCCGCTGCGCATCCAGCGAAACGGCCAGATGAGCCAGCGGATCCTCGAAGTGCGTATCGGCCCCGTGCTGAGTCACCAGCACCTGAGGCCGGAAGTCCGCGATCAACTCCGGCACGACGGAGTGAAAGGCCCGCAGCCACCCCACGTCCCCGGTCCCGGCCGGCAGCGCCACGTTCACGGCGGAGCCCTCCGCACCGTCCGCCCCGGTCTCCTCCGGCCACCCGGTCTGCGGGAACAAGGTCCGAGGATGCTCGTGCAACGAGATCGTCAGCACCCGCGGATCCTCCCAGAACGCGGCCTGCACCCCGTCCCCGTGATGCACATCCACATCGACGTACGCGACCCGCTCCGCCCCCAGCTCCAGCAGCCGCGCGATCGCCAGCGACGCGTCGTTGTAGATGCAGAACCCCGACGCCCCGCCGGGCATCGCATGATGCAGCCCGCCCGCGAAGTTCACCGCGTGCGAGACGTCCCCGCGCCACACCGCCTCGGCCGCCCCCACCGACTGCCCGGCGATCAGCGCGGACACCTCGTGCATCCCGGCGAAGGCGGGATCGTCCATGGTCCCAAGGCCGTACGACATGTCCGCCGCCCGAGGATCCACGGAAGCGGCCTTGACCGCCTCGACGTAGTCCTCACGATGCACGAGCCGCAACGTCGACTCCCCGGCCGCCTTCGCCGCGACCACGTCCATCTCACGATCGAGCCCGAAGGCATCCACCAGTCGACGGGTCAACGCCAGCCGGACCGGATCCATCGGGTGATCCGGACCGAAGTCATAGCCCGTTACTGCCTCGTCCCACATCAGCTGTGTGCGGCCGCTCATGCCCGTCACCGTATCGGTTTGGTTCAGGAGCGAACGACCGGGCGTACACCAGGGTCACCAGCACCAACACCATCGGCACAAGCATGGCCCCCCGATAGGTCCACGCATCGCCCAGAGCCCCCACGAGGGGCGAACCGATCAAGAAACCCACATAGTTGAAGATATTCAGCCGCGCGATGGCCGCATCCGCCGCACCGGGGAACAGCCGCCCGGCGGCCGCGAAAGTCTGCGGTACGAGCACACACAACCCGAGCCCCAGCAACGTGAACCCGAGCAGCCCGACCCACGCCCCCGGCGCCACCGCCACCACCGCGAACCCCACGGACGCGACGATCGCCCCCAGCCGTACGACCGCCACGGCCCCGAACCGCCGCACCCCGAAGTCCCCGATGGCCCGCCCGAGCAGCGTCGTGACCATGTAGACGTTGTACGGCACGGTCGCCAGCTGCTCCGAACTGCCCAGCACGTCCTGCAGATACTTGGCGCTCCAGTTGGAGACGGTCGAGTCCCCGATATACGCGAAGGTCATCACCAGACACAGCGGCAACAGCAGCTTGAAGGCGACGGGTTGCCCGACCACCGCCTCCTTCGGCTTCTCCTCACCGTGGCTGCCCCCGTCGACGTACCACCGACTCCCCACCAACGCTGTGGGCAGCAGCACCAGGACGACCGGCAGATACGACACGAACAGGTGCAGATCCCAGTGCGCCCCCACCCACGCGAGCGAGGCCCCGACGATCCCACCCAGGCTGTACACCGCGTGGAAGCCGAGAATGATGCTGCGCCCGTACGCGTGCTGCAGGCTCACCCCGAGCATGTTCATGGACGCGTCGAGCGCTCCGACAGCCAGCCCGAACGCCCCCAGCGCCAGCCCGATCTCCCACAGCCCGTCACCGGCTCCGACACCGAGCAGCGCGAGCAGCACGACGGGCTGCGACCAGCGCAGTACGCGACTGGGCCGCACCCGCTTGACCAGCTGCTCCGTGCAGACACTGCCGACGCCGGCGAGGACCGGCACGGCAGCGAGAAAGGCGGGCAGCAGGGCGTCGGAGATCCCGTACTGGTCCTGGATCGCGGGGATCCGCGTCACCAGCAGCGCAAAGGCCACACCCTGAGCGAAGAAGCTGAACGCCAACGAGGCCCGGCCGCGCCGCAGCACATCTGTCATGGCCGATCAGCGTACGGGCGCAGCTTACTCGTGGGTAGATGGATTGGAAGATGAATCTTGCTCATCTTCTGGAGGAGCCGAGACTTCGTCTTCTGGAAGGGCAAGAAGGGGACCAGCAGGGGCACAACCGGGGAGCAACAGGGGGCGCTTCAAGAGAGGAGCGCGGGCAGTTCCTGCATCGCGCCGAAGAGTGCGGTGACTCCCGCAAGCCGCTCGGCGGGCGTCATCGCCGTGAACCCGTACACATCCATGCCCGCCTCGACAGCCGCCCGTACCCCGAGCGGACTGTCCTCGACGACCACACACCGCTCCGGCCGAACCCCCATCCGCTCGGCCGCGTACAGAAACAGATCCGGCGCCGGCTTCCCCCGCCCCACATCCTGCGAACTGAAGATCCGCCCGTCCTCGAACCACCGCTCAAGCCCAGTCGCCCGATGCCCCACCCGAATCCGCTCATGACTCCCGGAGGACGCCACACAGTACGCAACCTCGTCCGCGGCCAGCTTCTCCAGCACCTCCACGGCCCCGGCCACCGGCCTCAACTCCCGCTCGAATGCGGCGAATACACGCCCGTGAAAGACCTCGTCGAAGTCCTCAGGCAACCGCTGACCGGTCCGCTCCAGCACAAGATCGTGTACGCGATGCATGGCGGCGCCCATGTAGTCACGAAGGGAGTCCTCGTACGAGGTCGGGTGCCCGAGCTCGGTGAGATAGGCGGCGAGCAGCTTGTTGGAAATCGGCTCGCTGTCCACGAGCACGCCGTCGTTGTCGAAGATGACGAGGTCATAGCGCATGGCTATGAGAATAGATGGCCCTGAAATGCAGAAAACCCCCGAGTCGGTATCCCCGACCGGGGGTTTTCTCAATATTTGTTCGGCGGTGTCCTACTCTCCCACAGGGTCCCCCCTGCAGTACCATCGGCGCTGT
>NZ_BAAGPS010000027.1:0-288 GCF_054783935.1 Streptomyces pseudoechinosporeus
GTTCAGCCGACGGTCCCACCCTGTACTCTCGACCACCAGAAAGGTGCCTTGCTCTCTGCAGCAGATACGATCTAGACACTCGCATCCTCGCAGGTCAACGGCACCTTTCTGCTATCGGGGCGTCAGATCGCCCGATTCCGCCGAATACCCAGGGCTAACCCCGCGTAGGTCGGACTGGGGACGCCGGAGCCTTCGAGGTCTGCGGACGGCCCCGATCGGCGTGGCGTCGCAGAGGCACTCGTGACTGAGAGGCCGTTTCCACCTGCTTCATGCCGCCTCGCGGCCAGA
>NZ_BAAGPS010000027.1:349-11621 GCF_054783935.1 Streptomyces pseudoechinosporeus
GATGTCTGGCCGCGAGGTCAGGCGGGCGTGATGTTCTCCGCCTGCGGGCCCTTCTGGCCCTGCGTGACGTCGAAGGTCACCGCCTGGCCTTCCAGCAACTCGCGGAAGCCGGAGGAGTTGATGTTGGAGTAGTGCGCGAAGACGTCCGGGCCGCCGCCTTCCTGCTCGATGAAGCCGAAGCCCTTTTCGGAGTTGAACCACTTCACGGTTCCGCGTGCCATGCTGGTGCCTCTCGGTCGCTATCGGGTCCGCACCGTGCGGACCCGGAGGTGATCGCCCTGGTCCGGCACTGCACAGCAAAGAGCCCACGCCGGAGCGCGGGCAGGTACTGCGAACCACGACATCTGGCAGCGACGCTACACGGCGAAACCTGCCGCCACCAGAGAGCAACATCCATAGGGCAAGAGCCGCATTCAGTGCGGGGCTTCGGCTCCGCCTCCCTGCTGGACACGCTCGACGACGTCGGCGTGCAGTGCGGCCAGTTGGCCGGGCGGCAGCGGGACGGGACTGCCGGTCAGGGTGTACCACTCCGCGGCACCGGTGTACTGGACCGTGACGGCGGCGCGTCCGCCGGGCAGGGCGGTGGTGGCGAGGGTGAGGTCGCCGGTGATGACGCCGACTTCATCGGTCATCGCGCCCCCTCTCCCCGCGGTCACCTCGCTCTGCAGCCGCTCGGGCGCGGGCGTGCCGTCGTGGCCGGTCATGACGTGCAGGTATCCAGCATCTCGGTCAGCATGTCCTTCTCCGCTTCGGTGACCGTCAGCTCGTAGGTGGCTTTCACTGCTGTCCAGGCCCGCCCGTAGGTGCACCAGTACGCCTTGGCCGGCGGCTGCCACTCATCCGGGCCCTGGTCGCCCTTGGACCGGTTGGAAGCGCGCGGGTTCGTCGATTTCTGGACGGGCTCAGGTTCCAACCCGCCCGCCGAGAGGGATTTCGGTTGGGCCTGACGGACGGGTTCGCGATCCGAGCCCGAAGCGATGCCGCCAGCCCGGCAGCGTCCGCCACCACGGGCGACCGAAGACCCATCCGCGCACGGCCCTGCTGGTCCTGGCGGTCATCGTCGCACATCTTGCGCGCTGCGCCGTGCTCGTACGGCTGCCGCCAGGTCTGCCGACGTGGTGACGGGTCGTTGCGGATCGGTGCCCCGGTCGATCTCGTTCAGGACGTGAGGTGCGAGGCGGCGCACCTCCGCGTCCGGTTTCTCTTGGGCAGTGGTCCCGTAGGCGGCCTCCCACCGAAGGCGCGTTCTGCGTCCGTGGGTGTGTCCAGGGGGAAACCGTGCGTTCGTACCAGGTGATTCACGAGAGCAGGCCCCGGTTCACTTCACGCGCGTACGCCTCCTGTACCGCCTCCAGGCGGGTCCGGTCCCTGCGGACCAGCCGCGACAGGCTGCACCGCACGAGGAGCCCTGGTGGTCAAGGGTGCGGACTGAGGTGGAAGACGCGGATGTCGCGCTGGGTGCGGGCGTTGTAGGTGTCGTAGACGGGCAGCGCGGTCAAGATGCGGAGCCGGTGGAGCGTCTTGTCTTCCTCGGTGAGCTGCTGTGCGGTGACGGCGATCGTACGGCCTTGGTGGGTGAGGTGGGCGGTGGGGGTGTGGAGGAGGTTGGTGCTCCAGGCGGGGTGGTGGGGTTTGCCGAAGTTGCTGGCGACGATGAGCCAGCTGCCGTCCGCATCGTGGTGGGCGCACAGGGGGGTGGTGCGCTTGTGGCCGGTGCGGTGGCCGGTGGTGGTCAGGATGACGGTGGCGATGAACAGGCGGCTTGGGAGCAGCCGTCCGCGGGTGAGGCGGTGGAGGAGGAGGTCGCAGTGGGGCAGCAGGTGGGGGGCGAGGGTGGTGAACAGGCGGGTGCGGCCCAGGCGGACGACGAGTGGATGCGGCATGCGGGCACCTTCACAAGGGGCAGGGGGCGGTAGGGCTCGCCCTGGCGGGGACGCGGGTCGGGGGTGCCGGCCTGGGGCCAGGCGGCCAGCGCGCGTTCGGCCATGGCGGTGATGGTCAGCGAGGGGTTGAGTCCGAGGTTGCCCGGGATCACGGAGGCATCGGCGATGTGCAGGGTGGGGTAGCCGTGCACCCGGTGGTAGGGGTCGGTGACGTGGCGGGCGGGGTCGGTGCCGGTGGGGCAGCCGCCCATGAGGTGCGCGGTGATCGGGACCTTGAGCAGGGTGGTCCACAGGCGGCGGGCACGGCCCCCGATCCGCCGCGCGTAGGTGTCGGCGACCGCTTCGGCTGCGGGGGTGCGGACGGGTTCGGGGCGCGGGGTGTCGGGGCGGAAGGTCATCCGCCTGCCGAACAGGGTGCGGCGCTGCCGACTGGTGAGGGCGGAGTCGTTGCGTTCCATGGCGAAGAGCAGGGCGGTGCGCCGCCCGAAGGCCCGCCACGGTCCGGGCAGGGGGAAGGGCAGCAGGGCTGCGGCCAGCGGGTGGGTGCCGGGGCTGACGCGGCACAGCTGGAGGAGGGTGTCGGAGTTGGGGCGCATGGCGGAGGTGATGGCGGCTCCGGGGCCGGTGTCGAAGCCGGGTGCGGCAACCCCGGTGATCACTTCCCGGTTGGTGCAGGTGCGGGTGCCCAGGGCGGGGGAAAGATGGGGCAGGTGGGGTCGTGAGCGGTGGAGAAGTTCGGTGGTGCCCCAGGCCCCGGCGGCCAGGACTACTTGCTGTGCGTTCAGGACTTCGCGCGTACAGCGGGAGGTGAAGCGGCCGAGGACGGTGCGTTCGGTCTCGACCTGCCAGGTTCCGTCCGGTTGGGGGTGCAGGGCGACTGCGGTGGTCAGGGGGCGGATGTTGGCGCCGGCGCGTTCGGCGAGGTGCAGATAGTTCTTGGGCAGGGTGTTCTTCGCGCCGATGGGGCAGCCGGCCGTGCACTGCCCGCACAGGGTGCAGCCCGTCCTGACGGGACCCTGTCCGGCGAAGTACGGGTCGCCGGCCTGTTGCCCGGGGGCGCCGAAGTGGATGCCGACCCGGGTGGGATGAAACGTCCCTCCCATCCCGAGGTCGTCGGCGGCCTGCCGCAGCACCCGGTCCCCGGCCGACGTCGCGGGCACGGTGGCCGTGCCCAGCATCTGTTCAGCCCGTACGTAGTGCGGGGCGAGTTCGGCCGCCCAGTCGACAGCCTGGTCCCACCCTGCCGCCCGGAACGTGGCGTCGTCGGGCCGGTAGTGGACGGCGGCGTAGGCCAGGGACCCTCCACCGACCCCGACCCCGGTCAGGGTCAGCAACCGTCTGCGCAGGTGCACGCGCATGATGCCGTGCCATCCCAGCCGTGGTGCCCACAGCAGGCGCCGTACCTGCCAGGGTGAAGTGGCGAAGTCCGCGTCGGCGAAGCGCCGCCCTGTCTCGATGACGGTGACCTGGTAGCCCTTCTGGGCCAGGCGCAGTGCGGCGACGCTGCCGCCGAAACCCGAGCCGATGACCAGGACCTCCAGATCCGGTGCCGGGAAAGCCGCCTGCTCACCCACGCGTGCCCGCCCCTATCCGGCCGTCGGCGCATCGTCAGTGCGCCGGTCATCTGAGAGCTGGTCGGCAGGGTTGACCGGGGAGTTGGAGGAAGTCCTCGACCCGGCGGCCAGAACAGCCTGTTGCGGCTCATCGGTTCCGCCTGTCGACACTGCGGTGACGTTGCTGGGGCTGCGTCGCGTACGGCTTCGTACGGCGAAGGCGCTCATGCCGGCGGCGACCATGCCGATGGACCAGGTCAGGCCCACGGCAAGCTCGCGCCAGGGCACCAGGTGCAGTCCTCCGGCGGTGACGACGGTTTGCATCGCCCCGTACGCCGGGAAGTACCGCAGCACAGGGCTGTCGGCGGCAGGGTTGGCGATGGGGTTCTGCAGGGCCAGGTCGACGAAGCTGATCATGATGACGAGGAACATGCCGGCCAGTTCGCTGCGCAGGACGGCGGCGAGCATGATGCCGATGCCCCCGTAGGTCAGGGCTCCGACGAACAATCCGACGCCCAGGAGGGGCAGTTGCTGGGGGTCCCAGTACATGCGCATCCATACCGCTCCGTAGGCGGCGACCACGGCCGCGGCCAGCAGCAGGGCGGTGAACTTCGCCAGCGCCAGGCACAGCCGGGGGTAGCCGGCCATGACCAGGCGCCGGTCGAAGAGGGCGGAACGGGCGGTGGCGAGGAACATCATGAAGCCGACGATCAGCGCAAGGCTGTGCAGGGCTCCGGACATCTGGGTGATGACGTTGGCGTCCATGGTGATCGACCGGCTCGCGGGGCGGACGAAGAACCGCACCGGGTCAGTGGCCATGACCTTGTACGCGAGGGTGATCCACACGGGGATGAAGAACACCACGATCACCAGGGCCAGCCGGTTGCGCAGCTGCTCGATCAGCGCGAACAGCACAGCGGTCCGCAGGCAGAACATCCACTGCTTCATGACCGCACCCCTTCCGTGCCCGCCGTGCTCGTGGCTGCGTGCCCGGTGGCTACGCCGATGCGTTCGGTTTTCTCAAGGACGCCGTCATGCAGCCGGTACAGGCAGTCCAGGCGGGAGGCGTCGTAGGTGAGGTGGGAGACGACCAGCACGGAGCAGCCGCGGTCGCGCAGGTCCTGGGCCAGGTCCCAAAAGCGCAGGTAGGTCTCCCAGTCGAAGCCCTGGTAGGGCTCGTCCAGGAGCAGCACCTGCGGGTCGTGCATCAGTGCGAGGGTGAGGTTGAGTTTCTGCCGGGTGCCGCCGCTGAGCGTGCCGGTGCGGGCTTTGAGGTACTCGGTGCAGTGCAGGATCTCCAGCACCTCATGCGCCCGGTGAAGACTGTGAAGGCCGTAGGCGGTCCGGAAGAATTCCAGGTGCTGCTCGAGGGTGAACGCCTCGTGCAGGACACTCTGCTGCGGGCAGTACCCCAGCACCCCCCGGCACTGCACCGTGCCAGCGTCCAGGGCGAGGTCGCCCACCAGGATCCGCAGTAGGGTGCTCTTGCCCGCCCCGTTCTCCCCGACGATGCCCGCCAGTTGCCCCGGGGGCAGCTCGAAGCTCACTCCTTTGAGTACATGCCGGCGCCGGTAGCTCTTGTGCACACCGGTCACGCACAGCGCCGGCCCGCTGGTCCTCATCGCCGTGCCCTCCGGCCGCTTCGGTGCGTCACACCAGGTGAGGGGCATCCCGGCCCAGGGGCGGCGGCGTTGCCGGTGATGGCGCGGGACCGAAGCTGGGACGAGGGAGAGACTGACCGGGGGCGACACGAGACCTTGAGCACGGCGGGCACACTAGTGATTACCTTCTGTGATAGTCCACTTGTGTGTCAACGAGGTGCCATGACCAGCACGATGCCCTCCGCTGTCATTCCGACCGCTCCCGGCGCCCTGCCCGGGATCGGCCACGCGTGGCAGATGTTCGCCCGCCCTCTTGCCTTTACCGCCTCTCTCAACGCACTCGGCCCGGTGGTGCGCATGATGGCCCCCGGCCACCCCGACGTTTTCATGATCAACTCGCCGGAGCTGCTGCACCGCATCCTGGTGACCGAGACCCGCGACTACGCCAAGGGACGGATCACCGAGGGCATCGGCTCACAGTTCGGCGTGAGCCTGGTGATGGACGTCGACTTCGAGGGGATGAGCCTGTTCGACTCCCACCGCCGCCACCGCCGCGCCGTCCAGCCTGGCTTCCATCCCGGCCGGATCGCCGCCCAGGTCCACGACGCACGTCAGGGCATCGAGGAGCACACGGCACGGTGGCAGCCGGGACAGACCCTGCTCGTCAACAAGGACCTGGCCTGCCTGGCCTACACCCTCAACTCCCGAGCTTTCTGCGGTCAGGGCCCCGCCACCCACTTGGTGGCCGACGCCCTGGCCGGCCTGGTGTCCCAGACCACCAGGGGCCTGTACTGGCGCATGTCCGCCCCGCGCCTGGGCCATCTCTCCCATGTCCCGGGCACCGGGGCTTTCAACCGGGCCCTGGCCCGGTTGCGCACCGCGATCACCGCCACGATCTACGCACGGCGGGCCACCGGTCAGACCACCACACCCGATGTGCTCTCCCACCTCCTGGACGCCAGGTACAGCGACAGCGACGAAGCTCTCGATGACTCTCAGATCGTCGCCGAGCTCGTCTTCTACCTTTTCGCCGCCGTCCACAGCGTCGGAGAGGCCCTGCCCTACGCCTTCTATGAACTGGCCCGCCACCCGGACGTCGAGCGGCGCATGCACGATGAACTCGACACCGTCCTGGCCGGCGGCCCCGTCCGGGCCCAGGACTTGCCCCGCCTTGACTACACGCGACGCGTCCTGCAGGAGGTGCTGCGTCTGCATCCGCCGGTGTGGCTCGTCGCGCGCCGCGCCCTCATCCCCGTCCAGCTCGGCGACGCTCACTTGCCCGCTGGGGCGGAGATCTCGTTCTGCCCCTACGCCCTGCACCGCGACCCCCAGGTGTACGCAGAGCCCTTGCGCTTCGATCCCGACCGCTGGCTGCCCGAACGGGCCAAGAACCTCCCCGCGGCCTCTTACCTCGCCCTGGGTGCCGGGCCCCGCAAGTGCATCGGCGACAACCTCGCCATGATGCACATGCTCACCGCCCTGGCCACCATCGGCGCCCGCTGGTGCCTGCGACCGGTCCCCGGACATCGTCTGCGCCCCGCCGTCCGCATCTTCCTCTCCTCCGGCCCGCTGCCCATGACCGTCGAACCCCGGCCCGCCCCCCAGCCATAAACGGCTCCGCCCCCTCCCCGGCACTGAGAACTCCTGGGAGCTGTCCGGGCTGGGGGCGGCGCGCCGCCCGTACGCTTCGCCCCCGGCCCCAGCGTCAGGCGGTGGTGGTCACCGCGGCGCTGTCCGGCGTGTGGAGGGCACGGCACCATAACGGCGCTCCCGCCCGGCGTACGCACACATGGCCTGCCACAGGTCCCGGCGGTCGATGTCCGGCCAGAGCGTGTCGGTGAAGTGCAGCTCGGCGTAGGAGGCGTGCCAGAGCAGGAAGTTGGAGGTGCGCTGTTCGCCCCCGGTGCGCCACAGCAGGTCGACATCCGGCATCCTGTGCCCGGGCAGGTGGGCGGCGAAGGTGCGCTCGCAGATACGGGAGGGGTCCAGACGCCCCGCGGCGACCAGCTGGCCCAGGGAGATCGCGGCCTGGGTGAGTTCCGAGCGGCCGCCGTAGTTCACGCACAAGGTGAACGCCAGGCCGGGCCGGTGCCGGGTCTTCTCCTCGGTCCGGATGAACGACTGCACCAGGTCCCGGGGCACGCCCTCAGGTGATCCAGCCCAGCGAAAGCGGACATCGTGACTGAGGATGTCCTGGTCGTGCTCGATATCCCCCAGCAGTGTCATCAGGCCGCTCACCTCCTCGGCGGGGCGTTGCCAGTTCTCCGTGGAGAAGGCGTAGACCGTCAGATGCCGCAGCCCGATCTCCAGCGCGCCTTGGACCACATCGCGCAGCGCGTCGGCACCGGCGCGGTGGCCGTCGCTGCGGGACAGGCCCCGGTCGGTGGCCCATCGTCCGTTGCCGTCCATCACGATCGCCACATGAGCGGGCAGACGACCTGGCGGCAGCTGGGGAGGGCGTTCACCCGAGGTGTGCGGCCGGGGCGGTTTGGGGGCACACGTGCCAGCCGGGGAGGGAAGCCTGACAGGCGCATTCTGGCCCTCCGCACCCGGTTCTCCCGGCGGGACCATGACCGGGGGCAGGAGCCGCCACGCCACCGATGCCTTCGCCCGGGCAGGAAGGACGATGCTCCATGCGGCGAGGCGGGGAAGACGCGGCTTGCCCTTCAGCACCCTCCCCCGGGCCCGCTCCACTCGATCCAGCCGCAAGCGGCCCAGCTCACTGACCGTCTCCACCGCGACCACGAGCACCGCGGGCATTCCCGCGACCAGCTCCGGCTGCGTGATCCACTCGCGTCCCAGCGCAGTCAGGTGCGCGACCATGTCGCGCAGCCCGGGCGTCCACCGGCCGCTCAACAAGGCCTGCGGGGTCACGGAGAACTGCTGGAGAACCTCCAGAGGCAAGGTGATGCGGCCTTGTGCGGTGTCCTCGGCGAGATCTTCGAGAATGTCGATGAGGTTGAGGGCGTCCACCCACTGCCTGAACGCCGACAGGTGCCTCAGGCGCACCGGCATCTGAAGCCCGGCCGCAGTGAACAGGGCCACGGCCTGGGCGAAGAACGTGGTGTTGACACTCTGGGAGTACCCGCTCCACTCCTGCCACGTCTCATGGACACGCCCATCGACGTCCTCGCGGAGCGCCTCGAACGCCGCGAACAGCTCCCCGGTCGGCAGATCCCACGTCCGCGCCGCATGCACCAACGCCCGGCGCACCAGATCAGCGCTGCCACCCTGGCGCAAGTCCTCGACCAACGCACTCGTCCACGCGTCCAGACGGGCTGCCCTGGCGGCCGGATCACCGGTATCGGCGAGGTCGTCGGCCACCCGGCCCGCCGCGTAGATCGCCCAAAGGGCAGGGCGCAACGTCGGCGGCATCAACTGTGCGACCAGGTATTCCGTACCCCCGGCCCCACGCATCACACGCCGACACGCCTCGTAGCCAGCCACCAGCCCCGGGTCCTCGATAGCGGCCATCTGAAAGCAGGAACGGGGCACGGAACTCCCTTGATAGTCCTCAAACCAGCTGCCTATTGCAGGCTCTGACGGCGGCATCACGCAGGGACGCAGTCCTCAGCCGCTTTACCGCCACGCCCGAGAAGAAAACGACCAATCAACTCACCGGTTTCGCCAGCCGGGAAGTCGCAGCCGAACACCCGCGACCCACAAACACCGCCGTTTTGAGGGGGATTCATCCGTGCCCCGCGCGGGTCCAGGGTCGTTAGGCGAGCCGGGCCGCACTACGCCCGAATCCGCAGGACCACCCCGACGGCCTGACGGCACAAGGTCTGTGGTCGTTGTTCACGCTGCGCGCAAGAACAGCGGGGCGGGGGCTGCACCGCGAGGAAGGCGCCCCGCAGTAGATGATTGATGCTCTGGGTCCGGGCGGCCGGTGGCGTAAATCGCGCTCTGTCGCGGGAAAAGCGCTGTCCCTAGGCTCGCCGGTATGGCCAAGTCACGGGACAGGAAGCAACGAAAGCCACAGCAGCGGGTCATCCGGCGCAGGCCGGAGTCGGCGCCACAGCCCTCCTCAGCGCTCTCCGGTCCTCACGCCGGCCCATACGCGATGCGGGGCAACATGCCCATGACGGCCCGCATCCTGGAACAGGCGCCCCCCGACGCGCTCGTTGAGCTGCTGCTGCCGAACCTGTGGGCCGGGATCGCGGACGAGAGCGGGGCGCCGGCCAACATCTGTGTGGACAGCTGCCTCACCTTGAAATACGCCTACGGGCAGCTCGGGATCCGCTCTGAACTCGCACTGACCGACCTGACCGTCCGCGAGGCCAACGGCAACAGCGTCCTGCACGGCACCCCGGAGCCGTCATGGAACGACGACGGCACTGTCTTCAACGGCCACTGCATCCTGCTCCTGCCAGACTCCGGCCGCCACATCGACGCCACCGTCGAGCAGTTCGCACAGGTTCGTGAGCAGGGCGGAGGCCCGCTCGTCGGCCGCTCCGTCGCCTCCAGTGAGGAGCTTCAGCCAGGAGAGCGCCTGCCGGCCGGGACCCGCCTGGCGGTGCAGCGCGGCGAGATCGTGATGATGTACACGCTGTCGCACCTCAGCGTGGCCGACGTCATCGACGGCCAGCCCTGGATCACTCAGAACGCTCACCGGCATTACCGCGCCGGCGTCAATCTCGCCTCGCTCCTGCTCCAGGCGCTGCGCATGCCCGAAGTCATCGGCCGTGCCCGCCAGGCACCTTATCCGCGGCTGCGGGCCCTGCTGAGGGCTGTCGGTGATGCTCCGCAGGAGGTGGACGACGAGCGCAATCTTCGCTTCGCCCTGCAGGGGCAGGATGGCCCGCAGCGCCTGCTCCTGGACGAGATCCCTCTGCCCGCAACGACTCCGGCCCCGTATCCGCGCCCTCTGCCGGCGGAAGTCACCGGCACGACCACGCCCTGACACCCACGGACAACAGTGCAGCGGGAGCATTTCACGGGCAGTCCGCTGCTCACGGCCCTCGCTGCGGGACCGCCGGCCCTCTCCGCCAGGCCGAACGTCACTGGTCGCCGGAGCGGCGCGGTGCTGTCATGGGTAGGGAAGACCGCGTGGACGAGCCGGCAGGGGCGCGGAGGCCGGCGCGCCGCGCGTGGTCCGCCCGGGCGGTCCCACCGCGGCCGCCCCGTCGCACAGCGGAGGAGGCCGATGCCATGCTGCACCGCCGCACGGTCGGTGACGTGATGACCAAGGAGGTCATCACCCTCCGCCCCAACACGCCGTTCCAGGAAGTCGCCGCCCTGCTGGACGCGAACGACATCGCCGCGGCCCCGGTCGTCGACGCCGACGGCGCCCCCGTCGGCGTGGTGTCCGCGTCCGACGTGCTGCGGCACGAGACCGGTATGCCCGATCCGCAGGGGCAGGACGGGAACGACGAGCGCGCCTGGGGCAAGGCTCGGGCCCGGACTGCGGGCGCGCTCATGAGCAGCCCCGTCTTCACCGCCCGCGCCGACTGGACGATCCCCCGGGCCGCGCGGGAACTCCGCAGGCGGCACATCAAGCAACTGCCCGTGGTCAGCGACGACGGGCTCCTCACCGGCATCGTCAGCCGCAGCGACCTGCTCGACACCTTCATCCGCTCCGACGTCGAGATCCGCGGCGAGGTGGAGCAGGACGTCCTGGGGCGCATCCTCGGCCTGGACGAGGGCACCGTCGCGGTCGAGGTCCGTGACGGGGACGTCACCCTGCGGGGTCACGTCCCGGAACCGCGTCTCGTCCCGGTGGTCGTGGGCCTCTGCCAGGGCGTCGACGGTGTCGTCGCCGTGGACGCCCACCTCTCCGCCGGGGGCTAGGCCCCGGGGGGAGTCCGGCCGCAGCAGCGGCAGGCCAGCCACCAGGTGCAGCCGAGCAGATCCCGGCACAAGACCGTCCCCACCCATCCACGATCACTCTCCGTCTATCGCATCCGACGCGAGAATTTCGCATCAGCTGAGGACAGCGGGCGCGGCCCCGGCTTCCGCGGTAGCTGCAAGGCGGACTTCTGACCCCTGACAGGCCTGTTGGGGAACAGCGGTTCACCTGCGTGTCCGGCAGCAGTCTGTCCTGGCTTGTATGGAGGCGGTGGGCTCGATGGCATACGAGCTTCCGGGGACCTACCAGGCTTCGAGGGCGTTTCGGGCGGCGCGCCTCGCCACTGGTTCGTAGCTCGCTGGGCGTGGGCGGCTAGTGTGATGCACCTGAAATCGCGGGCTTAAGTCTCTCGCTGATTATCGGTGGCCGGCGGAGTGACTTTGGTGA